>JAZJYP010000218.1:2845-13827 GCA_040390345.1 Pseudomonadota bacterium | reverse complement strand
TTTGCTTTCGCTACTTGAAGTTGCCGCGCCAGCCACGTGGCCTATTGTAGTCAGGATCCCGAGAGCTTCCCTTCGATAAGGATGCGCAACCGTTCCCCGGAAAATCCTGCACGGTGGCTTCCATAAATCGCCTTGCCAATGGCCTCGTAGTATCTTGAATTGTCGGCTTCGATAGAAACGATCAGGTCTGGTCTGTCGGTCTGGATCTTGTTGAGAGCTTCCGCTACTTCATTTGTCGAGATCAGTTTCATGCCATTCAAATCGACGTGAACATTATCGGTAATCTTCAGAATAAGTATTTCATTCACAATCAATACCCCAAGTGCTAGTCCCTCGATGCTGGTCCAAGTCCGCGAATTGTTTTGACTTCAACCAAAAGGACGCACGCCGAACAGGTAGCCGTGCAGCCAGAATGCCATCGCGCCCCAGACGGCCAGGCCGAGCAGGACGGTAAGCATCGTCGCGCCGGGCGTGCCGGGCGGGTAGGTGATGTTTTCGGCGCGGTCGCGCTGGCGCGCGGCGCGGAAACACAGCACGGCCCACACCAGCAGGGCTCCGAACAGCACCACATCGACCAGCATGCCATTGGCCAGCAAGTGAGCCAGCGCCCAGATCTTCACCGACAGCAGCATCGGGTGGTGCAGGCGCGCCTTGATGTTATTGCGCGGGACGTAAGCGGCGACCAGGAAGACGAAAGCGAACGCCATCAGCAAGCCGGCCAGGTGGCGCATGCCTTCGGGCGGCATCCACACCACGATCGGCTGCACCCAGGCCAGCTTGAAACCCCACACGATCAGGCCAAAACCAGCCAGCGACAGCACGGAGTAAAGCCCCTTCCACGCGCCCGCCCCCAAGCGCGCGCGCATCGCGCTGCGCCAGGGATCGGCGAAAATGCGTACCGAATGCACGCCAAGGAAGATCAGCAGGCCAAGCACCAGAATCGTCATCGTGTTCTCCAATAAATTCAATCAAGTATGCGCGAGCATAGCTGCAAACTGGCGCGCGAGGGTGTGGACGTCGCCAGGCCAGCGGGCCGACAAGTAATTGCCGTCGCGGACCACCCAGGCGGGACGGGCGTCGTCGGGCGCGTCGCGCACCATGCCGCTGGCCTTGTGCCAGTGGTGCGGCGCGTCCTTCGGCACGTCGAGGAAATCGCTGTCGGCGGCCAACGCGCGCTTGACCTCCTGCTCGACGCTCATATAGCCAACCGGATCGCCCGGCGCTTCGGCGTAGGTGCGGTAGTAGCCGGGGTCCCAGAAGCGGGCCAGGTATTTGGTCAGGTGCCAGGCGCTGCGTTCGAGCTGCCACGTCAGCGCCGTCGTCTGGCGGCCATAGAGGACCGAGCGGCCCGTCGCCTTCGACACCGAACGCGCGGCGAGCAGCACGCCGTGGCAGACGGCCGCCACCGGCTTGCCGGCGTCGAAGAAGTCGGCGACGAAGCCTTGCAGCGTGGCGTCTTCCAGGTATGGCAACATGCCCTTGGCGTGGCCACCGGGCAGCAGCAGGCCGTCAAAGTCCTGGACAGCCAGATCGGCAAAGCGCAGCGGCTGCACGAAGGCGGCGTCTTGCAGCAAGGCGGCATAGGCGGCGCGGGCGCGCGCGTCGGCACGCAGCATCAGGCCGATCACGCGCAGTTTGCGCAGGCCGGGGATCCAGCCCCAGGGGTCGAGGCCTTCGCCGCTGATCATGCGCGGATCGGCCTGGCCCGGCGCGCCGCTGGCGGTGGCAAAGCGCACGTCGTGGCCGGCGGCGCGCAGCTGCTGCCAGCTGAGCGCCACTTCGCTGGGGTCGAAGTCGCGCTCGGCGACCGGCACGATGACGCGCGCCATGGACTCTACTTCTTCTCGCTGGCAGCTTTGGCCACGAGCGCGTCAACCACCTGCATCGAGGCGCGCGCGAGGTCGTCGCGCGGCAGGCCGCGGTTGCTGGTCTCGACCATCGATGGATTGGTCTGGTAGCGCCCGTCGATAACCAGGGTCGGCGTGCTGTTGACGGCATAATTATTGGCCAGGCGCGTCAGGTTGCGCAGCTTGGTCGTCACGCCGAAGGAGTTGTAGGCATCCTGGAATTTGGCCTTGTCGAGGCCATTCTTGAGCGCCCAGTCGAGGTTGTCGGCGTCGTCTTTCAAGCGATGGTGATCGACATGCCAGGCTTGCATCACGCTCGCATGCAGGGCGTCTTCCTTGCCCATCGCTTCGAGGGTGAGGAACAGGTGCGCTTCAGGATCGATGGTCCCGTGCGGCAGGTGGATGCGGCGGAAATGCACCGTGTCGCCGTGCTTCTTGACCCAGGCCGCCAATTCGGGCTCGATGGCATTGCAGGCCGGGCAGTGGTACATGAAAAATTCGATGACTTCGATTTTCTTGCCATCGGCCTGGGGTGCCTGGGGCGACGCCAGGGTGACGTATTCGGCGCCGATGGCCGGGTTGGCAGGTGAGGCAACAGCGGAACCGGCCAGCAGGCCGGCGATGGCAACAACAAGCTTCAGGTAACGCATGACTCTCCTTACGTGCAATAGGGACCGAAGCAGGAGAATACCACTGTCCCGGTCCCCACCGCACGCAGGAAATTAGCCGCGCGACTGGCGCCGCTTGGCCAGGGCCAGCAGGCCCAGGCCGCCGAGCAGCATGGCGGCGTTCTCAGGTTCTGGCACAGGTGTCACCGTGGCACTGGCGTAGTACTTGCCGGCCGACTGGGACATGACGCTGCCACTCACCTGCAGGTAGTAGTCGCCGGCTGCCAGGGTGCCGGAAGCCAGGCTCCATTGGTCCAGCACCCCGGTCGACAGCTGGTTGCCGGCCTGCACCAGGCCGCCGCTGTTGTAAAGCGCAAAGCCTGTGATGTCGAGCCCGTTGCTCGCCACACCAGAATGGGAACTCAGGTCGGCGCTCAGATTGGCCAGGCCGGAGGTGGTAAAGGTGTAGCGATCAACGAAGGTGTTGCCCGAATTATTGCCCGTGAACAGGGCGCCGAAGAAGGCGGAGCCATCGACCAGCGTCAAGGCCTGGACCGGATTGCTGATGTCGGCAGCGAGCGCATATGGTGCCGACAGTGCGCCGGCCAGCACGCAGATTGCGGTTAAGGATCGTCGTAAAGTCATTGTGTTTCCTCCTTGTGATGGACCCGAGAAAGGCCCGGTTCGTCGAGAGGACAATCTAGCATCGGCCCCGTTGGCGGGCGGGGCCGTACGATTGACGATTACATTTGGTATCAAGTTTCCGAGAATCAAATAACTAGCGGTGGCCAAGGCATGCGTAGCCAAATTCGGGGACAGCGTCGGATTGCGCCTACGCCCGAGCGCGGCCGCGCCTCACGCCAGGACGTGGGCAATCGGGGTCCAGCCCATGCCAAGCTTGCTCATTTCTTGGGCTCGAACAGCTTGACGGCAGCGCGCGTGTTGGCTTTGAGGGTGTAGTCGATGGTGGCGAACTGCTCTTCCAGCGCTTCCTGCAGCACGCTGGCCGGATTGGGCGGCAGCAGCTTGAGGTAGGCATCGGCTTCGCCATATTCGCGTTGGACTTCCATGCCGGCTTTCTTGGCGATGTGCTGGATCGCCGCGTTGGTCGACAGGTAGTGCATATACAGGACGTCGACGTCGGAATTGCGGCAGTGGATGGCGGCGCGCTCGAACAGCTTGGAACCGATGCCCAGCCCGCGCGCCGACTTCGACACCGAGACGCCGAATTCGGCGACGCGGTCCTTCTCGGTCTCGAATTTGCCGGGCAGCATTTCCTTGGACGCGAACGCAAGATGGCCCACGGCCACCAGGCGGAACACGCGATTGTAGACACCATACACGGTGTCGTTGGCGAAGTTGATGCGCGCGACGTAGGCGCCGATCTGCTCGTCCGGCAACATGGTGCCAAAGCGCAGCAGGCGGTCGCTGTTGTCGAGGGCGAGGAAGTGCTTGAGCATGCGGCGGCGGTCGCGCTCTTCGAGCTGCTTGACCATGATGCTCGAGCGGGGCGGCTTGCTGCCCTTGCCGCCACCGAGCCAGCGCGTCAAGGGATTCTGGAACAGTGTCGTTGCCATCGTGAGGACTCCTCATGGTGCAGCGCATCAATTGCGTCCCATTGTAACGCACATTGTCCGGCGCGCACGGCCATGGCCTAGCTTTCGCTCCACTGGGCACGCGGGCTGAAGGCATAGGCGTTCTTGCCCTGCTGCTTGGCCTGGTACATGGCCAGGTCGGCCTCGGCCAGCAGCGCGGCCGCACCGCGCGCGGCGCCGCTGCGTCCGCAAGCGCTGCTGATGCCGATGCTGGCCGAGATCGTCACCGGGTGGCCGCCCGCTTCGACGATGCCGGCGATTTCGTCGAGCGTGTCCTGGGCCACCCGCATCGTGCCCTCGCGCGAACCTGCTTCTTCGACCAGGATCACGAATTCGTCGCCGCCCAGGCGCGCCAGCGCGTCTTCCTGGCGCAGGCGCTTTTGCACGCGCCGCGCCACTTCCTTGAGCACCAGGTCGCCCGCGGCATGGCCCCAGGTGTCGTTGACGGCCTTGAAGCCATCGAGGTCGATGAACATCACCGCCACCACCACGCCACGCCGGCTGGCGCGCACCAGCGCGTGTTCGAGCATGCGCATGAACATGCCGTAGTTGATCAAACCGGTCAGGCTGTCATGCTGGGCCAGTTGCTCGAGGCGGCGCGACTGCGCTTCCAGTTCGGCGGTGCGCTCCGATACACGCTGTTCGAGGTTCTCGTTGGCGCCCTGCAGGCGCTGGTTCACCAGGCCGATGATGCGGTAGCTGCGGCGCAGGCGCCAGACGGAATAGGCCAGCAATACCAGCAGCAGGCCGGAATAGGCGAACAGGTAGCTGCGATAGCGCTGGCGTTCGAGCAGGACATCGTCGAAGGCCTGGTCGAACTGGGCGCTCAGCTTGTCGAGCGCTTCGTCGGTGCGGGTGGCATTGATCTGCGCTTCGAGCTGGTTTTCCATCAGGCGAAAGCGCACGATCGCGCGCGCATGTGCGGCCAGCTCTTCGATCGTGTCGGCGGTGGCCGGCACGAAGGCGGCGCGCTGCGCCAGGATGGAATCGATGTTCTGGCGGATATGGGCGCCGAGGGTGATGTCCGGCGCGAGATTGAAGCGCAGGATTTCAACGAGCAGTTCGTTGAGCGCCGCGTTCATCGCGACGATGGCGCGCGCCGGGGCGCGCTCGTCGTTGCGGTATAGCGCCAGCTTCAGCTCGCCCACCGCCGGCGGCAGGAACACCAGCGCGTTGCGCAAGATGGCGTTCTGCGACTTGAATTGCTCGACCATCGTCTCCTTGTCCTGCAGGCGGTCGCCCAGCGCTTGCAGGGCGCGCCGGGCCGCATCGCCGCGTGTCAGGTACAGGGCCGCCTCGAGCTGGGCGCGCAAGGTGCGCATGCGCGGCAGCGGCGCGGCCAGCGCATCGTAGTCGAGGTTCAGGCCGATATGCGAGCGCAGGATGTTGACGTTCCACTCGGCGTCGAGCTTGCCCAGTTCGCGCAGGTCCAGCATCACGCGGTCCTGCGCTTCGATATCGACCGCTTGCGTGCGCATGAACAGAAAGCCCAGCAACAGCGCGAGCACCAGCAGGATCATACCGTTGCGCAGGCGCCGGCCCGGCTTCATTTCCCGGCCCCCGCCGGCGGCAGGTGTTCGGCGCTCAGCGTCTGCAGGAAGCGCACGATCAGCGCCTTGTCTTCGGCCGGGGCGCTGCGTCCAAGCTGGTAGCGGAACATCACGTCGACCGCCTCGTCGAGCGTGGCGACGGAGCCGTTATGGAAATACGGCGCCGTCAGCGCCACATTGCGCAGGCTCGGGACGCGGAAGACATGCCGGTCCGCCTCAAGGCCGGTGACGGTAAAGCGGCCCAGGTCGGCCGCGCTCGTGCTCAGGTTGGGCAGCTCGCGCATGGCGCCGAACTTCTGGAACATATTGCCGCCAACGTTGATGCCCTGGTGGCAGGCGGTGCAGCCATAGTCCTTGAACCTGGCGTAACCCTGCTTTTCCTGCGCGCTGATGGCATCCGGCTCGCCGCGCAGGAAGCGGTCGAAGCGCGAAGGTGTGAGCAGCTGGCGCAGGTACTGGACCAGTGCGTCGCGCACATTTTCGGCGCGCAGGCCGTTCGGGTAGGCGGCGTCGAAGCGCGCCACCAGCGGCGCATCGTCGGCCAGGCGCGCCACCACCAGGGTCCAGCTGTTGTTGAACACGGCGGGGCTGCTGACGATGAAGTCGAGGCGCTCTTCCAGCGTTGCTTCACGGCCGGTCCAGGACTGGCGGAAGTTGAGCGCGCTGTTGAACACCGTTGGCGTATTGAGGGCATTGGTTTTGCCGGCATGGCCCGTCGAATGCGCCTTGCCATCGGCGCCGCCGTGCGCGAAGTCGTGGCAGCTGGCACAGCTTTGCCT
Organism: Pseudomonadota bacterium; assembly: GCA_040390345.1. Lineage (GTDB taxonomy): Bacteria > Pseudomonadota > Gammaproteobacteria > Burkholderiales > Burkholderiaceae_D > Telluria_A. The sequence goes on along the minus strand of JAZJYP010000218.1, from coordinate 7,448 downwards.
GCTGTCGCGCGCAAAGCGCACATCGTTGAACAGCAGGCGTCCCAGGGCGACGCGCGCCGGGTCGCCGGCGACATGCTCCGGCAAGGGGCGGATTGGCTCGCCCGAGAACGATTGCGCCAAAGCTGCGCTCACAGCGCACAGGGCGAAGGCCAGCAAGGCATAGCGACGGGTGGGCGACATGAACACCTCCAGCACGTCGCTTAAGAATAGCAGGATTTGACGGCTAGCTGTCGTGCTTGAGGGCGTGCTTGACGGCCGACACGCGCGCCGCGTGCACCGCCTCGGGAATGCGCGCCCAGTTCTCGCCACAGCGCTGCGCCACCGCGCCCGCGTTGACGGCGCGCGCGCCAGCCAGGGCGTCGAGCAGGTGCGGCGCCTGCGGATAGGGACGCGTGAGGAAGTCGGCGCCGGCACGGCCGCGGAAGTCGCATTCGGCAGCGAGCAGCATCTGCTCAAAACGCTGGGGCTTGCGGAAAGCGTCGCAACGTTCGAACAGCGTCACCAGGGTGTTGGCGCGCAGCTCCAGGGCGCGGCTGACGTTGCCGTGTTCGCGCGCCGTCAGGATGGCCAGCTCGCGGCAATCGTTGGACACCTTGAGGCGTTTGCACAGGGCCTCGATCAATTTCAGGCCCATGCCCTCGTGGCCATGGTGGGACGGCCATTGTTCCGGCGGCGTGGCGCCCTTGCCCAGGTCGTGCACCAGCGCGGCGAAGCGCACCGGCAGCTCGAAACCGCGCGCCGCGGCATGGTCGATGACCAGCATGATGTGCACGCCCGTGTCCACCTCCGGATGATGGGCCGGCGGCTGCGGCACGCCCCACAGGGCATCGAGTTCGGGCATCAGGCGCGCCAGCGCGCCGCAGTCGCGCAGCACCGCGAACATGCGCGAGGGCGTCGCTTCCATCAGGCCGCGCGCCACTTCCTGCCACACGCGCTCGGGCACGAGGGCGTCGACCTCGCCGGCGGCGACCATCGACGCCATCAGTGCTGCCGTCTCCGGCGCGACCGTGAAGTCGCCAAAGCGGGCCGCGAAGCGCGCCACGCGCAGGATGCGCACCGGGTCTTCGGCAAAGGCATCGGAGACGTGCCGGAACACGCGCGCCGCAATGTCGGCGCGGCCATTGAACGGGTCGGTCAGGCTGCCATCGTCGGCGCGCGCGATGGCGTTGATGGTCAGGTCGCGCCGTACCAGGTCGTCCTCGAGCTTGACGTCGGGCGCGGTGTGGAACACGAAGCCGTGATAGCCGGGCGCGGTCTTGCGCTCGGTACGGGCGAGGGCGTATTCCTCGTTCGTTTCGGGGTGCAGGAAGACGGGGAAATCCTTGCCCACCGGGCGGAAACCCTGGGCCACCATCTGTTCAGGCGTGGCCCCGACGACAACGTGGTCGTGGTCTTTGACAGGCAGGCCAAGCAGCGCGTCGCGCACGGCGCCGCCGACGACATAGGTCTTCACTTTGGCAGTTCGGCGTCGTGGATCGGCGCGCGCTCGGTTTCAAGCAGGCCTTCGCGCACCCACTGGGCCACGGCTGGATAGGCCTGCACGCGTTCACAATAGGCCTGCAGGGCCGGCGCGAGCGACACGCCGTAGGTCTTGAAACGCATCACCACGGGCGCGAAGAAGGCGTCGGCGATGCAGAAGTCGCCAAACAGGAACTGGTGGTGCCCGTAGTGGGCCATGCAGTCTTCCCAGATTTCGCAGATGCGGCCGATATCGCCCTGCGCTTCGGGCGTGCGGCCGCGCCCTGGCAGGTGTTCGCGCAGGTTGAACGTCATGGCCGAACGCAGGCCGGTAAAGCTCGAATGCATTTCGGCCGTCACCGAGCGCGCCATCGCGCGCGCCGCCGTGTCTTGCGGCCACAGGTGCTTTTCAGGGAACTGCTCGGCCAGGTATTCGCAGATGGCCAGGCTGTCCCAGATCGTCATTTCGCCATTCAGCAGCACCGGCACCCGGCCCGAGGCCGAAAATTCGGCGATGCGCGCCGACGTGTCGATCTGGTCGAACAACACGCGCACTTCCCGGAAGGGGATGCCGAAGCCGGTCATCACCACCCATGGCCGCATCGACCAGGATGAATAGTTCTTGTTGCCGATGACGAGGGTCAGGCCCGATTTGCGGGCCGTATCCAGGGTTTGCGAGAGCGTTGGATCAAGTTCGGTGGTGAGCATGGGAATCCGGATAAAAGGTTAGCGGCCGGCGCGGGCGCGGTAGTCGTCGTTGCGCTCGGAGCGGCGCAGGTAGTGCGGCGCCACCGCTTCGAGCGCGGTCAACTTGACGCCCAGTGCTTGCGCCGTGACGGCCTGGATGGTGGGGTCGACGACGTTATCGACCTTCATCGAGTCGAGGTTGTCGCGGCTCATCCAGGGATTGCCGGGCAAGAGTTCGAGCAGGCCGGCCAGCGGATAGGCCAGGGCCGCCGGCACGTCGGCGACGGGGCGCTGGCGCCCGGCGATGCGCCCGGCCAGGCGCATCAGGTCGCCCAGCGCGTAGATGGTCGGGCCGCCCAGTTCGTACACCTGGTGGCGCGTCTTCAGGTCCGTCAGTGCATGGACGAAGGCGCGCGCGACATCGCCCACATACACCGGCTGGAAGTCGGCGTCCGCGCGCGGCAGCGGCACTACCGGCATCCAGCGCTGCACGCCGGCGAAGACGGTGAGGAATTTGTCGCCCGGGCCGAACACCACGGACGGCCGGAAAATCGTCGCCGCCACGCCCGGCTCGCTGCGCGCGGCCAGTTCGCCGTCGGCTTTCGAGCGCTGGTACATCGAGGGACCATCGGTGGCCGCGCCCAATGCGCTCATGTGCAGGAAGCGCGGCACACCTTCGGCAGCGCAGGCGGCCACGATGCGGCGCGGCAGGTCGACGTGGGCGCGCTTGAAGTCGGGGCCATACGGCGTGCCGCGGCGCGAATGCAGCAGGCCCACCAGGTTGATGGCGGCATCGGCGCCCGCCACCAGGCGGCGCACGGCGGCGTCGCTGTTGATGTCGGCCTCCACCACGTCCACGCGCGGCAGGAAAATGAGGTGCTTCGCGCTTTCGAAACGACGCGTGGGTACCACCACCTGCGCCCCTTGCTCGGCCAGGTGCGCGACCAGGTGGCTGCCAATGAAACCGGAACCGCCAAAGACCACTACCTTCATTTGTCTCATCGTGTATATCTCCAATAATCAGGGCAGGTCGCTGGCCTGGAAGCCTTTTGGCAGCACCTTGCCAAGGCGGGCCTTGAGCGACTGCGGGCGGTTTTCGAACAGGGCTGCGTAGGTCGTTGCATTGGTCATGACGTTCTTGACGTAGGCGCGCGTTTCGGGGAAGGGAATCGACTCGGCAAAGATCGCCCCTTCCATCGGTTCGGTCAAGGTGCTGCGCCAAGTGCGCAGGCGTCCCGGGCCGGCGTTGTAGGCCGCCGTGGCCAGGGTTTGCGAGCCATCGAGGCTGGCCAGCACCATGTTCATGTAGTTCGCGCCCAGCACCAGGTTGGTGTGCAGGTCGCCCAGCATCGACTTGACGTAGTCGACCATGCCGATCTTGCGCGCCACGTACTGGCCGGTCGATGGCATCACCTGCATCAGGCCCGATGCACCCACGCGCGACTGGGCGTCCATGATGAAGCGCGATTCCTGGCGAATCAGGCCATAGACCCAGGCCTTGTCGAGCGCCAGCGAGGCAGTGGTGGGATGCAGGATGTCGTTGTGCGGATCGGGGAAGCGCTGCGAGTAATCGAAGATCGTGCGGGTGCGCTCGGAGGTGTTGACCATGCGGTCGAGGATGGCGTTCTGGCGCGCGAATTCGGCGGCGGCGAGCAGTTCGCGGTCGCTGAAATTGCGCAGCTCCCAGTTCCATTCGCGCGTGCCTTCGAAGCGCAGGCGCATGCTGAAGAACTTGAGTGCGCGCTGCATGCCAGGGTTGGCCGCCATCGGGGCGATTTCGGCCGGTGTGATCGGCGCGCCCGGCGGCGGCAGCACGATGTCCTGGCCCAGTTCTTCGGTTGCCAGCTGGCCGTAGAAGCTGTTGATGTCGGCGATGCCGCGGTATAGCGCCAGCGCGCCTTCGTTCGTGGGCCCTGCCTCGGCCTGGATGGCGCGGGCCAGCCAATACTTCCAGGCGGCGTCGTTGCGCAGGATGGCGGGCATGGCGTTGATCGAGGCCTTGACCATCTTCCAATCCTGGCGGCGCAGGGCGCAGCGCACCTTCCACTGCATCGCGTCAGGCGAGAGCGGCGCGCCTTCCGATTTCTTCCAGTAGTCGTAGGCCTCGGGCGCCAGCGTCAGCGAGGCCGGCAAGGCCACGCTGGCCCAGCCGGTGGCCACTTCCTGCGCGGTGAGCTTGGGCGCGTTCTTTTGCAGCGCAATCGTCGCCAGTTTCAGGCTGGTGCGCGCCATGCGGCCAATCGCCACCAGGTAGATTTCGTGCTCGACGTGGTCCTTGCCGATGCCGCGCGCCATGGCCAGGGCCGGGAAGTCCACCGCCTGCGCCGCGCGCGTCTCGGACGCATCGAGCAGCGCGGCCGTGCGCCGCGACGGGCCGGTGGCATGGGTTTCACCGGCCAGGCGCAGTTGCGCCAGCAAGTCGTTGGTGTCGAACTGTTTGGTCTGGGCCAGCGTGGCG
>JAZJYP010000218.1:0-2835 GCA_040390345.1 Pseudomonadota bacterium | reverse complement strand
AGGAAGCCGTCGTCGCGTAGCACGATGGAGAAGAACAGCAGGATGGCCAGGAAGAAGGGGGCGATCAGGGCCGCGCAGGCTTCGCCGTACATGGGCGGGTTGACCAGCAAGGCGCGCGCTTCATCGGCCACCTTGCGGCCCTTGAGGGCGCGCGAGAGCAGGCCATAGCATTTGACCTGGGTGTCGTCGTTAATGACATACAGCGGCAGTTCGCGGTCGAACTGGGCCCAGTCGCGCCGCTTGCCCAGCTCGAGCAGCCAGTCGTTGCGCAGGCGGTCGGCGATGGCGCTGCCTTCGTAGCGCTTGAGGAAGTCCAGCACTTCGGTGTCGGTGGCATCCTTGAGGCGCGGTTTGAGCCGATAATAGTCGACATACGAGGCAATGGCATAGGCGGGCAGGCGCGAAGAGAGCGCATTCGATTTGGCGACATCGTCCTGGCGCGCCGCTTCGCGCAACAGCAGGAACGTGTCATCATCGGTGGGCGCCTCGTCTGCGCGCGCCGGATGGGAAAACAACCATGCCGCGCCAAGGACCGCGCCGGCGAAAATTTTCGACGGGAACATCAAAGTGCTACTCTCAATTTATGCTGCGTTAACCATATGACCCGCGAACCAAGAATACCATGCGACGGTGCTGCCCTGCCAGCACTGGCAGAGCAGAAACTGGCTTTACGCAAGGAGCTGCTGGCGCGCCGGCGCGCCCTCGATCCGGCCCTGAAAGCGGCCTGGGATGCGCGCATCGCCGCCCACTTGCTGGCCTGGCGGCGCGACGCGCAGGCGGCCGTGATCGGCGTGTACTGGCCGCTGGCCGGGGAGCCCGACCTGATGGATGCTTACGACGCGCTGGCGCGCGAGGGCGTGCGCCTGGCGCTGCCGGTGGTGCTCGAACGCGATGCGCCGCTCGGCTTCGCCGACTGGGTGCCGGGCGAAGCGATGATGAAAGACGCGATGGGCGTGGCGGTGCCGCAGTTGCTGCGCGCGGTCGTTTGTCCGCCTGTGCTGCTGGTGCCGTGCCTGGGATTTAACGGCGAGCGCTTCCGGCTCGGGTATGGCGGCGGCTATTACGACCGCACGCTGGCGTTGATGCCGCGGCCGGTCACGGTGGGCGTCGCCTATGCGAGCCTGGCGGCGGAATTTGCCAGCGCGGCGCATGACGTCGCGCTGGACTTCATCATTACCGAGGCCGCATGAGCGGTGGGCACACGTGCCCACCCTACGACCATGTAGGGTGGGCGCCTGCGCCCACGCGCTTCACACGAGCCGCTGCCACAAGGCCGTCGTGGCGACGGCCTGGTTCATGCTGTAGAAATGCAGGCCCGGTGCCCCGCCGGCCAGCAGGCGTTCGCACAAACCCGACACCACATCGAGCCCGAAAGCCTTGATCGATGCGCTGTCGTCGCCGAAGCTGGCCAATTTGAGGCGCACCCAGCGCGGGATCTCGGCACCGCACATATCCGAGAAGCGCATCAGCTGCGTGTAGTTCGTGATCGGCATGATGCCTGGCACGACCGGCACCTCGATACCCAGCGCCTGCACCTGGTCCATGAACTGGAAATAGGCGTCGGCGTTGTAGAAGTACTGGGTGATGGCTGCATTGGCGCCGGCCTTGACCTTGCGCTCGAAGGCTTTCAGGTCGTCCTGGGGCGAGCGCGCCTGGGGATGGACTTCCGGATAGGCCGCCACTTCGATGTGGAACCAGTCGCCCGTCTCGGCGCGGATGAATTCCACCAGCTCGTTGGCATAACGGAATTCGCCGGCCGCGCCGTAGCCGCTGGGCAGGTCGCCGCGCAGCGCCACCAGGCGGCGGATGCCATGCGACTTGTACTGGGCCAGGATGGCGCGGATCGATTCACGCGAACCGCCAACGCAGGACAGGTGCGGTGCACCGACCTGGCCGGCGGCCATGATCTCGAGCACCGTCGACAAGGTGCCCGTCTGGGTGGTGCCGCCGGCGCCGAAGGTCACCGAAAAATAGGTCGGCCCCAGTGCGGCCAGCTTGCTGCGCACCACGCGCAGTTTCTCCACGCCGTCGGCCGTCTTGGGCGGATAAAACTCGATACTGAAATTAGGGGTTTCCATTTTTGCTCAGGATAAGAGTGGAAAGCGCCCACGAAATCACGCTGTACAAAATCGCCGCTCCCACCGAGGCCAGGAAGCTCGTCACATGGAAGCCCTCCACCCATTGCGCCACCAGCCAGAACATGAAGCCGTTGATGACGAGGATGAACAGGCCCATCGACACCAGGGTCACGGGCAAGGTGAGCAGCACCAGCACGGGCCGGACCAGGGTATTGACCAGGCCCAGCACCAGCGCCGACACCAGCGCCGCGCCCACGCTGTCGACCGTCACCGACGACATCAGGTAAGGCAGCGCCAGCAGCGCCGCCGCATTGATGAACCAGGTAAGGAGCAGGCGCATGGTCTTAGTAGCGGTAGTGGTCGGGTTTGTAAGGGCCGGCTTGCTTGACACCGATGTAGGCGGCCTGCTCTTCGGTCAGCACGGTCAGCTGGGCGTTGAGCTTTTTCAGCTGCAGGCGCGCGACCTTTTCATCCAGGTGCTTGGGCAGCACGTAGACGCCGACCGGGTAGTTGGCCGTGTTGGCATACAGCTCGATCTGGGCGATGGTCTGGTTGGCGAAGGACGAGCTCATCACGTAGGACGGATGGCCGGTGCCGCAGCCGAGGTTGACCAGGCGGCCTTCGGCCAAGAGGATGATGCGCTTGCCCGACGGGAAGATCACATGGTCGACCTGGGGCTTGATGTTGTCCCACTCATACTTCTTGAGCGAGGCGACGTCGATCTCGTTGTCGAAGTGGCCGATATTGCAGACGATGG
>JAZJYP010000217.1:0-36882 GCA_040390345.1 Pseudomonadota bacterium | reverse complement strand
CTACTACCGTCGATTCGATAAGGCGACTCACATTGCAGAAGGAGCAAAACGACTCCAGGAGAAAGTGGTACTAATCAAGAATTCTGTTGCTAGCATTGGAATTGACCGCCCTCATCCTTTCGAGTTTTTTGATTTCGGATTGCGTCGTCGATTTTCGGCCGAAATGCATGAATTGGTTGTATCGACGCTTGCAATGGAACTCCCCGAGCACTTCAAGGGAACCTCAAACGTTCATCTCGCACGCAAATACAATCTTGTGCCGATTGGGACACACGCTCACGAATGGTTTGGACTATTTCAGGCGCAAGAAACCGTCCGCCTGCGAAACTTTCAAAAGGCCGCGCTACAGGCATGGGTTGATGAGTATCGGGGAGACCTAGGGACTGCGCTAACGGATATGATCGGCATGGATGCATTCCTGAGCGACTTCGACTTGTATTTTGCAAAATTGTTCGACTCGCTAAGGCATGATAGCGGCGATTCAGTGCAGTGGGGTGAGAAAGCCCTTGCTCACTACGCAAAGCTTAAGATCGACGCTCATACAAAGCGCCTAGTATTCTCGGACGGCCTTGATGTGGAAAAGGCCTTGGAGTTATACGACCACTTTATTGACCGGACCATGACAGGCTTCGGCATCGGGACAAATCTCACGAACGATACTGGGACTCCTGCTCTCAGTATTGTGATGAAGCTGGTTCGTTGCAACGGACAGCCCGTCTGCAAGCTTTCAGACACGCCTGCAAAGAGTAGCTGTAGTGATCCAACGTTTGTTGCGTACCTACGCCAGATATTCGACAAGCCAGCATGACAGTCCCAGCCAAGCGGCGTAGCCCATGGTGGCACGCGTGCAGGGGCTGGGCACACCGGCCGACTGGCTGGTACGCGCAAAGCACAATCGCTGCTTGCCCGATGGTGACGGCGAGAAGCTGTGGGCGCACACGACCGCCGGCGGCGCGCTGGGAGAGATCACCTTCACCATGCCGGGTAGAGACGAACAGAAGCCGCGCAAGGTGTGCCAGCAACTCTTAGATATCGCCCAACGGCCAGCAATAACGGTGTTAGTCTCTACAGCCGAAACCTTACGACCCTCAATGCTCAACCCGAATCAGCGCCCTTGGCAGTTATAGCCATCGTCCAGCGCTGCCTTGGCCATCTGGACCAGTTCTTCTTTGCAAGAGTCGCCATCGTTCTTGGCAAACCAAGCTGCCGATACCTTGCCATTGCTTTCTACGCCAACAGCACATTTAAGCGAATCGCCCGATTTGCCAACCGAAACCCAATATCGCTCGTTGGCTTGCCCTTTAACGCAAGAAATGATTTCTTGCGGTTGCGTCGGCAGTGCGGCCTGTGCGGCTTGTCGCGCGGACTCAAGACCGCCGTGAGCTTTCTTGGCGGTAAACCCACGTAGCTCAGTACCACGTCGGGAGCCACGGTTGCGTCGAGCTCATTGACAGTCTTTGCAGGAATGTACGCCTACTCCATGCGGCGCCTTCAGAGGCAGGCGCTAGCTAGCAAAGAAAACCGTGGACGACTTTTTCTGACCGTCAAAGGGAACCCGTATGTGCATCAAACAATGAACCGACTGATGACCGACCTTCGACGGAGGGCTACGTCGCATGGAATGCGTTTCATGGAGCACTTCCAATTCCGTCAAACCCGTCCTACGTACGGGACTATGCTGATGGGGTTGGCCCTCGACGTGACAGACGCCAAGACAGCAGTACCCTCACTTCATCGGGACTATCCATAGCTTCGTAAATCAGTTCTTTGCCATGCCAATGCTGCGAAGCCTGGACCAAAAAGTCGAGGTCATCGACGATCGGGTCTTCGCTGAGAAAGCACTTGCTCGATTGCAGCTTGGTCAGTTTTCCAAGCTTCGTTTTTACTTGGCGAACCAAAACAATGGCGAAGGCATTGCTACGTCGTTGTTTTATAGGACTTCCGCGCTTACGTTACCGCTCCCTCGACAACGTGCGATGTGATTCACCAAGAAAGGGGTCTTCATTTAGAACTGGGCACTGTCGCAGGCATGAAGGGGGAGACGCATTCTGCCTCGCTGGTGCTCGAGTCCTATGGTGGAATCAGTCGAAAGTGCGATGTAGCCCTCGGGCTTGAGTACATCGCAGGGATGCCATCAAAAGCGCTGGCGAAACTCCCTAAAACTCAGCAGGCGCAGATGCGGAACCTCTACGTGGCGATGTCACGTCCGACAGTGCTGTTGTGCCTTGCCGCGAACGAGAGTCGGGTTCCGCAGAAAGTGCGCGATGCTCTCGTTGCTAAGGGTTGGCATATCGAGTCCGTGATCTGAATTCATCTCCGAGTCGGCAAGAGGCGTATCTTGACTCGGTTTGAGCGACAGTAACGATGGAACCGGATTGTCACCTCTCCATCAGCGCCGCAATTCTCAACGTTGAAATGTCGGCTTCAGCAATATGCATCCGCAGGCTGTCGGTCACGCCAAGCAGATTCCTTTGCGCTTTCCCGTCACTGGTGGCAGCGTGTTCATCCTCAAGCTTTTTATGGTGATCTTTAAGCAGGCTGACTGCCTCATCACAGTCTATTCCGGCGACCCACTTTTCGTACACCGCCATGGCATATGGCGACGGGACGAAACCACTTAAGGCGCTGATCGCAGTGGCGTTCTTAACTGCTGCGCGTCGGTCGCTTTCAATTTTCGAGTTCACCTTGCCTCCGCCAAAATTTGAATAAATTCTTCACTGCTGGCCGCCGTTGCTGTCTTCAAAACATTGCGCTGGTTCCACACCATCTTGTTTCGATTATTTTTCTAACCGCTCATAATCTAGTTCCGCACCACCCTGACCAGATCACAAGTTGGGTGCGCCGGCCGCTTACAGAACGAATCCAAGCTGCCACACATTAGATCGACATCAACAAAACTATGCGCCTATTAATTGTGGCGGTTATCGTTCCAAAAACTTGATTTAGGCGAATCAAGTTTTGCTTTGCCATGCCAACGAAAGTCGAAGTGTTCTTGACCATCTGTATCAATGTAGATGTAGCCGATATTTCCCGAATCGTCTTTCGACCGTAGAATTTCTCTGATTCGCACAATCTTGTAATTTTCACTATCGCTTCTGCGAGTTTGCAAGCTTACCCGAACGACGAACTCATTTTGGGCAAGGAACCCTTCAAGATGGGCAATCTCCATGACTTGGAATCTGGACCACACTAGTTCACCGTCTGCATACTGTCCTATGTCGACATGAAAGATCGGTAGGTTTAGCGGGAGTTCCATGCACCAGTATTTCTGACTGCCAAGTCCGTGAACGGTATTCCCAACAGCTCCGGAATTTCTTGCTTTCCAAGCATCATCTGTTTGAAACATGAATTTCCATTTCTCGTAAATTTTAGACTTCTTAAGACGGCGGGGAAGCTGGGCAAAGGCGGCGCGCCGTAAAAATGTGGACTATACATCACATTCATATGTGATGTATACACCGTCGCAATCAGGCCTCATTGTAGGCATTATGCCTAAATGAAAAGTGCAATAAATGAAGAAGAAAAAGACAAACGTCATCCAATATGTGTGGCCGTCGGGAAAAATCTGAAGACTCTCCGGATTGCCAAAAAATTGTCGCAGGCCGAGTTGGCGTTCTTGGCCGAAGTTGACCGTACCTTCGTCTCCCACATCGAACGAGGGATGACAAATGCGTCACTTCTTTCGTTGGATTCGTTGTGTTACGCGCTTGGAATCTCGCTGTCCGTGTTGTTTGAGCCTGTCAATGAGGCCTTTCCTCCCTCAAGCAAGGTAGGGGACAGCGGCAGGAAAGTCAAACCCCTCAAGACACCGCCTATGAGGCGCCTCCGCTAAGCCACTTGGTAACTGGCATCTAGAACGGCTCAACTTCCATCTAGTCGCGGAAGTGTGTCAACGCGAGGCGCGCCTGTTGGCAACCCGGTCTCTGCAGTATGCGCGCCAGTCCTGCGACGCAGCAAAAACGCTGCTCTTGCGATGCAGTTGCGCACTGCCCACTGGTTGCAGCAATATGCCAGAACACTGCTAGCCCAACAGTGTCAGGAAAGAATTCTCTGCCACGCCTGTAACGATGGTGATTTCACCATTGCAGGTGCATGGAGGGTCGCAGATGTGTGGTGAGGCGAGTATGCATTCCGGTTCAAAGGCGATAGGAACGATTGCGGAGAATTTGCCCGCCGATTTGACGAGTTGGCCGATGCTTACTGTACGATTCCAAGTGTGGCAAAAAAAGGCGATGGGAGGTATGGACATGAACTGTAATATTCATGAATTGGAGGACATAAGTCCATGGACACTGTGTTTCCAACAAAATCCCCGTCCCCACAGGCTCCGTTGCATGTCCATGGGACGCCAATTCGCCGGTGTTTCGACGGCCTGCGCCACGATTCGGGCGACCCGGTCGAGTGGGGCGAGAAGGCGCTGGCGCACTACGCGCGCCTGCGCCTCGATGCGCACACGCGCCGCCTGGTATTCTCCGACGGCCTCGACCTGCCCACCGCCTTCTCCCTCTACCGCCATTTCGCCGACCGCACCATGACCGGCTTCGGCATCGGCACCAACCTGTCCAACGACATGGGTATTGCGCCGCTCAATATTGTCATCAAGCTCATGACCTGCAATGGCCAGGCCGTGGCCAAGCTGTCCGATTCGCCCGGCAAGACCATGTGCAAGGACGAGACCTTCCTGGCCTACCTGCGCCAGGTGTTCCAGCACCGGCCGGCATGATCGCCCCGAATTTGATCTGGCGCATTTTTTATTCAGCGCCACCCGCGTAGTGTCGATGGAGTCAGGCGCACGGGGCGCCGGAGGAGGGCGAGATGAAGATTCAATTCCTGGGCGCGACTGGTACAGTCACGGGCTCGAAATACCTGGTTACCTGCGACCGCGGGCGCATCCTGCTCGATTGCGGCCTGTTCCAGGGCTACAAGCACCAGCGCCTGATGAACCGCGACAGCCTGCCTTTCGACCTGGCCAGCCTGGACGCCGTCGTGCTCACCCATGCCCACCTCGACCACAGCGGCTACCTGCCGCTGCTGGTCAAGAAAGGCTACACCGGTAAAATCTACTGCAGCAGCGCGACCTTCGATCTGTGCAAGATCCTGCTGCCCGACAGCGGCCACCTGCTCGAGGAAGAGGCGATCCATGCCAACCGCCACGGCTACTCGCGCCATGCGCCGGCCCTGCCTTTGTACTCGGAGGCGGACGCGGTGCGCGCGCTCAACTATTTCGTCCCGGTCGATTTTGACGAGGCCGTCACCGTCGCCAAGGGCGTCACGGCGACCTTCCTGCGCGCCGGCCATATCCTCGGCGCCGCCTCGGTGATCGTGCGCGGGGACGGCAAGACGCTGACCTTTTCCGGCGACCTGGGGCGGCCCAACGACCCGATATTGGCGCCGCCGTCGATCATCGAACAGACCGACTACCTGGTGCTCGAATCGACCTATGGTAACAAGCGCCACGACCCGGCCGATCCCGAACTGCTGCTAGGCCAGACCATCCGCGAAACGGCCGCGCGCGGCGGCGTGACCATCATTCCGGCCTTCGCCGTCGGGCGCGCGCAGGAGCTGATGTACTACATCGGCCAGCTCAAGGAGCGCGGCGCCATTCCCCCCGTGTTGCCGGTCTACCTGAACAGCCCCATGGCGGTCGACGCCACCGCCATCTACCGCAAGCACATGCACGACCACAAGCTCACGCGCGTGCAATGCGAGGCGATGTGCCACGCCGCCACCGTCGTCAACTCGGTCGAGGAATCGATCGCGCTCAACGAAAAGCGCATGCCGATGGTGATCATCGCCGCCAGCGGCATGGCCACCGGCGGGCGCGTGCTGCACCACTTGAAGGCCTTTGCCTGGGACCCGCGCAACACCGTGCTCTTTGCCGGCTTCCAGGCCGGCGGCACGCGCGGCGCGGCCATGCTGGGCGGGGTCGATGCGATCAAGATCCACGGCGAATACATCCCCTTGCGCGCCCATGTGGCGCAGATCGGCAACCTGTCGGCCCACGCCGACCGCGAAGAGATCATCGGCTGGCTGGGCCACTTCAAGAAGGCGCCGCAGCACACCTTCATCACCCACGGCGAACCCGAAGCGGCCGACGCCCTGCGCCACCGCATCGAAGAGGAGCTGGGCTGGACCTGCAGCGTGCCGCAGTATAAGGACGCCGTCGAACTGGCTTAGAGCAGCAGCTCGAAGGCGGCGACGGGGACGGGCTTGCTGAACAGGTAGCCCTGGTAGTGCTGGCAGCCCAGCTCGGCCAGTGCCGCGCGCTGGGCCGCCGTTTCCACTCCCTCGGCGATGACGGCCAGGTTCAGGCTGTGCGCCATCGCGATGATGGTGCGCACGATGGCCTGGTCGCTGCCGTCGCCGGCCAGGTCGCGCACGAAGGCGCGGTCGATCTTCAACTGGTCCAGCGGCAAGCGCTTGAGGTATTGCAGCGAAGAGTAGCCGGTGCCAAAGTCGTCAAGCGAAAACGTGATGCCGAGCGCCTTCAGGGCCGTCATGGCGACAATGGTCTCGTCCGGGTTTTCCAGCAGCAGGCTCTCGGTCAGTTCGAGCTTGAGGCGGCTCGGATCGATGGCGTGGCGCGCGATCGCCTGCCTGACCGTGGCGCCAAAGCCGGCCTGGCGGAACTGGCGTGCGCTCACGTTTACGGCCAGCACCAGGTCGCGCCTGCGCGGGTCGTGCTGCCAGCGTGCCAGCTGGCGGCAAGCCTCGTCGAGGACCCAGTTGCCGATCCCGATGATCATGCCGTTTTCTTCGGCCAGCGGAATGAAGTCGTCGGGACCCACCAGCCCCGCGCCCGGCTTGCGCCAGCGCACCAGGCATTCGGCGCCAATGATGCCGGCCTGCGCGTCGACCTGGGCCTGGTAGTACAGTTCGAGCTGCCCCAGTTCGGCGGCATGGCGCAGCTGTTCCTCGAGCGCCGCGCGGCGCGTCACGGCATCTTGCATCTGCTGGTCGAAAAAGCGCAGCGCGTTGCGTCCCGAACGCTTGGCCTGGTACATGGCGATGTCGGCCTGGCGCAGCAATTCGTCGGGCCTGCTGTGGCGATCCTGCAGCAAGGTCGCCCCGATGCTCGGCGTGGACAGGCACAGGTGTTCGCCCAGCTGGAAGGGCCGGTTCAGGGCGCCGAGTATCTTGTCGGCGACGACGCGCGTCTGCGTCGCCACTTCCTCGCCGTGATAGCCCAGGTCTTCGAGCAGGACCACGAATTCGTCGCCGCCCAGGCGCGCCACGGTGTCGCTGTCGCGCACGCAATTGAGCAGGCGCGCGCCGACCTGCTGCAGCAGCTGGTCGCCCACCGGGTGGCCCAGCGTGTCGTTGAGGATCTTGAAGTCGTCCAGGTCGATGAACATCAGGGCGCCGGCCTTGCCGGTGGCGCCCACAGTGACCAGGGCCTGCTGGAGGCGGTCGAGCAGCAGGCGCCGGTTGGGCAAATGGGTCAGCGGATCGTAAAAGGCCAGGTTCTTGATTTCGTCGGTGGCCGCTTTGGACAGCGTGATGTCGGCCAGCGAGGCGACATAGTGGGTGGCGGTCCCATTGATGTCGCGCACGGTGGCAATGGTCAGGTGTTCAGGATAGATCTCGCCGTTCTTGCGGCGGTTCCAGATCTCGCCTTCCCAGCCGTCGCGCGTGTGCACCTGGTGCCACAGGCGCCGGTAGAACTCCTTGTCGTGGCGGCCCGAACTGAGCATCGACGGATTCTGGCCGATCGCTTCCATCTTGCTGTAGCCGGTGATGGTGGTGAAGGCCTGGTTCACCTGCACGATGCGGGCGTGGGCGTCGGTGATCATCATGCCTTCGGGTGATTCGAAGGCGATCGCGGCCACGCGCAAGTCCGCCTCGTTCTGGCGCCGCGCGCTGATGTCACGGTGCTTGATGACGGCCCCGCGCCAGCCGTAGCGCAGCGGCACGGCGTGCAGCGAATACCAGCGCTGGCCGCCCAGGGTGGGGCAGGCATAGTCAAATTCGAAGCAGGGCAGGGTCCCCGCCAGCACGGCGGCAATGCCGGCCGCCGCCGCGCGCGACGCGTCCGCCCCGGCGCAGTCGCTGTGGCGGCAGGCCTCGAGGTAGTCGCTGCCGACGCGGCCCTGCAGCAGGGCGCAGGCGTCGCCCGGCCGCGTGGCCTGGCCGAAGCGGCGCCAGGCTTCGTTGACGGCGACGATGCGCCCCTCGAAGCTGAGCACGGCCATCTGTTCGGGCTCGGCATCGAGCACGGCGCAGGCAAAGGCGGCGACATAGCCGGGTACGGCCTGGGCCGGATCGGGAGGGATATACAGCGGCGCGGGGCAACAGGCCCGGCCCGGACCCAGGGGAAGGGACTGGGCGCACAGCCTTTGCAAGCCGGGCTGTTCAGCAGGGCTAGCCATGGTCTTCTCCAATGCCAGGTGAGACGATACTGGCCTTGAGCGTAGCGAATCGGGGTGGAAATTGATTTGATCTGGATCAATTAACTAATATGCAATGCCGAATGACACCAGGCCAGGGCAACTACTGGTGGCGCAGGCTGGCGCGGAAGGACTTGTAGGCCGCCAGCACGCTGGCCGGGTCTTCGCACTGGGGATAGTGGCCGATGCCGGCCAGGCCCTCGACCTCGGCCATCGGCACCTGGTTGCGAAAGCGCGCCACCATGTGGGCGCCGGAAATCGGGTCGGCCAGGCCGGCCACCAGCTTGAGCGGTACTTCCGTCGTCTGCAGGGCGCCCACCCAGCGCGCGCGCTGGCGGCGCCGCTCGGCCATATAGCCGATCAGCTGGGGCATGACGGCGCGGCCCCCGTTCTGCTCGACCAGGCGCCAGAAGCCGTCGAGCAAGTCGGCCGGCGGCGGCGTGCGCGCGCCGAAGATGCGCACCATGGCGCGGCAAAAGCGCGGTTTGCTCATCAGCTTGGCCACGAGGAAACCGAGCGGCGAGGCGAGCAAGGTCTGGGTCAGCAGGGGCCGGTGGGTTTCGGGAAACAGGCCGCCGTTGAGCAGGCAGACGCTGGCCAGGCGCGGGCGTTCGCCTTCTTCCTGCTGGCGCGCCAGCAATTCCTGGGCGACGGTGTCGCCGTAGTCATGGGCCAGCACATGGTAGTTGCTCACGCCTTCGCGCTGGAGGAAGGCTTCGAGCAGGTCGGCCTGGGCGCCTATCGTGTAGTCGTAGTCGCGCGGCTTGGCCGAAAAGCCGAAGCCGAGCATATCGAGGGCGATGACGCGGTAGTGCCGGGTGAGCGCCGGCCACAACGCTTCCCAGTCCCAGGAGGCGGTGGGAAAGCCATGGATGAGCAGCAAGACCTCGCCGCCGGCCGGGCCGCCCAACTGGCAAAACACCGGATGGCCGCGAAAGGCGAATTCGGTGCCCGAGGCTTGCCACACATTGAGGGCGATGCGGGACGGTTCCATGGCGCGCCTGGTTATTCAATGCTCAAGTGTAACCCGGGCCTTCCTATCGCGCGCTTAGGTAAATTCTATTTCATTTGTTTTTCCAATAGCCTTATACTTTGGTTTTTCACCCTTCCACTCAAGGATTTACGCATGAAAACTGTAGGCGAAAAACTCGACGCGTTTAGTGTTCCAGCAGCCAAGCCAGGCTTCAACCACCACGAAGAAAATGGCGTGTCCGCCTTCGAGACCATCACCGAAGCCTCGTTCCCGGGCAAATGGAAGATCATCTATTTCTACCCGAAGGATTTCACCTTCGTGTGCCCGACCGAAATCGTCGAATTCGCCAAGCTGGCCGACGACTTCAAGGAGCGCGACGCCGTGCTGCTGGGCGGTTCGACCGACAATGAATTCTGTAAGCTGGCCTGGCGCCGCGAGCACAAGGACCTCGACAAGCTGAACCACTACGCCTTCGGCGATTCCACCGGTTCCCTGGTCGACATGCTCGGTGTGCGCGACCGCGCCGCCGGCGTGGCCCTGCGTGCCACCTTCATCGTCGACCCGGACAACACCATCCAGCACGTGTCGGTCAACAACCTGAACGTCGGGCGCAACCCGACCGAAATCCTGCGCATCCTCGACGGCCTGCAAACGGACGAACTGTGCCCATGCAACCGCTCGGTGGGCGGCGCCACCCTGTAAGTTCCCAACCCGCTTCGGCGGGTTTTTCATTCACGACTTAATAGGATTTAGCTATGGAATTTCTCGCTTTGATCAAAGAGCGCATCCCTGACTATGCGAAAGATATCCGCCTGAACCTCGACGGCACCATCGCCCGCTCTTCGCTGGCCGGCAACGACGCCGTCGGCGTGGCGCTGGCGGCGGCCTTCGCGGCCAAGAGCCGTTTCATCATCGACGCCATCGAAGGCGCCGGCCTGCTCGCGCCCGAAGAAGCAACGGCAGCCAAGACGGCGGCGGCCCTGATGGGCATGAACAATGCCTGGTATCCTTTCGTCGACATGGCCGACGACGCCGACCTGAAAAGCCAGCCGGCGCAATTGCGCATGAACGCCTACGCCAGTTTCGGCGGCGTCGACAAGCGCCGTTTCGAGATGTATGCGCTGGCCGCCTCCATCGTCGGCAAATGCCATTTCTGCGTGAAATCGCACTTCGACTTGCTCAAGCAGGAAGGCATGAGCTCGCAGCAACTGCGCGACGTCGGGCGCATCGCGGCCGTGGTCAATGCGGCGGCCCAGGTGTTGGCGGCCTCGGCTTAGGGAATGAAGGACAGCGGGCCTTCGAGGGCTTCGGTGGCGAGCACGATATAGGTCGCTGCGCCAATGAGGCCAAGTTGCACGGCAGTGCAAAATGCGGTGTGCCAGCGGGACATGATGGACTCCGGCGTCAGATGGTTGATGCTTTCATCCTAGGCCAGTTGGCGGAGCGCTACTGTCGGCCGATGCTCCGCCACCATGTAGGAGGAGGCGCCGTGGCCTAGATCGTCGCCAGCACCGCTTCGCCCACCAGGTCCAGCTCGCTCTTGTTGCGCGGGGCCTTGCTGCGCGAGCGCGATGGCGGCAGCCGGCGCAGCGACTTGAGCGCTTCGGCGTCCTTGATGCCGATGGTGCGCTGGTCGACCGAGATCAGGCCGATTTCGTTGAAGGCCGACAAGGTGCGGCTGACCGTTTCCAGGGTCAGGCCCAGGTAGCTGCCGATCTCGTGGCGCGTCATGCGCAGGTTGAACAGCTTGCTCGAGTAGCCCATCGCGGCGAAACGCTCGGCCAGGGAAATGAGGAAACGCGCCACGCGCGCCTCGGCCGAGAGGGCGCCGAGCATGCCGATCATGGCCTGCTCGCGCACCAGTTCGCGGCTCATCACGCCGTACATCAGGTTTTCCAGGTCCAGGTGCACGCGCCCGAGCGCGGCCAGCTTCTTGAACGGCAGCAAGATCAGGTCGCAATCGGACAGGGCCACCGCTTCGGAGGCGTAATGGCGCGTGTGGATGCCGTCCACGCCCAGCAGGTCGCCCTTCATGGGAAAGCTGAGCACCTGTTCGTTGCCGAATTCGTCGATCAGCACCGTTTTCAGGAAGCCCGAATTGACGATGTACAAGGTGTCGAAGGCCTGGCCGATGGTATGCACGCGCTGGCCGGTCTTGAACTGCACATGCTGGAACAGCAGTTCTTCGTTCGACACCGAGGCCGTGGCGGGGATGTGCAGCAAGTCGCACACTTCCTTCAGGTTCGACCACAGCCGGCCCTGGCGCTGGCGGCCCGCTTCCATCGGCGCGCCGTGCATGGTCGACGTGGTGGCAGGGCGGTGTTCGGACGTGGGCGTGGATAGCATGCTCTTCTCCAGTAAAAAGATACGCAAGGTTGCAAGAACAATCCGAGGTCATGAACCGGTGGCAAGTCGAATCGCGTCAATTCAGTATGCCAACTTGAGTTCGGCATAGATATCGGCGATGCCTGATTTGCCCGGTAGGAAGCGGCGCGACAATGTAGGACTAATCCTACTTTTCTCTGGGGGAGGGGGCAGCGCGCAAGGCCGCCAGGCGCACCAGCGCCGGCGGCACTTTCCGGCATGGCCCCTGTCTAAGTCCGCTCAGGCCTTGAATGGCTGCAGCAGCTTGTGGGCGACCGCGTACTGGACCATTTCGGACAACGAATTCATGCTCATTTTCTGCATGATGCGCGTCTTGTGCGTGCTCACCGTCTTGACCGACAGATGCAGGCCGTTGGCGATCTCGGTGATCGACTTTCCGGCCACGAGCAGGGAAAACACTTCGAATTCGCGGTCCGACAAATGCTCATGCAGCACGTGCTCGGTGGGCATCATGATGTTGAGGGCCAGTTGCTCGGCCACCTCGGTGCTGATGTAGGGGCGGCCCGCGGCGACCTTGCGGATCGCGCCCAGCAGCTGGGTGCCCGCGCTTTCCTTGGTCAGGTAGCCCTGGGCGCCGGCGCGGATGGCGCGCACGGCGTACTGCTCTTCCTCGTGCATGGTCAGGATCAGGATGGCCAGCTTGGGCGCTTCGCTGCGGATCTGGCGGATCAGGTCGACGCCGCTGCGCCCCGGCATCGACAAGTCCAGCAGCAACAGGTCGAAGCCGCCCTGGCGCACCTGGGCCAGCACTTCGAAGCCGTTGATGGCTTCGCCGACGATGTCGATGTCGAGGGCGCCATCGAGGATGCGCTTGAGCCCTTCGCGCATGATCGTGTGGTCGTCGGCAATGACTATCTTGATCATCGGTGCGATATCCTACAAACAGTGGCTTGCATCGTTATACTTTTGGTGGCAAAAATGGCGACAGCCTAGCCCGGATTGATCCGCGCGGCAAGATCGTGGCGGCCAAACCTAGCTTAACTGTCAGGTTCCTTGATCAGGCGGTGCACCAGCACCGGGATCGGGGTATGCGAGAGCACCTTGTTCGTGACGCTGCCTAGCAGCAACTGTCCCCAGCCGCTGCGCCCGTGCGAGCCCATGAAGATCAGGTCGCAGCCATTTTGCTCGGCCACGTCGACGATCTTCTGGGCCGTCGCGTCCGAAAACGCCACCAGCGAACTGTGGCGCAGGCCGCAGGCGTCGGCCTTGTTCTCGATCGAGCGCAAGTGCTCGGCGCCGGTGCGGCGCATGGCTTCCCCATATTCCTCTTCGCTGGGGTAGGCCGGCGGGATGATTTCCACATACACGGGGTACTGGTATTCGGGCGCGACAAACAGGGCCAGCACTTCGGCACCCATCTGCTGGGCAAATTTGACCCCCGCGCAGGCGGTGTGCTTGGAAACGGCCGAGCCGTCCGTGGTGATCAGAATTTTCCGGTACATGGCGTCCTCCTGGTAGTGAATCGGCCTCCCCATGTCTCATTGTAGACCCGGGACGGGGCATTGTCAGACAATGCATGTTTGATGTGCGTCAAGTTCTTGCCAGAAGACACAGCACGCTCGTGCGGATTTATTGCCGGGAAGGATGATTTTTCATTATGTTCCGATGGTAAGATTACGGAATACAACAGTTGGCTTGAGGATTTGGCGCTAAATGCCTGATTTGATTGTCGATGGCGCAAGTTTCAACGGGGTTTTTGCATGCGCATGCGCGCAGTGATTGAACAATGGGCCGCCACGCTGCTACACTCGCGTAAACGCGGCCTTTGTTGCCACGCATCATGCTCTGCCCAAAACTCGCACAGCAGCATTTTTCAGCACGAACAATTGCGAAATTTTACAATTATGGAGAAGCAGGGATTATGACCGACGCCGCTGATGATTTCGACGCACTATTCGATGAAGTGTCTGCCCAACGCACGGCCACTGCGGTCGCCGCGCCCGCCGCTCCTGCCGCCCCCGCCGAAGATGACATGGACGCCTTGTTCGACCAGGTCGCCGCGGCTCGTCCGGCCACAGTGGCGGCCCCGGTCGCTGCCGCTGCCGAAGCTGTTGCTGCCGACGACAGCGCCGAAGGCTCGGCCGCCGACAAGCCCATGTTCGAGCGCCTGGGCGGCATCGTGCGCCTGCTGCACGATTCGCTGCGCGAACTGGGCTATGACAAGGCGCTGACGGAAGCGTCATCGCAGATCGTGGATGCCCAGGACCGCCTCGAATACGTGGCCAGCCTGACCGAGCAGGCCGCCAACAAGGTCTTGAACACGCTCGATGAAGGCATGCCGGCGCAGGACGTGCTGTCGAAGAAGGCCAAGGAGATGGACTCGCGCTGGGCCGATCTGTTCGCCGGCAAGCTCTCGCTGGACCAGTTCAAGGCCCTGGCCGGCGACTCGCGCCAATTCGCCCAGACCGTGGCCGAGGCCACCGAGGCCGAAAAGGCCCGTCTGCTGGAAATCATGATGGCCCAGGACTTCCAGGACATCACTGGCCAGCTGATCAAGAAAGTGGTGATCATCACCAAGACCGTGGAACACGAGCTGGCCGAGCTGCTGCGCGACAACGCGCCGCCGGCCGTGCGCGAAAAGCTGATGTCCAAGCCGCCGCTGATGTCGGGCCCTTCCGTGCCCTCCGTCGCGCTCGACCAGGACAATGTTGACGACCTTCTTGCCGATCTGGGATTCTAATGGACGATATGCTCAAGGATTTCGTCGTCGAGGCGATGGATCTTGCGGTCAACGTTGAAGAGCACCTCCTGCGTCTCGAACGCGACCCGAACAATAAAGAAACCCTCAACGCGGTGTTCCGCTCCTTCCACACGATCAAGGGTGGCGCGGGCTTCATGAACTTGCCCGCCCTGGTGGCCGCCTGCCACCTGACGGAAAACCTGTTCGACGCCTTGCGTACCGGCGCCGCGCCGGTCACGCCGATCGCCATCGAAGCGGCGCTGCAAGCGTCGGGCTTCGTGGCCGACCAGCTCACCGACCTCAACAACGGCGCCGCGCCCGAGCAGCTCGCCTCGATGCCCGACTCGCTCGAACGCATCCTCGTCAACGCCATCGAAGGCAAGAGCGAAGCGCCGCCGCCCAAGGCCGCCGCGCCAGCGCCCGTCGCCGCCGCCGCGCCTGTCGCCGTGGCCGCCGCGGCCCCGGTGGCCAGCACGCCCGGCGCCGATGGCCTCGATTGGGAAGCGATGTTCATGGCGGTGATCCCGCCGGGGACCTATACGCCAGCGGCCAAGCCGGTCGCCGCTGCCGCACCGGCCGCTGTCGCTCCCGTGGCCGCGCCGGTCGCTGCCGCGCCGGTGGCCGCCCCGGCCGCCAAGCCTGGCTGGGACGGCGCCGAGCGGCGCGAAGAACGCGCCCAGGAAATCCGCAACCAGTCGGCCCCGGCCAAGGAAGAATCGATCCGTATCGACGCCGTCAAGCTCGACGCGCTGCTCGAAGTGGCGGGCGAATCGGTGCAGGCCGCCAACCAGGCTGCCGTGCTGCTCGAACGCCTGCAGCAATTCAAATTCGAAGGCACCGCCGCCACCCTGATGGCCACGCTGACCGAGACGCTCGAACGCGCCTCGCGCTATTCGGCCGAACTGCAGCGCGCCACGCTGGCCACGCGCATGCAGCCGGTGGGCCGCCTGTTCCAGAAATTCCCGCGCCTGGTGCGCGAGCTGGCCAAGGACCTGGGCAAGGACGTCGAACTGACCATCGAAGGCGCCGAGACGGAAGTTGACCGCGTCGTCGTCGACAGCCTGTACGACCCGCTGGTGCACATGCTGCGCAACGCGCTTGACCATGGTGTGGAAGGTCCCGAAGACCGCGTCGCCGTCGGCAAGCCGGCCAAGGCCTATATCTCGCTCAAAGCCTGGCAGGAAGCGAACAGCGTCATGATCG
The DNA here is from genome assembly GCA_040390345.1 of Pseudomonadota bacterium. GTDB lineage: Bacteria > Pseudomonadota > Gammaproteobacteria > Burkholderiales > Burkholderiaceae_D > Telluria_A. The sequence goes on along the minus strand of JAZJYP010000217.1, from coordinate 21,254 downwards.
TGCTGCAGGACGACGGCAAGGGCATGGACCCGGCGGCGCTGCGCCGCAAGGCCGTGCAGAAGGGCCTGATCAACGAGAACGGCGCCCAGAGCGACGAGGAAGCCTACCAGCTGGTATTCCTGCCGGGCTTTTCGACCAAGGAAGTGGCATCGTCCGTCTCCGGGCGCGGCGTCGGCATGGACGTGGTGAAAACCGCCGTCGAGAAAAACCGCGGTGCCATCCACATCGAATCCTCGCTTGGCCACGGCACCAAGTTCGCCATCCGCCTGCCGATCGAATTGTCGATCGTGCCGACCATGCTCGTCTCGACCTCGGGCGCCGCACTGGCGCTGCCGATGGCCGTGGTGCAGCGCGTGGTCGAACTGCCCGACACCTTCATGAACGTCGGTGGCGCTCCGGTGCTGAAAGACCAGGGCCGTCCGCTGCCGGTGCGCTCGCTTGCCGGCGCACTTGGCTACGAAGACTGCTCCGAGAAAGTCGGCATCGTCATCAACGCGCCCCAGCCCTACATCCTGGCCGTGGAAGCGGTCGACGGCACGGCCGACCTGGTGATCAAGCCGATGACGGCCATTTCCGTCGAAGGCATCACCGGCACCGCGCGCTCCGCCGAAGGCGAGCTCGTGCTAGTGGTGGGCCTATCCTTCCTGATGGATGGGTGTCGAGGAGCGGTGCGCCTGGCGGCTTAGAAAATAAGCTGGATCAAGATGAAATGCCTGCGCCTCATACCGCAGGCATTTTTTTTAACTTCAATATGATTCATGGGGTGAATAATTGTCGAAAAAACCGTATCAAATCCAAATTAAGTATCAAAAAAGCCTTGCACTACTGCACTGCACAAATATGGCATAATCAAATTCGCTTGTTGGTTTTGCAGTACGTTTGAATGAAAAGATCATGATCAAAACGCTCTACGACAAACTCTGGGAATCCCATGTGGTGCGCGCCGACGAAGACGGCACCACCATCCTCTACATCGACCGCCACCTGGTGCACGAAGTGACCAGCCCGCAGGCCTTCGACGGCCTGCGTGCCGCCAACCGCCAGCCCTGGCGCGTCTCGGCCAACCTGGCCGTGGCCGACCACAACGTGCCGACCACCGACCGCGCAGGCGGTATCGCCGATCCGGTCTCGCGCCTGCAGGTCGAAACGCTGGACAAGAACGCCAAGACCTACGGCCTGACCTACTTCAACATGAACGACAAGCGCCAGGGCATCGTGCACGTGATCGGCCCCGAGCAGGGCGCGACCTTGCCCGGCATGACGGTCGTGTGCGGCGACTCGCACACCTCGACCCATGGCGCCTTTGGCTGCCTGGCGCATGGCATCGGTACCTCCGAGGTCGAGCACGTGCTGGCCACCCAGACGCTGCTGGCCAAGAAATCGAAGGCGATGCTGGTGCAGGTTGACGGCGCGCTGCCGGCCGGCGTGACGGCCAAGGACATCGTGCTGGCCGTGATCGGCAAGATCGGCACCGCCGGCGGCACCGGCTACGCCATCGAATTTGGCGGCTCGACGATCCGCGCGCTGTCGATGGAAGGTCGCATGACGGTGTGCAACATGGCGATCGAGGCGGGCGCGCGCGCCGGCATGGTCGCCGTCGACGACACCACCATCAACTACGTCAAGGGCCGCCCCTTCTCGCCGGCCGGTCCGCACTGGGACCGCGCGGTCGACTACTGGCGCACCCTGCATTCGGACGTTGGCGCCCAGTTCGACCTGGTGGTCACCCTGAACGCGGCCGAGATCAAGCCGCAGGTCACCTGGGGCACCTCGCCCGAGATGGTGACTTCCATCGATGGCCGCGTGCCCGATCCCGACCAGGAAAAGGACGCCGTGCGCCGCGACGCGATGGAAAAGGCCCTGGTCTACATGAACCTCAAGCCGAACACGCCGATCGAAGACATCCGCATCGACAAGGTGTTCATCGGTTCCTGCACCAATTCGCGCATCGAGGACTTGCGCGCCGCCGCCGCCGTCGTGCGCGGCAAGCACCGCGCCTCGAACGTGCGCCTGGCCCTGGTGGTGCCCGGCTCCGGTCTCGTCAAGGACCAGGCCGAGCGTGAAGGGCTGGACAAAATTTTCAAGGACGCCGGCTTCGAATGGCGCGAGCCAGGCTGCTCGATGTGCCTTGCAATGAACGCCGACCGGCTCGAGCCGGGCGAGCGCTGCGCCTCCACCTCGAACCGCAATTTCGAGGGCCGGCAGGGGCAGGGCGGACGCACCCACCTGGTGTCGCCCGCCATGGCAGCGGCGGCTGGTATCACCGGCCACTTCGTTGATGTTCGCGCACTGCGCTAAAAATTTTATAAGAGTCCTGAAATGAAAAAACTATTCGCATTGTCCGTCATCGCCCTGGTCCTCGCAGGCTGCAACACCATCGCCGGCGTAGGCAAGGACGTTCAAAAAGTTGGCCAGGTCGTTGAAGGCGCTGGCAAAAAATAATGTGCAGGTGGTGGGTGACGCGCTGCGCGCTTACCCACCCTACGCCACGGCCCGGGACACTGGCAAAGGCGTAGGGTGGGTCAGGGCGAAGCCCGCCACCCACCAAGCAGGCCCGAAGAAGAGAACCATGGATAAATTTACGATTTACGAAGGACTGGTCGCCCCGCTGGACCGTGCCAACGTCGACACCGACGCCATCATCCCGAAGCAGTTCCTGAAGTCGATCCACCGTACCGGCTTCGGCCCCAACCTGTTCGACGAATGGCGCTACCTCGACCACGGCGAACCGGGCCAGGACAACAGCCGCCGTCCGCTCAACCCGGACTTCGTGCTCAACGAGGCGCGCTACCAGGGCGCCTCGATCCTCCTGACCCGTAAAAATTTCGGCTGCGGCTCCTCGCGCGAGCACGCGCCATGGGCGCTCGACCAGTATGGTTTCCGTGCCGTCATCGCCCCCAGTTTCGCCGACATCTTCTTCAACAACTGCTACAAGAGCGGCCTGCTGCCGATCGTCCTGTCCGAGTTGCAGGTCGACCACCTGATGAACGAAGTGAAAGCCTTCCCCGGTTTCCGCCTGGTGGTGGACCTGGAACAGCAGCGCGTCTCGACCAGCAATGGCAGCCTGTCCTACCCCTTCGAGATCGACGCCTTCCGCAAATACTGCCTGATGAATGGCCTCGACGACATTGGCCTGACCCTGCGCCACGCCGACGACATCCGCGCCTTCGAAGAGCGCCATCTCGCCACCCAGCCCTGGCTGGCCAACGTTATCTGAGGACCCGCACGCATGAAAATCGCAATCCTGCCGGGCGACGGCATCGGCCCTGAAATCATGGCGCAAGCTGTCAAGGTGCTCGGCGTCCTCGGCGAACAATTTGACATGGAAAGCGCGCCCGTTGGCGGCGCCGGTTATGCCGCCCACGGCCACCCGCTGCCTCCAAGCACCCTGGCCCTTGCCAAAGAAGCGGACGCAGTGCTGTTTGGCGCCGTCGGCGACTTCAAGTACGACACGCTCGAGCGCGCGCTGCGCCCGGAGCAGGCGATCCTCGGTTTGCGAAAAGAGCTTTCCCTGTTCGCCAACCTGCGTCCCGCGATCCTGTATCCGGAGCTGGCCGGCGCCTCCACGCTCAAGCCGGAAGTGGTGTCGGGCCTGGACATCCTGATCATCCGCGAACTGACCGGCGACATCTACTTCGGCAAGCCGCGCGGCGTGCGCGAATGCCCGGACGGCGAATTCAAGGGCCAGCGCGAGGGCTTCGACACGATGCGCTACGCCGAGGGCGAGATCCGCCGCATCGCCCACGTCGCCTTCCAGGCCGCGCGAAAGCGCGACAAGCGCCTGACCAGCGTCGACAAGGCCAACGTGCTCGAGACCTTCCAGTTCTGGAAGGACATCGTCACCGAGGTCCATGCGCAGTACCCGGATGTGGCACTCGACCACATGTACGTCGACAACGCCGCGATGCAGCTGGTGCGCGCGCCGAAGAAGTTCGACGTCATCGTCACCGGCAATATGTTCGGCGACATCCTGTCCGACCAGGCGGCCATGCTGACCGGTTCGATCGGCATGCTGCCGTCGGCCTCGCTGGACGCCAACAACAAGGGCCTGTACGAGCCGTCGCACGGTTCCGCGCCGGACATCGCCGGCAAGGGCATCGCCAATCCGCTGGCGACGATTTTGTCGGCCGCGATGATGCTGCGCTACTCGCTGAACAAGGCCGAACAGGCCGATCGCATCGAGAACGCCGTCAAGCACGTGCTGTCGCAAGGCCTGCGCACCGCCGACATCTACGAAGCCGGCACCACCAAGGTGGGCACGGAACAGATGGGCGACGCCGTGGTCAAGGCTTTGGTGTAAATCGTATAAATCATTCGAAGGAAAGAAAATGAAACTCGTAGGCTTGGTAGGTTGGCGCGGCATGGTTGGTTCGGTCCTGATGCAGCGCATGCAGGAAGAGGGCGATTTCGCCCACATCGAACCGGTGTTTTTCACCACCTCGAATCCGGGCGGCGACGCCCCGGCGATGGCGAAGAATGAAACCAAACTGAAAAGCGCGACCGACATCGACGAACTGAAAAAGTGCGAGATCATCATCTCGTGCCAGGGCGGCGACTACACCACCGAAGTGTTCCCCAAGCTGCGCGCGGCCGGCTGGAACGGCTACTGGATCGATGCCGCCTCCACGCTGCGCATGGAGAAGGACGCCGTCATCGTGCTGGACCCGGTCAACCTGCACGTCATCAAGGACGCGCTGGGCAAGGGCGTGAAGAACTACGTCGGCGGCAACTGCACCGTGTCGTGCATGCTGATGGGCCTGGGCGGCCTGTTCCAGCACAACCTGGTCGAGTGGATGACCTCCATGACCTACCAGGCGGCATCGGGCGGCGGCGCCCAGCACATGCGCGAGCTGCTGACCCAGTTCGGCACCATCAACTCGTCGGTCAAGGCGCTGCTGGACAATCCTGCTTCCGCGATCCTGGAAATCGACCGCCAGGTGCTGGCCACCCAGCACGGCCTGAGCGCCGAAGAGACCAAGCAGTTCGGCGCGCCGCTGGCCGGCAACCTGATCCCGTGGATCGACAAGGACCTGGGCAACGGCCAGTCGAAGGAAGAGTGGAAGGCCGGCGCCGAGACCAACAAGATCCTCGGCCTGGGCGCCGCCTTTGGCAGCCGCGAGATTCCCGTCGACGGCCTGTGCGTGCGCATCGGCGCGATGCGCTGCCACTCGCAGGCGCTGACCATCAAGCTGAAAAAGGATGTGCCGCTCGACGAGATCAACGACATCATCGCGTCCAACAACCAGTGGGTGAAAGTGGTGCCGAACAACCGCGAAGCGTCGATGCGCGACCTGTCGCCGGCGGCAGTGACGGGCAGCCTGACCATTCCGGTGGGGCGCCTGCGCAAGATGTCGATGGGTGGCGACTACCTGTCCGCCTTCACCGTTGGCGACCAGCTGCTGTGGGGCGCGGCCGAGCCGCTGCGCCGCATGCTGCGCATCATCCTCGACAAGTAAGTCGCCGCGTGGGCCCACGGGCCCACGCATGCATCCGAACCATGGCAACAGCGACAAGTAAGTTGTCAAATCGGGCAACGCGCCCTGTCGCGCTGCCCCAGCACCAATGTGAAATGGTTGCTAAAGAAAGCAGCAAAAAGCGCGTAAACTGAGTGTCGACCCCCGCATATCGGGCCAAAAGCTTGCATGCTCCAGTGCATGATGATATGTTGGGACTTCCGGGATGAGCCCTCTCTCCCTCGTCAACTCATGATGCCGCCAAAATGCATTTAAAAACTCGCCCCCAGATCCTGTCGTTTGCGTTGAAAACTCTCACCAGCGCTGTCGCCGGGGCTGTGTTGTTCTCATCCGCAGCGAGTGCGGCAGGTCTCGGCAAGCTGACCGTCCTTTCTTCCCTTGGCCAGCCATTGCGCGCGGAAATCGAACTGACCGCCGTCTCGAGCGAGGAAGCCGGCGCGCTGACCGCCAAGCTGGCGCCGTCCGACGCCTTCCGCCTGGCCAACATCGAATTCAATCCGGCCCTGCTGTCGCTGCGCTTCGCGGTCGAATCGCGCAACGGCCGCCAGGTCATCAAGATCAGTTCCACCCAGCCCGTCAACGAACCCTTCGTCGACATGCTGCTCGAACTGTCGTGGAACAGCGGCCGCCTGGTGCGCGAATACACCTTCCTGCTCGACCCGGCCGAACTGCGCTCGACCCAATCGGCCCAGGTGACGGCGCCCGTGGACGTACTCAAGCAAGGCACGCCTGCCGGCACGCCGGCACCGGTGTCGCAAAGCGTGAAGCCGGCGCCAGCGGCGTCCGCCGCCGCCGCACCCAAGGCCGAGCGTCCTGCCCCGAAAGCCGGCGCCGCCGAATACAAGGTCAAGCCGGGAGACACGCTCGGGCGCATCGCCGCCGAAACGAAGCCTGCCGACATCTCGCTCGACATGATGCTCGTCGCGCTGTACCGCGCCAATCCGGACGCCTTTGTCGGCAATAATATGAACCGCCTCAAGTCGGGCCAGATCCTGTCGGTGCCCGACGCCGAGTCGATCAAGGGTGGTGGCGGTGAAGGCGAAGCGCGCGGCGTCGTTGTTGCCCATGCGGCCGACTTCAATGCCTATCGCAGCAAGCTGGCCGGCCAGGTGGCCGCCAGCGCGCCAGCCAAGGCGGCGGAAGCGACCCAAAGCGCGGGCGGCAAGATCACCGCCAAAGTGGAAGAGCGGCCCACCGCCACCACCGAAGCGAAAGACCAGCTCAAGCTGTCCAAGACGCTGCCATCGGCTGCTGCCAGCGCCGCCGGCAAGACCACCTCGACCGAAGACAAGATCGCCAAAGAGAAGCAGTTGGCCGATGCCGCGGCGCGCGTGAAGGAACTGGAAAAGAACGTCGGCGACCTCGAAAAGCTGATGGCCGTGAAGAACAAGGCCGGTGCCAAGAAGGCCAGCGTGCCTGACCTGACGGAAGAACTGACCAAGACGCCGCCACCGCCGCCGAAGCCGAAACCGGTCGTCAAGAAGGCAGCGCCACCGCCGCCGCCGGGCATCGTCGATATGCTGATGGATAACATCACCATCATTGGCGGGGCCCTGGCCGCGCTGCTGCTCGGCGCCTTTGCCGTTGTCGCCCGCAAGAAAAAGAAAGACGCCAAGCCAGCGGTGGAGCCAAGCATCCTTGGCGCGCCGAGCGAAGCGGCGCACTCGCTGTTCGCCGAAACGGGCGGCCAGAGCGTTGACACCAATAACAGCGTCTTCAATTCGAGTTTCGCGCCATCGGCCAGCCAGCTCGATACCAATGAAGTCGACCCGGTGGCCGAAGCGGACGTCTACATCGCCTACGGCCGCGACGCCCAGGCCGAAGAGATCCTCAAGGAAGCGCTGCGCACCCATCCGGAGCGCATGCCGGTTCGCCTGAAGCTGCTCGAAATCTACGCCGCCCGCAAGGACCAGCGCGCCTTCGAGGCCCAGGCCACTGAAATGTACAGCCTGACCAAGGGCCAGGGCGACGACTGGTCGCAAGCGGCCGCACTGGGCCTGACCATCGATCCGCTCAATCCGCTGTATGCGGGTGCGGGCGGCACGTCGGCCACGCCAGCGCCGTCGGCTGAAGAACGCGACCAGCAAGCCATGCTCAGCGCCCAGCTCGACGAAGCGCTGGCCGCCGAAGCACCGGCCGCGATGGACCTGGACCTCGATTTGTCGGCCGAACCTGCCGAGACGGCCTTGCCGGTGGTCGAAGCGGCGCCAGCGCCGAAGATGGAAGAAGACCATTCGCTCGACTTCGACCTGGGCGGCCTCAGTTTCGAGCCGATCAGCGCGACCGAACCGATCGCCATGCCCGGTCCGGCCGCAGCGCCAACCGCCGCACCGGCGCCAACGCCGGCTGAAGAATCGTTCGACATGGCCTTCGACATGGCCTTCGATACGCCGGCCGCGCCAGCGACAGCGCCGGCCGAAGAAACCGCCCTCGACGACATCAGCCTGGACCTGGCGCCCGTTGCCGCGCCAGTGGCCGAGCCAGACTTCGGCATGGCCGACCTGTCCAAGGAATTCGACCTGCCGCCACTGCCGTCGGCGAGCGAGCCGGTGGCCGCCAGCAGCACGCCCGATCCGCTGCTCGACCTTGACGCGATGAATTTCGACCTGCCGAGCGCCGCACCAGCTGCACCGGCGGCGCCCGATGTGAGCGCGGACGATCCGTTCGCCCTGGCCGACCTGGGCATGCCGACCAGCGCGCCGGAGCCGGCCACCGCCGCCGCGCACGACTTCGACCTGTCCGGCATCGACCTCGACCTGCCGTCGATGAGCCCGGGCGCGACCGACAGCAACGGCGCACTGCCTGACTTTGGCGGCGACCAGCTGGCCACCGCGGCGCCGGAAGAGAATTCGGCCGCCCACATGGAAATGGAAACCAAGCTCGACCTTGCGATTGCCTACCAGGAGATCGGCGACAAGGAAGGCGCCCGCGAATTGATCGATGAAGTGATCAGGGGCGGCAGCGCCGAGCAGGTGAGCAAGGCCAACGCCATGCGCGCACAACTGAGCTGATGAAACTAGCGCTCGGTGTCCAGTATGACGGCACCGCCTGGAACGGCTACCAGAAGCAGCCCGACCGCCACACCGTGCAGGACCGCCTCGAGATCGCGCTGGAAGAATTTGCGCGCGTCCCGCTGGCGAGCACCTGCGCCGGACGCACTGACACGGGCGTGCACGCGCTCGAGCAGGTGGTCCATTTCGACACGGATATCACCCGCGCCACCGCCTCCTGGGTGCGGGGCGTGAACGCCTTCCTGCCCGCCTCGATCGCCGTGCGCTGGGCGCATGAACTGCCGGTCTTCCCCGAACACGAATTCCATGCCCGCTTCTCGGCCTTCGCGCGCACCTACCACTACGTCCTGTACAACAACCCGGTGCGCTCGCCGCTGACGGTGGGGCGGGCAGGGTGGGTGTTTCGCCCGCTCGACCTCGAGCGCATGCGCGCCGCCGCCGTGCATTTGATCGGCACCCATGATTTTTCCGCCTTCCGCTCCTCGCAGTGCCAGGCAAAGACGCCGGTCAAGCAGATGCACGAGGTACGCATCGAGCAGCGTGGCGAGTGCATCGTATTTACCATCCGCGCCAGCGCGTTTTTGCACCACATGGTGCGCAACCTGGTCGGCTCGCTCATCTACGTGGGCACGGGGCGCCACACGCCCAACTGGCTGGGCGACGTGCTGGCCGGGCGCGACCGCGCCGACGCCGCACCGACCTTCATGCCCGATGGCCTGTACCTGGCCAAAATCGATTACGATGCCAAATGGGGCTTGCCGCAGGAAACGGGCCACCCCTTGCCCTGGTTTTAGCTTGCACATGGTGGGTAACGCTGGCGCTCACCCACCCTACGCCACTTCCCGCGACCCAGGCCGAGGGTAGGGTGGGTAAGCGCAGCGTCACCCACCAAGCGCCGCCGAGAAATATGAGAGCACCATGCACCGAACCCGCATCAAAATCTGCGGCCTGACCCGCCTTGAAGATGTCGCCGCCGCCGTGGCGGCAGGCGCCGACGCGCTCGGCTTCGTGTTCTATCCACCGAGCCCGCGCTTCGTCACGCCGGCCCAGGCCGAGTCCCTGATCCGCACCATCCCGCCTTTTGTGAGCACGGTCGGGCTGTTCGTCAACGCCACCGAAGCCGAGCTGCGCGCCGCCCCACCCGTGGCCCTGCTGCAGTTCCATGGCGACGAGTCGGCCGCGCAGTGCGCCAGCCTGGCCGCGGCCGTGCAACGCCCCTTCATGCGCGTGTTTCGCGTCAAACCCGACACAAGCGCGGACGATTTGCTAGAATACGAGCATCAATACCGCGCCGCCAGTCCCTGGTTCTCGGGCCTGTTGCTCGACACCTATGTGGATGCCTACGGTGGTGCAGGAAAGGTTTTTGATTGGTCTCTCATCCCAAAAGAGCTCGCGCCTCGGGTCGTTTTAAGTGGTGGCTTGAGCGTACACAACGCCACTGAGGCGGTGGTACGTGTTCGCCCCTACGCGGTTGACATCAGCAGTGGTGTCGAAGCGTCCAAGGGCATCAAGGACGCCCGCAAAATCGCCGACTTCATCCGCGCGATCCGGGCCGCCGACGCCACCAAATGAAAAGAGAGTGTCACCATGAACGACGTACCCGCCAGCGGCGCTGCCGCTGCATTGTTCCACGCATCGGACTACGATTTACCTGACGCGCGCGGCCATTTCGGCCCCTACGGCGGCGCCTTTGCCGCCGAAACGCTCAGCCAGGCCCTGGCCGAGCTCACCGCCGCCTATGCCAAATACAGTGCCGACCCGGCCTTCCTCGAAGAGTTCCGCTACGAACTGAAGCATTTCGTCGGCCGCCCTTCGCCGATCTACCACGCCAAGCGCTGGTCCGAAATCATGGACGGCGCCCAGATCTACTTCAAGCGCGAAGACCTCAACCACACCGGCGCGCACAAGATCAACAACGTCATCGGCCAGGCCCTGCTGGCGCGCCGCATGGGCAAGACGCGCATCATCGCCGAAACGGGCGCCGGCCAGCACGGCGTGGCCACGGCCACCATCTGCGCCCGCTTCGGTCTCGAATGCGTGGTCTACATGGGCAGCGAAGACGTCAAGCGCCAGGCCCAGAACGTCTACCGCATGAAGCTGCTCGGCGCGACCGTGGTGCCGGTCGAATCGGGCTCGAAGACGCTCAAGGACGCGCTCAACGAAGCGATGCGCGACTGGGTCACGAATATCGAAAACACCTTCTACATCATCGGCACCGTGGCCGGCCCGCATCCCTACCCGATGCTGGTGCGCGACTTCCAGTCCGTGATCGGCGAAGAGTGCCTGGTGCAGATGCCCGAACTGGCCGGGCGCCAGCCCGATTATGTCGTCGCCTGCATCGGCGGCGGCTCGAACGCGATGGGCATCTTCTATCCGTATATCGACCAGAAGAGCGTCAAGCTCATTGGCGTTGAAGCGGCCGGGGAGGGGCTCGACTCGGGCAAGCACGCCGCCTCGCTCACGGCCGGCTACCCCGGCGTTTTGCACGGCAACCGCACCTACCTGCTGCAGGACGAGAACGGCCAGATCATCGAGACGCATTCCGTGTCGGCGGGCCTGGACTATCCCGGCGTGGGGCCGGAACACGCGTGGTTGAAGGACAGCGGCCGCGCGCAGTATGTGACCATCACCGACGAGGAAGCGCTCAAGGCCTTCCACGACTGCTGCCATATCGAAGGCATCATCCCGGCGCTCGAGTCTTCGCACGCCCTGGCCTACGGGGCCAAGCTGGCGGCGACGCTGCCGAAGGAGCAGATCATCCTGGTCAACCTGTCGGGCCGTGGCGACAAGGACATGCACACCGTGGCGCAGCGTATGGGATTGGATTTCTCGTAGGGTGGGCGAGGGCACGGCCCGATACCCACCATGCTTGCGCCACGGCGGCGCGTGGTGGGTATCGCACTGCGTGCTCGCCCACCCTACGCCCCTTCCGACACCTTTCTGAAAGCACACCATGTCTAAAATCGCAGCAACCTTTGCCGCCCTGGCGGCACAACACAAGACCGGCCTGGTCACCTTCATCACCGCCGGCGACCCCTCGCCCGCATTGACCGTGCCGCTGATGCACGCCCTCGTGGCGGGCGGCGCCGACGTGCTCGAACTGGGCGTACCGTTTTCCGACCCGATGGCCGAAGGCCCGGTGATCCAGCGCGCCTGCGAACGCGCGCTGGCGCACGGCGTGTCCATCCACGACGTGTTCGGTTTTGTGCGCGAATTCCGCAAGACCAACCAGAGCACGCCGGTGGTTCTGATGGGCTATGCCAATCCGATCGAGCGCATTGGCCCGGCCGCCTTCATCGCCGCCGCCAAGGATGCCGGCGCGGACGGCGCCATCGTCGTCGACTACCCGCCGGAAGAGTGCGAAGACTTTGCGCGCGACATGCGCGCCAATGGCCTCGACCTGATCTTCCTGCTCGCGCCCACCTCCACGCCCGAGCGCATCGCCCAGGTGGCGCGCGTGGGCAGCGGCTTCTCGTATTACGTGTCCCTGAAGGGCGTGACGGGGGCAGGGCATATCGACACCGACGACGTGGCCCTGCGCCTGGCGGCGATCCGCGCCCACGTCAAGCTGCCGATCGGCGTGGGCTTCGGCATCCGCGACGCCGAGACGGCGCGTGCCGTGGCCAAGGTGGCCGACGCCGTCGTGATCGGCAGCCGCATCATCCAGGAACTGGAGGGCACCCCGCCCGACCAGGCGCAGGCCGCGGTGCAGGCCTTCGTGGCCGGGATCCGCAGCGCGCTCGACGCACCCTGAGCTGTCGTGCGCCGGGCTCAGGCGCGGTTTTGGCAAGATTCTTATTTGCCTCTCTTGAGCATGCGCAGCAGATCCGCCTGGTGCAGGTGGGCCAGGTAATTCCAGGCCAAGCCATTGATGGCGATGAAGTCGCGCGCGTCGTCCCGATAACGCGGGCCGGCCAGGAAGGCCCGTTCCATTTCCAGCACCGGCGTCACACTGCCGAGCAAGAGCACGACGACGACAACGACGCGCGCACCACGCGCACGCACCGGCATACGCCAGGCGGAAATGGTGCATGCGAGGATGATGGTGATGGCTGGTATGCCACCGCGCATCACCAGGTCGTTGCCTGGGCCGAAGCGCAGGCAGGGCAGCAACAGGAGTTCGACCGCGGCCAGTACCATGAGCGTGCCGCGCATGCCCATGCGCCGCAGGGCCAGCCATAAAATCGCCCATTCAAAGAGTGAAAACGCTGCAATTCGCAGTACCATTCCGCTGGGCGCTGGCGGCAACGCCGGCAAGTCGATGGTCAAATAGCGTGCCATGACCAGTGCTGCCGGCAGCACCATGAGCACGGCCGGCTGGACGGCTTCCACCAGCAGGTTTTTGCGGCCTTGGCCAAGGCAATAGCACCAGAGGACAAGAGGTGCGGCGCCAACGGCCACCAGCGGCGCCCAGGCCTCAACGCTTGCCATCAATAGCATGGCGGGCATGGCGGCCAGCCCGTGTTCCCGGTGACGCCAAACGATTAATGCACAAAGCCAGCCCGGAATGGCGTGGTTGGGTGCCCAAAACAGGATGGTCGTTTGCGATGAGTATTGGAAATATCCTGCCCACCATTCGATGTGTTCGGCGTAGCCCAGTGTGCGGCCTGGCCACAACAACCAGCCGATCACGTCCATGCCGCTGAAGAACACTGCCAAGCCTGCTATGGCCACCCAGGCATGGCGCGCGCGGGCACGGTTCGCGCTCACGAGCAGGAGCAGGAACAGCCAGGTGCCGGCCACTGTATAGAGCCATAGCGCACCACGCGCGCCCTCCATATTGCTGACCTTGCCGATCAGCGCCGGCACCAGATAGTAGCCCAGCGGACAGCGCAACAACAGCCCATCGGCATAGCGCACTGGCCAATCGAGCATGGTCAGGTCGCGCAACACTGCCATCCGCGCCACCCAGTCTTCATTGAGGTGGAAAGGGGCGAGCAAGCCGCTCAGGCTGACCCACGCCAGGGCGATGACAGCCAGGCCAAGCCATTCGCCCTGCGTGATGGCCAGTGCAACGCGCTGCCGCGCACGCAGGCAATGCCAGGCGGGCCACAGACAGCCCAATGCGCAAGGCAGGGCAAGGGGCAAACGGAGGTATCCTGCCAGCCAGACCAGCAATGGCAGCAGCAGGTACGCCAGCGCCGCGAGTTCGAGTCGGTCCAGTTGGCGCGCCATCGTCTCAGGTCCGAACGCGAAAGACGACCCGGCGATGCAGGTGGTAGCCGACGAAAATATTGACGCTCATTGCCACGGCCTGGGCCAGCCATGGCGAAGGACTGAGCCAGCGCAAGGCGGCGCCATTGACGACAATGCCCAGGGCCAGCAGACCGAGGTAGGAAAGCTGGTAGCGCCACCATGCTTGCAGTGTGTGAGCCAGTGTGCCGCCGATGCGGCGGAACACCAGGTGCCCATGCGTCAGGAAAGAAATACTCACGGCCGCCACATGCGCGAGCGCGAGGATGAGCACATACGGACAACGCCCATCGAGCGCCAGGTAAGCCAGCCCGAATAAGGCATAACCGATGGCTGTATTGGCTGTCCCAACGAGCAGATAGCGCAACCCCTGATGCTCAGGCAGCTTCATGATCGGCTTGGCGAGGAAGGCCGGAGTGGTGCGGAAGGGAATCGCCCGGCGCCAGGTTCACGCGTTCGCGTTCGATGACCAAGGGCCGACGCATCACTTGGGTGTGGATCGCCGCGACATATTCACCGAGCAAACCGATGAAAAATAGCTGAACCGACGCAAAGAAGAAACCACCGACCAGGATCGGCGCTGTACCGAGCGCGAATTCATTCCAGAAGAGCAGTTTCAGCACCAGGTAGCCGAAGGAAATGAACATGCTCAGCGTTGCCAGGATAATGCCGCCGATCGTGGCCAGGCGCAACGGCACTTTTGAATGGCTGATCAAGCCGAGCATGCCGATGTCATAGAGCGTGTAGAAATTATTCTTGCTCAGTCCGCGCAAGCGCGGCGGCTGCACATATTCGATCGCAGCGTAATCGATGCCTAATTCCGCGATCAGGCCGCGGAAGTAAGGGTAGGGGTCATCAATGGCACGCACCAATTCGACGACCGAACGGTCATACAGGCCAAATCCGGTGTAGTTGGGAATGAGGGCAATCTCGGACAGGCGTCCGATCGTGCGGTAATACAAGCGCCGCAGCACTGCCATGCTCCACGTCTCGCGCGAGCTCGGTTTGACACCAACGGCGATCAGGTAGCCAGCTTCCCAGCGGTCGATGAATTGAGCGATCAGTTCGGGAGGCTCCTGCAAGTCCGCCGCCATCAGGACGACGGCGTCGCCGCTGGCTTGGTACATGCCGTGCAAGGGAGAGCGGATGTGACCGAAATTGCGCGCATTGACAATCAGTTTGACGCGTTGGTCGGCCTTGGCAAGTTCCTTGATCCGGTCGACCGTATGGTCGTTAGAGCCATTGTCAATGTAGATGTGCTCGAAATTGAGCCCTGGGCGTCCAGTGAAGAGGGCCTTGACGCGCTCATGCAGTTCGACGACATTGGCCTGCTCGTTGAGACAGGGAGTGACGATGCTAATGAGTTTCATATTGTCCGGGTCTGGAAGGGGGAGGAAGGGCCGAGAACAACAAAGCCTTGCGTGCACTGAAATTGAAAAACAGGATCAAACCGGCCGCGGCAAGCTTGGCTTGCAAGTAACCCAGGGACAACTGGGAGACCAGGACCCATAAGACTGACGCATTGAGAAGCAAGCCGCACATGCCGATGGCGGCGAACACGGTCAATTCCAGCTTGGCGTTGCTGAGCCGGCGGTAATCAAAGACCCAGGACGTTGAGAGCAAATAATTGACGCCTGTGCCGGCAATGAATGCGAGTGAAGCGGCAAGCAGGTAATGTATCTGCAGCAGGTACAACAGGACATAGTAAATACCAAAATCGACGACGAATGCAGCGCCGCCCACCAGGAGGTAGCGCGAAAACTGCACCAGGGCATTGGCCGAACGTGCGCTATTGAGGACGGTTCGAAGCATGGGCATGGACAGTTAAGTGGGCGCCGGTTGCGCCGTTGGGATGGCGGGCCGCAATGTGCGACAGTCATGCAGATAGTAGGTTGTCTTGTGCTGTTGGTCGACTACCTGGGCAAGGAATCCTTGCCGATAGTCGTAGGTCTGCACGACAAAATCGAGCACGGGATCCTGGCACAGCCGTACCAAGCCGGCGAAACTGGGGCGGGGCAGTTGTTGCAGTGCCAGCGTGCGTTGGGTTTCGTTCATCACCGCGACGGAATCGCGCATGCCGAAGGACCGCAGTTGCAGCATGCGACGCTGGCCTTCCAGTGCCGTGTAGCGGTTAAAGACGAGGCCAACCAATTGCGTCGATGAAGCATAATTGGAACGGTGCAGGATAAACCAGCTTGCTTTCACATCCTCTTCCCAATACACCACCTTGTTGGCCGGGATATGGGGGAGGAAAGTCTCCTGGATCGCTTTGCGGGTGGCGTCGTCGGCGCCGGACCAAAAAGCACTGGAGCGGTTGAGTGTGATGAGCGCGGTGCCGAGCGCACTGATGGCCATGCCAAAAGCGATCAGGTGCGGCAGTTTGCTGCCCTTGGCATGGTACTTTGCGGCGAACAGAAAGAGCGCAAGCGCACACAGGGCACCACCGCCGCCGCGCGTGAAATTCCACAGCCAGGTGGAAAGCAGCAGATGCTGTGTATCGGGGCGACGGGCCATCGCTACCATCTGCATTGCCTGGGTGTTCAATGCGGGTATCCAGAACAGCAATGTTAGCGTGATGAGCAGACCATAGGCCAGAATCGCCGCCGTCCGGGAAAGTGCGATGGGACGATGGCTTCGAGTCTGCCAGACCAGCGCAGCGCCAGCGAGCGCGGCGAGGATGCCACCGATGCTGTCGCGCGTTAAAGTGGCAATTAGCAGGGCGGCAAGCAGCAGCTGGAACGTGCGGCCCTCGCGCCAGTAGGTGCGTACCAGCCACGCGGCGGCCAGGTAGGCGCTCCACTGCACCAGCCAAAGGGTGCGCCAGGGCTGGATCTGCAGCATCAGCACATTATGAGTCAGGCCAGTACCGATCCACGAGACCAGCAGGCCGGCGACGCCGCCGAGGGCGACGCTGAGGAAGAAGCGTCGTTCAGTGCCCCTTGCTGACAGGGCCGCGGTGAACACGACGCCAAGCGCAACGGCTGCGTGATTGAGTGTCTTGACCAGGTCCCATCCTTCCCAGGTTACCAGGGATGCGGTGATGGCGACTTGTTCGAACCAGGCCGGGTCCATGGTGATAAACAACCGGTCAAACGGTGCAACACGCCAGTACCCCAGCAACAGCATGCCAAGCGCACCCAACAGCGTCGCACCCAGGACAGCGCGTGGCCGCTCGAAGCCCACATAAATGCCAACAAAGGCTGCGCCCGCCAGCGCCATCAACGGATGAAAGGCGAAGGCGGCGAGTAAAAAAAGCAGGGCCGCAGCCAGCTTGCGGTGCAAGACACAGGCGATGGCCGCCAGCGTCAGGGCTTCGGCAAATGGGCGCGGCGTGAGGAAGGATTCGGAGAAGCCAAACACCTCGTAAGGACCATAGCTGCCTGGCATCGTGACGAGCAATACCAGTGCCAGGCATAAATGGAAACCGCGTACAAAGTAACGTACCAGCACGGTTGCCGCAATGGCCCAGGCGAGGTGGGCACACAACAGGAGCAAGCCCGTCGCCGGTTCCAGGCCCAGCGCAGCGACCAGCGGCACATAGAGGCTGCTAAAGATCGTGAACGCATCCTGGGACCCGAACATGAAGTACAGGTCGTGTTCGAACTCGGCAGGCAGGAGATGGCGCATTGCCTGTACTGCGTAGAGGTGCGTGTCATGCCAAATACCCACCCATGGGTGGGCAAACAGCCAGAACGCCAACAACAACAGGACGATGACGGGATCGGTGCTGGCCATTGCCGTGTCGGCGCCGGCCCTGGCCGCAGCGATGCCCGGCGCGGCGCCGCTGCTGCCGGTGGGCCATGAGTGAAGGTGCCGCCATCGGATCACTGCTTTTCCTCGTGATACTCGTCATCGATATTGACGTCCCACATATTCGCCTTCGAGGCCGTGCCGGCAATGATGTTGTCGACAGCGAGCTTGGCGGTGAGCATCGAATGGTCCTGGTTGTTGTAGCGATGCATGCCGTTGCGCCCCACCAGGAACAGGTTTTCCAGCGTGTCGGTATAGGCGCGGATGGTGCCGAATTCGCCATAGGTGCCGAAGTAGGCGGGATAGGCTTTGTGCACGCGTTCGACGACGCCGTCGCGCACCGCGTCCTCGTCGATCAGGCCAATCTTGGCCAGCTCGCGCGCGCCGAGCGCAATCAGCTCGGTGTCGCTCATCTGCCAGAGCGGATCGACCTCATTGCAAAAATATTCGAGTCCCAGCCACACCGTGGACGGATCCTTGACCAAGTGCGGACTCCAGTTGTTGAAAATTTGCAGGCGCCCGATGCGCACATCCTTTTCCTGGATGTAGATCCAGTTGTCGGGCGGCGCCCCGTTGGCACCGGCGCTGGTGTGGCGCTGCAGGCGCATCTTGCTTACCAGAAGGCCGACGGTCAGGAAGTCGCGGTACATCAGGCCGTCGGCAACGCGCCGCACCTCGGGCGGTGGCATTGGCGTCATGCCGGCGATCAGGTTGCGCACCGGCATGCTGGAAATGACATAGTCGCAGGCGACGCGGAAGGGGATGCCGGTTTTTCGGTCGACACCGGTGACAGCGCAGACCTTGCCTTGCTCGGTTTCGATGCCGCACACATCTTGCATGAAATGGATCTCGCCGCCACCGGTCTCGACGCGGCGGGCCACCTCTTCCCACATCTGGCCGGGACCGAATTTCGGATACAGGAACTGCTCGATCAGGCTCGTCTCGGTGCCTTTCTGGGCCACGCCGCCGGACTTGGCTGGCAGTAGCTTCTTTGCCGCATGCGTGAGCGCTTTCAGGATCGACAGCCCCTTGATGCGCTGGGCACCCCATTCCGGGCTGATCTCCCTGCAGGGAACGCCCCAGACTTTTTCGGTATAGTCCTTGAAGAAGGTCTCGTATAGTTCCACGCCGAAGCGGTTGATGATGAAGTCTTCCAGGCTTTTTTCCTTGCGGGGAAATAGCGAGATATAGGCGTAGGTGAAGCCAATCTTGGCCAGGCGGACCGGTCCCAGGTTGACGATGGTGCGTAGATTGAGCTTGATCGGATAGTCGAAAAATTTGCGTAGGAAAAAGATGCGCGAAACCCGTGCGCGCACCAGCATGCGTTCGTCGGCAGGCGCATCGCTGGCTGGCGTGTCCTTCACGCGCACCTGGCTTTGCTGGTTCTGATAGTGGATCGACAGCGGCGCCGCGCTGCCCACGCCCTCGATCGGCAAGATCTCCTGCCACCATTGCATGACCCAGTCGGACTTGGAAAAAAAACGGTGCCCGCCCAGGTCCATGCGGTTGCCATTGTGCGTCACGGTGCGTGAGATGCCACCGACCATCTCGCTGCTCTCAAGGACGATCGGGCGGATGCCCGAGCGCTTGAGCAGTTCCAGCGCAGCCGTCAGGCCGGCAGGGCCGGCGCCAATGATCAAAGCTACTTGCGGTTCGGTCATTGCTATCCTTGTTGAGTGTGTCTTAATCGCTCACCGTGTAGCTTGCCTTCGTGACCACGCCGAGCGGTGTCGTGGCCGTCACTGTCAGTGCCCCAATCTTGTCGGGATTGCTGCAGGAGAGCGGATTCGCTTCGGTCGCCTTGGTCTGGGTCGCATCGCTGGTGAGCACGAGCGTGTGGATCCACGCAGCAGCGCTCGTTTCGATCGAGTTGGGCACAACAAAGGTTTCGCCACCGCTGATGATCTTTCCGTTGCTGGTGCTGAAAGCGATCTTGGTTCCCGCAGGCAAAAGGTTGCCCGGCAAATCGAAGGCCAAGCCCAGCGGTGCCACACCTGCCTTGTTTTCCGCGTAGATGGTTGGGTTGGCATCACGTACGGCCACCTTGAAGGTGACCGGGGTATTGACGAAGGCAATGCCATCGGTACAGACCGACAAGGCTGGCGCACTGGTCAGTGCAGTGATCACCGCATCGCTGGTCGACATCAGTTGAATCAGCGAGGAACGCACATGGACTGTCGGTGTACGGCTGTTGGCCACGGTCTTGCCCGTGGCCGGATCGCCATTGAGCACGCCGTTATACACACCGTCGCCGGTCGCGTTGTAGCGACCGTCGCCATTGCTGTCGATGTAAATGGCATTGGCTGGCGGCGTCGCGCAAGCCGCGAGTTTGCTGTCGATGAGGGTATCGTTCGCCTGGGCAGCGTTCAGGGCGAGATCGTTGCGGTACGGTTCGCACAGGTCCTGGAAGAGCTCGCCGGCGTCATAGCGGTTGATACCATTGGTGACGGCATTGTTTTCGACAAAACTCTCTTCACCCAAAGCATAGGCCAGGATGGTGACGCGGCCGTCGGCCACGCGCGGGCTGGACGAACAGAAACGTACGCTGCATTCGCCCTTGGCGGTGAGGCAGGATGCGTCGATCGTGCCGCCTTCGGCCGTAAAACTGATCGCGGTCCCATCCGGAACGGGGTTGTTGAAATGGTCGGCCAGGCTTACGCGCACCGAGGAGCCCACCGGCGCGCCGCAGCCGTCGTGGTTGGCGCCTTCGACGTTGAAGATCTGCGTGCTCAGCGAGAAGCTATTCTGGTCGGGCACGCCGCTTGAGACCGTCAACAGATCCGACACGCTGGTGATGACCGGCGAGGACCCGCGGATGGTGGCCAGCACGCGCACCGGCGTATTGACCGTGCCCGCTTGGACCACCGTGCTCACTGTGCCATCGGCGCCGGAGACGCCACTGGCGGCGTTCAAGCTTACGCCGCCGGTACCGGTGGCGCCAGTGAGGATAAAGTCGACGGCCACGCCGGCGATCGGATTGGCATTTACGTCGAGCACTTTGAAGACGACGGTTGACGATTCCTGGCGGCCCGGGCCGCCCGTTCCCTTGAGGGCGATATTTTGCGGCGTGGCCGAGACGAAGGGTATCTGTCCTGCGCTGGCGTTGAGCACGGTCAATGGGCTGCTCTGGCTGGTCGTGACGCCCGCCAGCGCCGTCGACGCAGTAATCTGGTCGGCAGCGCCGCAGCCCTTGTCGATATACGAGGTGGTGGCAATGCCGGCCACTGTCGTCACGGGTGAACTGAGACTTGCCTTGCCTGCCGCAGCGCAGGGGGAGCTGAAGGTGACGACTTGGGCAGGCAGATAGGCACCGCTGCCATTCATCACCGTCACCGACACGCCGGCCGTGCCGCCGGCGGACAGGGGCACAGGCGTGAAGCGCAGCGCGCTCATGCTCAGCGCCGGGAAACTGACGGCGTAATTCAGGCTGCCCGTGGCCGACAGAGTGCCCTTGGTGACGGCGGCGCTGGCGGTGAAGGCGCCGGCCTGGCTGCCGGCCACCACGCCGATGCGGGCGATGCCGTTCGCGTCGGTTAATGCGGTTCCCGAGGCGGGATTGAATCCACCCGTCTTGTCACTCGTGACCATCGTCACTGCGGCATTCTGGACAGCGTTGCCGAGCGAGTCGCGTAGCGTCACCGCCAGCACACCGCTGCGTTCCGGTGTGAGCGTGGTCAATGTGGCACCGCCGCTGTCCGTCATCGATAGCACCAGCGGGGCGAAGGTGGTAGGCGTGGACGGCGTCCCCGGCGTACTCGGCGTGCTGCCAGGGCAGCCCGGCAAGGTTGAACTGCGGTTCGGGTCTAGCGTGCTGCACTGTCCATTG
>JAZJYP010000216.1:0-7806 GCA_040390345.1 Pseudomonadota bacterium | reverse complement strand
AATCGTGGTCTGACCCCGGTTGTCAGGTTGCCGGGTTTGACCCCATAGGCTATCGGGCGATCCAGTTGGCGTTGGTGCTGACGATGTGCAGCTTGGCGTTCTTGAAGGGGATCAGCACGTCGACGTTCATGTCGATGTCGCTGGGCAGGCTGCCGGCCTGGGCGTGCGGCGCATAGCGCGTCTTCATGTACAGGTCCATCATCAGCGTCGCGCGCATATGGGTGTCGACCAGGTGCAGCCCGCCGCTGACAGGATCAACCCAGATCTTGGCCTGGAAATCCATCGTCGCCTGCGACTGGTCGACCTCGAACACCGTCCAGGTCTTGCCATCGAGGACCTGGCCATCGCGGCGCTTGTACGGCGTGTCTGCCTTGATCATGCCGTCGGCCATCTGGGCAAAGACATCGCCACTGATCTGGGCATCGGCCTTTTTCCCCGTGACGGGCTTCTGCTCCACCATCGTCGTGTCGTAGCGCGGCTTGTTGCCGTCCCAGCCGCTCAGGTGGCCGCGCGTGTGGAACATCCGGTCTTCTCCCTTGGCCCGCGCCGTGGCCACCATGTCGACATCCTGGGCCACCCATTTCTTGGCGGCGTCGGACTGGGCGATGACCTTTTCCCACAAGGGATCGGCGGTTTCGGCGTGGGCCGACGTGGCGAACAGTAGCGCGGTAAGCAAATATTTCATATTGATCAATGATAAGAAAAAATTAATTATAACCACTCACCGACGCCACACCGCCATCCACCGAAAAGGCGTTTCGCGAACGGCGAAACTCTTGTATCGTTGCTATCACTTTGTGACTGACAGGGATATCGCATGGCCACTCCGGACTTGAGCAAACTTTCCATCGACCGCGGCGCGAAAGCGCAAGTGCCGGGCAAGCGTTCGCGCCGCCGGCGCTGGATCAAGATCGCGCTGTTTATCTTGCTCGCCGGCGGCGTCGCCGTCGTGGCCAGCCGCAGCATGGGCAACCGCCAGAACGTCGAAACGGTCAGCGTGTCGCTGGCCTACCCGTCCACCAACTACACCCTGCTCAATGCGGCCGGCTACGTCACGGCGCAGCGCAAGGCGGCGCTGTCGTCGAAGGCGACCGGGCGCCTGGAGTGGCTCGGCGTGCTCGAGGGCAGCCACGTGAAGAAGGATGAACTGATCGCGCGCCTGGAAAGCCGCGACGTCAGCGCCACCCTGGGCCAGGCCCAGGCCAATGTGAAGGTGGCCCAGGCCAGCCTGGAACAGGCCAATGCGGAACTGGTCGACGCCGAACATGGCTATGCGCGTTCGGTCGACCTGATGAAGCAGAAATTCATTTCGCAGTCCACCGTCGACACGGCCCAGGCGCGCCTGAACAAGGCCCGCGCGGCCATCGCTGGTGGGCGCGCGGCCATCGCGGCGGCCCAGGCCAATGCCCAGGTGGCGCAGGTGGCCTTCGACCAGACCATGATCCGCGCGCCCTTCGAAGGCGTGATCCTGACCAAGAACGCCAACGTGGGCGACAACATCACGCCGTTTTCGGCGGCAGCCGACAGCAAGGGCGCCGTCGTCACCCTGGCCGACATGACGACGCTGGAAGTGGAAGCGGATGTGTCGGAGGCGAACCTGTCGAAAATCAAGGTGGACCAGCCGGCCGAAATCCAGCTCGACGCCTTCCCCGACCTGCGCCTGGCCGGCACCGTCTCGCGCATGGTGCCCACCGTCGACCGCACCAAGGCCACCCTGCTGGTGAAGGTGAAATTCAGCGCGCCCGATCCGCGCGTGCTGCCGGACATGAGCGCCAAGGTGGCCTTCCTGTCGCAGGCCGTGCCGGACAATGAGAAAAAGCCCGTGGTGGCGGTGCTGCCCAAGGCGCTGGTCACGCGCGCGGGCAAGCAGGTCGCTTTCGTGGTCAAGGACGACAAGGTGCGCGAAGTGGCCGTCAAGTCCGGGCGCAAGGTCGGCGAGCTGGTCGAGGTGGCGGGCCTGGCCGCCGGCGACAAGGTGGTGCTCGAGCCGAACGAAAAACTGGCCGATGCGATGGCCGTCACCGTGGTGAAAAAATAATGCAGCCACTGGTCGAGATCGAACACCTGGTCAAGTCCTACCAGCGCGGCGGGCAAGTCGTGCCGGTGCTGACCGACATCACGCTGTCGATCGCGCGCGGCGACTTCACGGCACTGATGGGGCCTTCCGGCTCGGGCAAGAGCACCCTGCTCAACCTGCTGGCGGGGATCGACAAGCCCGATAGCGGCGTCCTGCGTATCGATGGGCTCGACATCGCGGAGCTGTCGGAGTCGGAGCTGGCAAACTGGCGCGCAGCCAATATCGGCTTCATCTTCCAGTTCTATAACCTGATGCCGGTGCTGTCGGCCTTCGAGAACGTGGAACTGCCGCTGTTGCTGACGAACCTGTCGCGGCGCGAACGGCGCGAGCGCGTGGAGATGACGCTGGAGATGGTGGGCCTGTCGGACCGGATGGACCACACACCCAATGAGCTGTCCGGCGGCCAGCAGCAGCGCGTGGCCATTGCGCGCGCCATCGTCACCGACCCCACCTTGATCGTGGCCGACGAACCGACCGGTGACCTGGACCGCGTCTCGGCCGGCGAAATCCTGGCCCTGATGCAGCGCCTCAATTCGGAATTGGGCAAAACCATCGTCATGGTGACCCACGACGCCCATGCGGCCGAACAAGCGCGCACCGTGGTGCACCTCGAAAAAGGTGAACTCAAGACCGACGCGCGCGCCGCCTGACCATGTACGCGCTCAAGCTCATTTCGAAGAACGCCCTGCGCCACAAGCTGCGCACCTCGCTCACGGTGTTCGGCCTGGTGGTGGCCACGTTCGTGTTCGGCCTGCTGCAAACGGTGGTCGGCGCCTGGTACGCCGGCGCCGAAGCGGCCTCCAACACCACGCTCATCACCCGCAACGCCACGTCGCTGGTGTTCGCCCTGCCCCTGTCCTATGAAGCGAAGATCCGCGCGGTGGAAGGCGTGCTGGGCGTGGGCCACGCAAACTGGTTCGGCGGCATATACCAGGACCCGAAAAACTTCTTCGCGCAGTTCGCCATTTCGGGCAAAAGCTACCTCGACATCTACCCCGACTTCATCATGCCCGAAGCCGACCGCGCCGCCTTCCTGCGCGACCGCAAGGGCTGCATCGTCGGACGCAAGCTGGCCGACCAATATGGATTCAAGGTCGGCGATGTGATCCCGATCCGCGGCACCATCTATCCCGGCACCTGGGCCTTCACGGTGCGCGCCATCTACGACGGGCGCCAGGAGTCGACCGTGACGTCCCAGCTGTTCTTCCATTGGGATTACCTCAATGAGGTGGTCGCGCGCAGCAATCCGCGCCGCGCCAATGCCGTCGGCGTGTATGTGGTGCAGATCAACCAGCCGGAAAACGCGGCATCGATCGCCCAGGCCGTTGACGCGACGTTCAAGAATTCACTGGCCGAGACGCTGACGGAAACGGAAAAAGCCTTCCAGCTCGGCTTCGTTTCCATGTCCGAGGCGATCGTGGCAGCCGTGCGCCTGATGTCCTTCGTCGTCATCGTGATCATCATGGCGGTGATGGCCAATACCATGGCCATGAGCGCACGCGAGCGCCAGTCCGAATACGCGACACTCAAGGCGCTCGGCTTCGGTCCGGGCTTCGTGACGGGCCTGATCTTCGGCGAATCGCTGCTGCTGGCGATGGTGGGCGCGGCGTGCGGGATTGCCCTGCTGTTCCCGGCCGTCGCCGCAGTCGGCAAACTGCTCGGGACGATGTTCCCGGTCTTTCATGTCTCGCCCCAGACCGTTGGGCTGCAGGTGGGGGCGGCGCTGGTGATCGCCATCGTGGCGACGATCGCGCCGACGCTGCGCGCCACGCGCACGAGCATCGTCGACGGCTTGCGGAGCGTGGCATGAAGATCCCCTTGAGCCATATCGCGCGCAACCTGTGGGCGCGCCGTATCACCACCGCACTGACGGCGGCCGGCCTGGCACTGGTGGTGTTCGTGTTTGCCGCCGTGCTCATGCTCGACGAGGGCCTGCACCAGACCATGGTCAAGACGGGCGAATTCGACAACGTGATGCTGGTGCGCCGCTCGGCCGAGACGGAAGTCCAGAGCAGCATCAGTTTTTCCGCCGCCAATGTGGCCACAGCCCACAGCGCGGTGGCGCTCGATGCCGGCGGCAAGCCGTTTGCCTCGCGCGAGACGGTGGTGCTCATCTCGCTCAACAAGCGCGGCTCGGACAAGCCATCGAACGTCGTCATCCGCGGCGTGAGCCTGATGGCGATGGCGATGCGCCCGCAAGTCAAGCTCACCAGCGGGCGCATGTTCCGCCCCGGCAGCAACGAGATCATCGCCGGCGCCAGCATCGCGCGGCGCTTCGTCGGCGCCGGCATCGGCGAGCGGATCCGCTTCGGCAAGCGCGAATGGACCGTCGTTGGCCTGTTCGACGCGGGCAATAGCGGCTTCGATTCCGAAATCTGGGCCGATGTCGACCAGACCTTGCAGTCCTTCCGCCGCCCCAGCTATTCCTCGGTCGTCCTCAAGCTCCAGGACGGCAGCCGCTTCGACCAATTCAAGAAGGATATCGAGGGCGACCCGCGCCTGACCATCGACGCCAAGCGCGAGCAGGTGTTCTACTCGGACCAGACCAAGCAGCTGTCGGCCTTCATCAACGGCCTGGGCCTGATCCTGTCGGTGCTGTTTTCGATTGGCGCGACCATCGGCGCGATGATCACCATGTATGCCTCGGTGGCGAACCGGGTGGCCGAAATCGGCACCTTGCGTGCGCTCGGCTTCCAGCGGCGCAGCATCCTGGCCGCCTTCCTGTCGGAGGCGCTGCTGCTGGCCTTGGCCGGCGGCCTCGTCGGCCTGGCCTTCGCGTCGCTGATGCAGTTCCTGTCGTTCTCGACGACGAACTTCACGTCCTTCTCGGAGCTGGCGTTTGGCTTTACGCTCACGCCGGCCATCGCCGTCAAGACCTTGATGTTTGCCTTGTTCATGGGCCTGGTGGGCGGCTTCCTTCCCGCCGTGCGGGCCTCGCGCATGAAGATCGTGGACTCCCTGCGCGCGGCCTGAGGCGCCCTATTCCACCTTGCTGTGGGCGGCGATGGCACCTTCCATGGCGCGCACCAGGGCCGTGTCGGCGGCCAAATGGGACATGAACCAGCCTGGCATGGCGGTGACGGCTTCGCGGCCCAGCGCCAGGTCGCCCTGCTGGACATGGGCATCGGCCTTGTGCAGTACCCCGAGCACGCGCGCATGCTGGGCGCGGTGGGGATGCAGGCCGTCCCAGTTGAGCGTCTCCATCAGGGCCTCCTCTTCGCGAAAGTCCTTTTCCACCGTGTCGATGAAGCGGCTGAAGGCCGTGCCAAAGCCGGCGTCGTCGATCGCGGCCAGGCTTGAGAGGGCCTCGAACATGGCGCGGTGCGCGTCGTCGATATCGGTCACGCCAAGGCGCAGGCTGTCGTTCCAGAGTGAAGTGATTTGCATGGCAGCCTTACATGGAATGGGTGGCCAGCTCGCCCGAGCGGCGCTCGGAACGGGTCTGGCAATCGATACAGGTGCAGGCGGTGGGATTGGCCAGCAGCCGGTTGACGGGGATATGACTGCCGCACTTGGTGCACATGCTGCCGATGCCGTAATTGAGGCGCTGGATGGCGCTATCGATCTCGTACAGGTGCGCCAGCTCGCGTTCGAGCAGGGCAATGTCGGTGTCGTTGAGGACATCGGCGCAGGCACTGCCGGCGGCGTCGGAGAAATGGTTGGCCAAGGCCAATTGGGTCGGATCATCGCCCGCACTGAGGTGCGCGCGGATCTGCGCCAGCACGGCGAGGCGCTGCTTGGCCAGCTCGCCTTGCAGCCGGGCGATGACGTGTTCGGATAGCTGGCTCATGGCGCCTCCCTGGAAGTGAGTTTGATCATGGATTCAGTGTCCGCCCCGGGCAGGGGCGGCGTCATTGATCCAAGTCAAAGTTCCCGGGCTTACTCGGCGTCGCCCTGGCGCGAAGGATGGGCGGCGGCGAAGGCCGGCAGCGCCAGGCAGGCGGCGTTGATGCGCGCCACCGTGGGGTAAGGCGCCAGGTCGATATTGGCGCGCTGGGCGTTGAACACTTGCGGCACCAGGCAGCAGTCGGCCAGGGTTGGCGTGTCGCCGTGGCAGAAGCGCCCCGTGCCACCGTCGCGCAGCAGGTGCGCTTCCAGCGCGGCCAGGCCGCTGCTCACCCAGTGTTCATACCAGGTGTTTTTCTGCGCCTCACTCAAACCCATGGGGCCCATCAGATAGCGCAGCACGCGCAGGTTGGCGATCGGGTGGATGTCGCAAGCGATCGTCAGCGCCAGGGCGCGCACGCGGGCGCGCCCTGGCGCGTCGGCCGGCATCAGCGGCACCGCCGGATGGACTTCGTCGAGGTACTCGAGGATGGCCAGCGACTGGGTCAGCGTGCTGCCCTCGTCTTCGAGTGCCGGGACCAGGGCACTGGGATTGACGCTGCGGTATTCAGGCTGCAGCTGCTGGCCGCCTTCCTTGAGCAGGTGGACCGGCACGGCTTCGACATCGAGGCCCTTGAGGTTCAGGCCGATGCGCACGCGGTAGGCGGCGGAGCTGCGGAAGTAGGTATAGAGCTTCACGGCTGGCGCCCTTCGTAATGCGCGACCTGCTGGTCGATGGCGCCGAAGATGCTCGCTCCGGCGGCGTCGAACATCTCGATGTGGACCCGGTCGCCGAACTTGAGGAAAGGCGTCACCGGTTTGCCGCCTTCGATCGTCTCGTACATGCGCACCTCGGCCAGGCAGCAGTAGCCCACGCCGCCGTTCTCGATCGAGGAACCGTGCAGGTTGCCCTGCTTGTTCGACACCGTGCCCGAGCCGATGATGGTACCGGCGGCCAGTTCGCGCGTCTTGGCCGCATGCGCCACCAGCTGGGCGAAGTTGAAGGTCATGTCGACGCCGGCATCGGGCATGCCGAACGGTTTGCCATTGATGGCCACCGTCAGCGGGCGGTGCAGCTTGGCCTCGCGCCAGTCGGCGCCCAGTTCGTCGGGCGTGACGGCCACGGGCGAGAAGCTGCTGGCGGCCTTGGACTGGAAGAAGCCGAAGCCCTTGAGCAGTTCGTTTGGGATCAGGTTGCGCAGCGAGACGTCGTTGACCAGCATGACGAGGCGGATCGCGTCGCCGCACTGGGCGCTTGATGCGCCCATCGGCACGTCACCGGTGATGACGGCCACTTCGGCTTCGAGGTCGATGCCCCATTCTTCGGTGAGCGCCCAGATCGGATCGCGCGGGCCGATGAAGCAGTCGGAGCCGCCCTGGTACATCAGCGGGTCGGTGTAGAAGGACGGCGGCAGCTCGGCGCCGCGCGCCTTGCGCACCAGTTCCACGTGGTTGATATAGGCCGAGCCGTCGGCCCATTGGTAGGCGCGTGGCAGTGGCGAGTGGCACAGCGACTGGTCGAAGGGCTGGGCGTCCCAGCTGGCCCCTTCGTTCAGCGCCGCGTAGACAGCGTGCAGGCGGCCGGCGACCAGGTCCCAGTGGTCGAGCGCGAACTGCAGCGTGGCGGCGATCTTGGGCACCTTCTGGTAACGCGTGAGGTCGCGCGAGACGACGACGAGGGCGCCGTCGCGGCTGTCGGTTTTGAGGGTAGCGAGTTTCATGTCAGTGGGCCTCCTCGTGCATCCAGGCTGCGTGCTTGGGCGCCTTGCGGGTCTCGGCCCATTCATTGAGCATGTCCCACTTCACGGCGTCGAGTTTTTCCATCATCTCGGGCGTGCCGGTATTGCAGGCCAGTTCGAGGCGGTGGCCGTTCGGGTCGAAGAAGTAGATCGACTTGAAGATGG
>JAZJYP010000215.1:0-4258 GCA_040390345.1 Pseudomonadota bacterium | reverse complement strand
TGAGCAAAGAAAGTATCCAGGAAGTCGTCCAGAAGAGCCTTGAAGACTATTTCAATGACTTGGGCGAGCAGCAAGCATCGAATATTTACGACATGGTCGTCTTGACCGTCGAAAAGCCGATCCTCGAAGTGGTGATGACGCGCGCCGACGGCAACCAGTCGCAGGCGGCACAAATGCTGGGCATCAACCGCAACACGCTGCGCAAGAAGCTGCAAGAACACGGATTGCTGTAATCCTTTAGCACACTGAGTGGCCGTGCCAGGGAGCGCGCGCCAGCGTCGCGCGCGGCGCGCCAGTGCATCCGACCCGAATACTCAACAACCAGGCCACTCACCATGATCAAACAAGCTCTCATTTCCGTCTCCGACAAGACCGGCGTGCTCGACTTTGCGCGCGCCCTGTCCGCGCTCGGCGTCAACATCCTCTCCACTGGCGGCACGGCCAAGCTGCTCGCCGATCACGGCGTGCCCGTCACCGAAGTGGCCGACTACACGGGCTTCCCGGAAATGCTCGACGGCCGCGTCAAGACCTTGCACCCGAAAGTGCACGGCGGCATCCTCGCGCGCCGCGACTTCCCCGATCACGTGGCCAAGCTCGAAGAGCACAACATCCCGACCATCGACATGGTAGTGGTGAACCTGTACCCCTTCCAGCAAACCGTGGCCAAGGACGACTGCAACCTGGCCGACGCGATTGAAAACATCGACATCGGCGGCCCGACCATGCTGCGTTCGGCGGCCAAGAACCACAAGGACGTCGTCGTCGTGTGCGATCCGTCCGACTATGGCGTGGTGCTGGCCGAAATGAAGGGCACCGGCGACTCCGCCGGCGATATCAGCTACGATACCAAGTTCATGCTGGCCAAAAAGGTCTTTGCGCACACGGCGCAATACGACGGCGCCATCACCAACTACCTGACCAGCCTGGGCCAAGACAAGGATCACCAGACCCGCGCCGCCTATCCGCAGACGCTGAACCTGACGTATGAAAAAGTGCAGGACATGCGCTATGGCGAAAACCCGCACCAGAGCGCCGCCTTCTACCGCGACCTGAGCGTGGCCGAAGGCCTGCTGGGGAACTACAAGCAACTGCAAGGCAAGGAACTGTCGTACAACAATATCGCCGACGCCGATGCGGCCTGGGAATGCGTCAAGACCATGGGCGGCCTGGGCCAGCCGGCGGGCTGCGTGATCGTCAAGCACGCCAACCCGTGCGGCGTGGCCATCGGCAGCGATGCACTGGACGCCTACAGCCGCGCCCTGCAGACGGACCCGACCTCGGCCTTCGGCGGCATCATCGCGCTGAACGTCGAAGTCGACGGCAAGACCGCCGAAGCGATCGCCAAGCTGTTCGTCGAGGTGCTGATCGCCCCGTCCTTCTCCGCTGAAGCGCGCACCGTCATGGCAGCGAAACAGAATGTACGCCTGCTGGAAATCCCGCTCGGCAGCGCGCACAACGGCATGGACTTCAAGCGTGTCGGTGGCGGCTTGCTGGTGCAATCGCCCGATGCCAAGAATGTCGGCCTGGGCGAACTGCGCGTGGTGAGCAAGGCCCAGCCAACCCAGCAGCAGCTGCAAGACCTGATGTTCGCCTGGCGCGTGGCCAAGTTCGTCAAGTCCAACGCCATCGTGTTCTGCGCCAACGGCATGACCCTGGGCGTGGGCGCTGGCCAGATGAGCCGCATCGATTCAGCCCGCATCGCCTCGATCAAGGCGCAGAACGCCGGGCTGACGCTGGCCGGTTCGGCCGTCGCCTCGGATGCCTTCTTCCCCTTCCGCGACGGCCTCGACGTGGTGGTCGATGCCGGCGCGAGCTGCGTCATCCAGCCCGGTGGTTCGATGCGCGACCAGGAAGTGATCGACGCCGCCGACGAACGCGGCGTGGTGATGCTGTACACGGGCACCCGCCATTTCCGCCATTGATAGGGCCGTGGTGGGTAACGCGCGTCGCGCTCACCCACCCTACGCCTCTGCCAATGTCGCCAAAGGTGGCGTAGGGTGGGTGAGCGCCACGCGCGTTACCCACCAAGCGCAGCCGCACCGGTGTAACATCGCAGAATGATAATTTTAGGCATCGATCCCGGCCTGCGCACCACCGGCTTCGGCGTGATCGAAAAGCAGGGCAACAAGCTGCGCTACATCGCCTCCGGCACCATCAAGACGGCGGCCGAAGGCGAACTGCCCGGCCGCCTCAAGATCATCCTCACCGGCATCGCCGAAGTGGTGCGTACCTACCGCCCCACCTGCGCGGCCGTCGAAAAAGTCTTCGTCAACGTCAATCCCCAGTCAACGCTGCTGCTCGGCCAGGCGCGTGGCGCCGCCATCACGGCGCTCGTTGCCTCCGACCTCGCGGTGGCCGAATACACGGCCCTGCAAGTCAAGCAAGCCGTGGTCGGCCATGGCAAGGCCGCCAAGGAGCAGGTGCAAGACATGGTCGCACGCCTGCTGCTCTTGCCCGGCTTGCCCGGCACGGACGCCGCCGATGCGCTCGGGGTTGCCATTTGCCACGCCAACAGCCATGATGCGCTGGCGCTGATTGGCGCGCTGGCGCCCTCCATGGCCGGACTGCGCATGAAGCGCGGCCGCCTCGTTTAAAAGGTCCCCCATGATCGGACGTATTTCCGGAATCCTGCTCGAAAAAAATCCGCCGCAGCTGCTGGTCGATTGCAACGGCGTCGGCTATGAAGTCGATGTGCCGATGAGCACCTATTACAACCTGCCCCAGCTGGGCGAAAAAGTCACGCTGTTCACCCACCAGGCCATCCGCGAAGACGCGCACCTGCTGTTCGGCTTCGGCAATGCCGCCGAGCGCACCGTGTTCCGCCAGCTGATCAAGATTACCGGCGTGGGCGCGCGCACGGCGCTGTCGATCCTGTCGGGCATGACGATTGCCGACCTGGCCCAGGCCGTGACCTTGCAGGAAGCAGGGCGCCTGGTGAAAGTGCCCGGCATCGGCAAGAAGACGGCCGAACGCCTGTTGCTCGAACTGAAGGGCAAGCTGGGCGCCGACATTGGCGCGCACGGCGGCGCCAGCGTGCCGGACGCGCAATCGGATATCCTGAACGCCTTGCTGGCCTTGGGGTATTCTGACAAGGAAGCGGTGGCCGCACTGAAGAACCTGCCGGCCGGCAGCAGCGTTTCCGATGGCATCAAGTACGCGCTCAAGGCGCTGTCCAAGGGTTAAAAGAGCATGAGCATCCAGACCGACAATTTCAGCGAGCAGCGCATCATCGCGCCGACGGCCGCTTCGCCCAATGAAGAGGCGATTGAACGCGCGCTGCGGCCCAAGCACCTCGACGAATACGTTGGCCAGGAAAAGATCCGCGACCAGCTCGAAATCTTCATTTCCGCCGCGCGCAAGCGCAAGGAAGCGCTCGACCATACCTTGCTGTTTGGCCCGCCCGGCCTGGGCAAGACCACGCTGGCCCACATCATCGCGCGCGAGATGGGCGTCAACCTGCGCCAGACGTCCGGCCCCGTGCTCGAACGCCCGGGCGACCTGGCCGCGATTTTGACGAACCTCGAAGCGAACGACGTCCTGTTCATCGACGAGATCCACCGCCTCTCGCCGGTGGTCGAAGAGATTTTGTATCCGGCGCTGGAAGACTACCAGATCGACATCATGATTGGCGAAGGGCCGGCCGCGCGTTCGGTCAAGCTGGACCTGCAGCCGTTCACGCTGGTGGGCGCGACGACGCGCGCCGGCATGCTGACCAATCCGCTGCGCGACCGCTTCGGCATTGTCGCCCGCCTCGAGTTCTACAATGCGACTGAACTGACGCGCATCGTCACGCGCAGCGCCGCACTGCTGAACGCGCCGATCGATGAAGACGGCGCGCGCGAAGTGGCCCTGCGCGCGCGCGGCACGCCGCGTATCGCCAACCGCCTGCTGCGGCGCGTGCGCGACTATGCCGAAGTGAAAGGCAATGGCGACATCACCAAGGCCATGGCCGACGCCGCGCTGAAGATGCTCGATGTCGACGCCGTCGGCTTCGACGTCATGGACCGCAAGCTGCTTGAAGCGGTGCTGTTCAAGTTTGGAGGCGGCCCGGTCGGCATTGGCAACCTCGCCGCCGCGATTGGCGAAGAGAGCGACACGATCGAAGACGTGCTCGAGCCCTACCTGATCCAGCAAGGCTATCTGCAGCGCACCCCGCGCGGGCGCATCGCCACGCCGCTGGCCTACGCCCACTTCGGCGTCGCCGCCCCGCGCACCAGCCCCACCGGCGATCTCTGGGACCAGGGGTCAAACCCGGCAA
>JAZJYP010000214.1:0-19576 GCA_040390345.1 Pseudomonadota bacterium | reverse complement strand
GGACCAAGCTGTCGCACTGCCACGTTACTTTCAACGGTTCCCCGGCATCGGCAATCGATTCGTCGCTCACATCGCGCCCCGTGCCGTAGTTCAGCTGCGCCGCGCTGTTCTTGTTCACGTCGATGACTACCATCAGCCGGCTGCCTTTGCTTAGCTGGCGGCTGAACATGCGCGAGCGGCTGAACGAAATCGCCGCCACCTTGCCCGGCGTGAGCAGGTGGCGCGTCTCCATGTCCGGCGCGTAGCTGGCGCGGCCAAGGAAGTAGGAGAGCTGGAACAGCCGCTCGTCCGGCATCACTTCATACAGCGTCGCGCTCACATCCATGTCGCGCTTGTTGATCACGGCCTTGAGCGCACCTTCAAACACACCATTGACGGACACCGGCGCGTCGAACGGTGCACTCACAAACTTCAAACCCAGCGCGGGATCGAGCTTCTTGCCAATGACCGGGTAGGGATAGTACTCGCCCGTTTGCACCTTGCGGTCCTTGAAGTCGATCGTCTGCTTCAAGTCGCAGCTGGCGCTTTTTTTCTCGCTCAGCGTGCCGTTTCCCAGGTAAAGCGTGAGTACCTTGTCGTGCATCTTGTTGATGGATGGGGCGTGGCGCCAGGTGTTCGCGCCCATCACTTCGTAATTGACGCGGTCCTTGAGCAGGGCTGGCATCGGCGCGCCGCGCAGCACGTGGTCGAACCACGCGAAGGTGAGGGCGGGCGTGTCCACCTGCGCCGCCGCGTCCACCGTGTATTCATTCACCACCGCCGGCTTGCGCCGCGCCTGCGAACCAAAATGGTCCCACGGTCCGATCACGAAATAGTGGTCGGCCTTCGGGTTGTACTTCATATGCTCGCGGAAGTAGTGCAGGGCCGAGATCTGGCCGTCGTCGTAATAGCCGGTTATGGACAGGACCGGGATATTGATATGGGCGAAGTCCTGTTTGTACGATGTCATCGCCTGCCAGTACTTGTCGTAGGCTGGATGCTGCAGCCAGCGCTGCAGCATCCAGTTGGGGTGGCCTTCGATGCTGTCGTACTCGCGATAGCGCGTGCCGCTCGCGAACCATTTTTCCTGCGTGTCGTTCCAGTGCTGGCGATCATAGTAGATGCTCTCGTCGAGCATGTGGTTGTTGCCCACATACGCCGCCCAGCCATAGTTCGCGTTCAGAAAGACGTTGTTCTCCATCGGCAGCCCCAGGCCGGGAATAGCCGACACGTACGTCGCCATCACTTTGTGCGCCGGATGCAGGTGCTTGGCCGCTGCCCATTGCACGAAGCCGCTGTAGCTGCCGCCGTAGGTGGCCACGCGCCCGTCGCTCCATGGCTGCCTGCTTGCCCAGTCGATGACGCCATTGACGTCGTCCACTTCGCGTTCGTACGGCTCCACCTTGTCGGTACTGAGGCGCTTGCCGCGCGCGTCGACGGCGAGGCCGACATAGCCGTGCGCCGCGGCGTACTTGGCCTGGTAACGCGTGGTGGCGAGGTTGGGGTAAATCGTGAAATAGAGCGCCGCCGGCAGCGGCTTGCTGGTGCCGCGTGGGCGCGCGACCACGGCTGACAGCGTGGCGTCCTTCACCTTGATCATGACACTGTCGTCGATCTGGAAGCGGCGTGCGTCGTCTTCATTGAGCAGGGCCGGTGTGGTTGGCAGGATGGCGGCAAAGGCCTGGTAGGGCTGCACATTGCGCAGCAGCGCGATGGCGGCATCGACGCTGATGCTGTCCTTGCCCTTTTGCGGCGCCAGTGCGCGCTCCATGTCGGCCTTCGCCCGTCCAAGGTCGAACACGAAGCCGGTGGACATGGTCACCGCCGTGACGTCATCGAGCCTGGACAGCCGGGCGCGGAAGGCATCGGCGTAGGCAGCGTCGAACGGCTGATCCTTGTGCTGCATGGCTTGTGCATACAGTTCGTACTGGATGTAGGCGACCGGCGCGTTTTCCGCATCGGTCTTGGCCATCTCTGTGCGCAGCATGGCCAGCGTGGCCAGCATGGCGCCATAGTCGCCGGCCACCATCTGCAGGCGGAACAGGTTGTTCAGGTAGCGCTCGCGATTGTCGTCCTTGTATTGCGCGATGGTGTCGCGCGCCAGCTGGGCCAACGCCGCCGGGTCTTGCGCGCCCGCGTAGGGCAGGTCGGCGGCGTGCGCCAGGGTGCTGGCGCACAGCAGGATCAGGGCAAGGCATCGCTTCATGGACGGAGCTCCTTTCGCAAGAAGCGCCATGTTAGCGTAACTGGGGCCTTTGCGTCTCCGCGTACAGCTCCAGTTGTGCCTTTTCCTGCGCCGTGAATGTCGAAACAATGCCAGGATCGGCATGATATGCATCGACGCGCCGGCGCCAGGCCACTTCCGCCTCTTCCATCTCCACCAGCCTGGCCACGGTCGCCGCCGGCAGCGCCTGCGCCCGCACGCGGTACACCTCGTCGGCGTTGCCGCCGCCGGCGCGCAGCTTGCCGACCTTGGCCTCCACCTCCAGCAGTGCGGGCGGCGCCGCCACCGCCTGCGGCGCGGGCACCACTTTGGTCTCTGGCATCGCCTTCACGAAGGAGTAATAGTCCGGGGTCGCCGCCGGCGCGCTCGCATGCGCCGGGTTGCGCCCCACCAGTGCCAGGTACAGTCCCCAGCACACCACAGCCGCCAGGACGATTCTCATAATCCGTAGATGATGCTGGCGATGTTGTCGTAGATCGGGTACACGCCCGACGTGGGTTGCAGCCAGCCGATCACGTCGAAGTGGTCGTAGGTGCTGTAGTAGCCCAGGTAGTTCCAGGTGCCGCGCACGGAGGTGCCGTTAAAGCTGCGCATCGGCTGGCCGGTGGGCGCCTTCATGCTCACCGTGTTGACGACGCCGTCGTTCGGGAACCAGCTGCTGTCGATCAGTACGCGCGCCGGATTGGTCTGCGTGTACGAGCCCATGCCCGGCTGCAGGATTGACGGCACCACCCATTCGCCGGCCGTGTTCTTGGTGAAGAAGATCATGTCGTTGCGGGCATACTGGTAGCTCGAACTCTGGAACGGCGCGATGATCCGGTCGGTGTTATTGCAGCAAAAGCTGCCCTGTTCCGTCGCGTCGCTGCCGATCGAGTAGTAGTACACGTTCGGCGAGGTCTTCACCCAGTTATTGAGCTCGCGCGCGCCGTCCGGCCCCAGGTCCCACTGGGCAGAATCGTGGTTGGCCAGCTGCCAGAAGGGCGCGCCCTTGATCCGGTCCAAAAAGTCCCACAGCGATTCGGCCGGCCCCTGGGCCAGGCCAAACTGCTCGAGCCGGAATTTATACACCGGGTTGCTGCTGCCGCCCAGCCCCGCCACTTGCACAATCTGGCCCGCCAGCTCGGACACCTTCGGCACGTAGTCCACGATCACGTCGCGCAGGGTAGTGCCGTTGTGCGGTGTCGAAATCGTCGTCGCGCTCTTGACCCAGTTGATCTTCCCGCCGGTGTGCAGGTCGCCGCCGCCTTCGTTCCCGTTGGGTGAGCCGTTCTCCATCAGCTGGATCAGCGTGCGGATGGTCTGGCCGCCCTGGCTGTGCGACACCAGGTGGATCGGATGGTTGGCGTCCCACGCCGGATACAGCGCCACCGGATAGTGGTTGGGATTATTGTTCGCATCCGCGGCCCAGCATTTCCCGGCCGGCTTCTGGATCGCACCGAAAACTGCATAGGCGGCGGTGTGTTTGGCGCCGTAGTCGGCGCAGCCGCCCTTGATCTGGTAGTACAGTTCCACCGCCCGGTCCCAGTTCGACGATACCGGCCCCACGCCGGCGGCGAACACCTGGTGGCTGCCGTTGGTCACGCGCAGATGCCCGGCCACGTCGTTGAAGCCGCCCCAGTAATGGAAGCCCGTGCCTTGCAATTCGTCCGGCCCGAAGCCGAGGAAGCCGTGCACCAGCACGACCGGATCGTTGTTCGCTGCCAGTGCCGGTTGAACCGCCGCCAGTGCCGCTGCCGCCAGGGTAATGCGCGCTAACCACTTCATCTCGACTCCTTGCTCGTTAATGGGATGAAGCCGATTTCAACACAGGCCCAGGCGCTGTTCGCACCGCACGACTTGACTTCGCGAGCCATCGGCGTGGCATCGAAAGCCACCCGAATGAAGCCTTTGGCGTGTACGTTGCACCGAAACGACAGCCGTTCATCCCTAAATTTTGCCGCTCATCATCAAAACGCGTCACTCGTGTTTCTCCGATGGAATTGACCCCGCCGCCCCCGTATTCTCGGGCCACTATCCAACCTGGAGCGGCCCATGTTATCGATCAAAAACCTGAACAAGACCTACGCCAACGGCGTGCATGCCACCAACGATGTCAGCCTTGAGATCCCGACCGGCCTGTTTGGCCTGCTCGGTCCCAATGGCGCCGGCAAGTCTTCGCTGATGCGCACCATCGCCACGCTGCAGGAACCGGACAGCGGCAGCATCACCTTCAACGGCATCAACGTTTTGCAGGACAAGGAGGCGCTGCGCCGCCAGCTCGGTTACCTGCCGCAGGACTTTGGCGTCTACCCCAAGGTCAGCGCGCTGGACCTGTTGAACCATTTTGCCGTCCTCAAGGGCATCACCCACCGGGGCGAGCGCAAGGAAATGGTCGAAGGCCTGCTCCATCAAACCAATCTGTGGGAAGCGCGCAAACGCGGCGTGGGCAGCTACTCCGGCGGCATGCGCCAGCGCTTCGGCATTGCGCAGGCCCTGCTGGGTGCGCCCAAGCTCGTCATCGTCGACGAACCGACCGCCGGCCTGGACCCGGATGAACGCAACCGCTTCCTCAACCTGCTGGCCCGCATCGGCGAACAGGTCGTCGTCATCCTCTCGACCCACATCGTCGAAGACGTGACGGACCTGTGCCCACGCATGGCCATGATCGGCAAGGGCAGGGTGCTCATCGAAGGCGAACCGCAAACGGCCATTGCGCGCCTGAACAACCGCGTCTGGCGCCGCAGCGTCAGCGACGCGGCGCTGGCCGAATACCGCGAGCGCTTCACCGTCCTGTCCACGCGCCTGGTCGGCGGCAAGCCACAGATCAACGTCTACGCCGACAAGCAGCCCGACGACGGTTTCGTCATGGTGGAGCCAAGCCTGGAAGACGTCTACTTCCTGCAACTGCGCGCCGCCGCTTAAGGAGCCGATCATGTGGCAAGAATTCTTCAAGTTCGACCTGCGCTACCAGCTGCGCCAGCCGCTGTTGTGGGTCATCACGCTGCCGCTGGTGATCATCGCCTTCCTCACCGCCAGCAACGACAGCTTCCGCATTGGCGGCAGCATCGGCAATATCCACATGAATGCGCCGGTCGTCATCGCCAACCAGTTGAGCGTGTTGTCGATCATCGCCATGTTCCTGGTGGCTGTCTTCATCGCCGGCGCCGTCCTGCGCGACACGGAAGTGGGCATTGCGGACCTGCTGTTCGCTACGCCCATGCGCAAAATCGACTACTTGCTGGGCCGCTTCCTGGCCGGCTTCGCCACCTGCGTCGCCGTCTTTGCCTTGATCGTCGCGGCAATGATGCTTGGCTCCAGCATGTCTTTCATCGACCCTGACCGCGTCGGCCCCTTCGCGTTCCACGCCTATGTGTGGAGCGTGCTGGTGTTCGTGCTGCCAAATCTGCTGTTTGTCGCTGCCTTGCTGATGCTGCTGGCCGCAACCACCCGCTCGATGATCCTCGTCTACGTCGGCATCCTGGCTTTCATGGTGCTGTGGTCCATGGCCGGCATTCTCACCAGCGGCTCCACCAACGAGCCGCTGGCCGTCATGCTCGATCCGTTCGGCGTGCGCGCACTGGCCATGGCCACGCGCTACTACTCCGCCAGCGATTCGAATAGCCACGTGCCGGAACTGGGCGGCCTGCTGCTGGCTAACCGCGTGCTCTGGACCGTGCTGGCACTGGCCGCCTTTGGCGCCACGGTGGTCCTGTTCAAACCGCAGCGCGCCGGCACCGGCCGCCGCTGGTTTGGCAAAGCGCCAGTAGCGCCCCAGGAAGCGACCGCACCGAAAACCATCCTGCGCCGCATCGCGCCGCGCTTTGAAACCTCCACCGCCTGGATCCAGTTCTGGCACGTGCTGCGTTTCGACGCGCTGGGCGTGCTCAAAAGCTTCCCGTTCCTGGTCATGTTGCTGCTGGCACTGGCCAACTTCATCGCCAACGTCTCGATTGGCGGCGCCCGCTTCGACAGCATTCCCTATCCGCTCACCCGCCTGATGCTGGTCGACCTCAATGGCAGCATCAACCAGGTGCTGGTCATCATCCTCATCTTCTTCAGCGGCGAACTGATTTTCCGTGAACGCCAGGCCAAAATCGCCGACGTCGTCGATGCCATGCCCGTGCCAAACTGGGTGCCGCTGGCTGCCAAATGCGGCGCGCTGGTCGCCGTGATCTTCACCTACCTGTTTGCCGGCGTGCTGGTGTCGATCGCCATCCAGCTCGTCAAGGGCGGCGCGCCCATAGAAGGCCTGTTGTACCTGAAGGGCACCTTGATCGGATCCGTCTACTTCATCCTCATGGCGCTGGCCGTCCTCGCCATCCAGGTCATGAGCAATAACAAGTTCATTGGCTATGCGCTGGCCATCGCGCTGTTTGCCTCGGATCCACTGCTCACGGGCCTGGACCTGAACCACCGCCTTTACAACTACGCCTCGCTGCCCGCCACCGTCTATTCGGACCTGAACGGCTACGGCCACTTCCTCACCGGCTGGTCGTGGTTCGCCCTCTATTGGGGCCTGTTTGCCCTGGCGCTGCTGCTGGTGGCCAAAGCCTTCTGGGTGCGCGGCGTGTCGCACGGCTGGCGTTCGCGCCTGGCGCTGGCGCGTCCGCAGCTGGGCGCTGGCCTGGTGCTGACCCTATGCGCCTGGGCTGGCACCGGTGCCTGGATTTTCTACAACACCAATGTGCTGAACCGCTACGAAGCCAATGACGTCGCCCTGGACCGTGAAGCGAACTACGAAAAGCTGTTCCGCCAGTACCTTGGCCTGCCACACCCGGGCATCATCGCCGTGCGTGCCGACGTCGACATCTTCCCGGCCCAGCGCGCGGTGGACATCAAGGGCCACTACACGCTGCTGAACAAGACCGCAGCCCCGCTGGACACCCTGCGCGTGCAGGAAGATGCCGGCGTCGAAACCCAGCTCGTCAACCTGCCGGCGCACACCGTCGCGCTGGACGACAAGCGCCACGGCTTCAAGATCATCAAGCTGGCCAAGCCGCTGGCGGCGGGCGCGTCGATGCCGTTCGACTTCATCATCCACGTTCGTAATCCCGGCTTCACCAATAGCGGCGCCTTCGACACGATCAACCACAACGGCACGCTGTTCACGATCGAGAACTTCTTCCCCCGCTTCGGCTACAACCAGTCGGCCGAAATCAGCGACCGCAACGAGCGCAAGAAGCGCGGCCTGGGCGAACCGCACATCATGCCCAAGCTGGAAGACGAAGCCGCCAAGGTCAACAACTTCTGGAAGCTGTGGGGCTTCGAGGCCGACTTCATCGACTTCGAAACCACCGTCTCCACCAGCGCCGACCAGACCGCCGTCGCACCAGGCTACCTGGAAAAGAGCTGGGAAAAGGACGGCCGCCGCTACTTCCACTACAAGATGGACAAGCAGATCCTGCCATTCTTCTCCTTTCAGTCCGGCCGCTGGGACGTGCGGAAGGCCGACTGGCACGGCGTGCCGATCGAAGTCTATTACGACCACAAGCACCCATGGAATGTGGACAGCATGGTCAAGGGCACCCAGGACGCGCTGGACTACTACACAGAGAACTTCGGTCCGTACCCGCACCGCCAGGTCCGCATCCTCGAGTTCCCGCTGTCGCAGAACTATGCGCGCAGCTTCCCGAACACGATTCCCTTCTCCGAGTCGCTCGGCTTCATCAACGACCTGCGCGACAGGAACGCCGTCGACCACGTCTTTTACGTCACCGCGCACGAAGTGGCACACCAGTGGTGGGGCGACCAGGCCATTGCCGCCAATGTGCAGGGCAGCGGAATGGTGAGCGAATCGCTGGCCGAATATTCGGCGCTGATGGCGGTGGAAAAGCGCTTCGGCCGCGAGAAAACCAGCCATATCCTGCGAGAAGACATGCGCCTCTACCTCGGAGGCCGTGGCCGCGAACTGTCGGAAGAACGTCCGCTCGTGCGCACCGAAGACCAGACCTATATCCACTACCGCAAGGGCAGCCTGGTGTTCTACCGCCTGCGCGAAGAGATTGGCGAAATGGCCCTGAACCGCGCCCTCAAGCGCTTCCTCGACGAGAACCGCTACAAGACCACGCCCTACGTGACCAGCATGGACGTGCTGCGCTACATCCGCGCCGAAACGCCGGCCGACAAGCAGGAGCTGCTCACCGACCTGTTCGAACGCATCGTCTTCTACGACAACCGCATGATGGACGCACACGCAGAACGCCGCGCCGACGGCCAGTGGGACGTGACCATGAAGGTCAAGCTGGCCAAGACTGAAGCCGATGGCAAGGGCAAGGAGAAGGACCGCGCCTACGACGAACCGGTGGATATTGCCGTCTTCGGCCTGTCCGGCCAGGAGCTGTACCGCGACAAGGTGCGCCTGCCGGCCGGCGAATCGACCTTCACCATTACGGTCAAGGGCAAACCGGTGGAGGTGGGTGTCGATCCCTACAACCTCCTCATCGACCGCAACTCGGCCGACAACCGCAAGGCCGTTACAGCCGGTTGATCTGCTTGAACAGCACCGCGCGGCGGCGTGACATGCCCACCTTCAGGTCGTTGACGAGGGTGAGCGTCATGCCGCCGGCCGCTGCCGGCGTCACGCTGGCCACGAAATGCAGGTTGACGATCTGGCGCCGGCTCACGCGCAGGAACTGGTTGGGGTCGAGCTTGGCCTCGAGCTGGTTCAGAGACCGTAGCAGCAGCGGGCGGTGCTGGTCGAAATACACGCGCGTGTAATTGCCTTCGGATTCGAACAGGGCGATCTTCTCCAGCGCCACAAACCAGCAGTTGTCCCCGTCCTTGATGAAGACCTTGCCGTCCGGCGCGGGGCCGCGCTCCGCGACGGGCGCGCCTTTCTGGGCCTTGGCCACGGCGTGCGCCAGGCGCGCCGGTTCCACGGGCTTGAGCAGGTAGTCGAGGGCGCTCACGTCAAACGCGCGGATGGCAAACTGGTCGTGCGCGGTGGTGAAGATCACGGCTGGCGGATTGTCCAGTGTGGAGAGCAGGTCGAAGCCGCTCCCGCCGGGCATCTGGATGTCGAGGAAAATCAGCTCCGGCGCGTGTTGCTCGATCGCCTGCAAGCCTTCCTGCGCATTGGCCGCTTCGGCCACCACCTGCACTTCCGGATGCGCTTTGAGCAGGCGCCGCAATTCGGCGCGCGCCAGGCGCTCGTCGTCGATGATCACTACTTTCATGCACCCTCCTGCGGCAGCGCCACGCGTGCCCTGACCCAACCGTCTTTTTCACTGAGCTGGCAGGTCGCGCCGGGGCCGAACAGCAGCGCCAGGCGCTTGCTGGCGTTGGCCAGGCCAAGGCGCGTCGATGAACTGGCGCTGGCCAGGCGGCCCTGGTTGGCCACTTCCAGCAGCACGGTGCTGCCATCGCGCTGCGCGCTGATGCGCACCTGGCACACGTCCATGCTCACTTCCACGCCATGCTTGATGGCGTTTTCCACCAGCGTTTGCAGCACCATCGGAGGCAGGCGCACCTCGTCCAGGCCCGGCGCGATGCGCTGCTCCAGCTGCAGCCGTTCATCGAAGCGCAGTTTTTCCATCCCGAGATAGGCGTCGACGGCGGCCAGTTCGTCGGCCAGGCGCACGGTGTCGGCCTGGCCGGCCTGCAGGTTATGCCGCATCATCGCCGCGAGGCGGCTCACGGCCAGCGCGGCGGCGTCGGCGTCTTCGTACACCAGCGCGCGGATGCTGTTGAGGCTATTGAAGAAGAAGTGCGGGTTCACCTGGGCCTGCAGGGCACGCAGCTCGGCATCCTTGACGGAGACTTCCAGCTCCAGCTTTTCCAGCTCGAAGCGCAGGGCGCGGCGGCGCGACAGGGCTACGGCGTAGCACAGCGTCCAGACCAGGAAGACCACGAACCACAAGAACACCAGGAGCAGCAGGTCGAACACGAACATGGGATTGGCGCGCACCAGTTCCCCGTCGCGGATCACGACGTCGATGCCGACCAGGCCCGTGGTTTCGATCACGCTCAGGATCAGCAGGCCGCCGATCACCTGCTTGAAGGGGATGGTGCGATGCTGGTCGAACCAGCCGCGCCGGCGCAGCTGGTTGCGCCAGATGTGCGACAGCGCCAGGCCCAGCACCATGCACAGCACCTTGGCCAGCGCGAAGCGCAGCACCGTGTGCCATTCGCCGATAGAGGAAGTGAGGACACCGATGACGGCGAGGCCGCC
Organism: Pseudomonadota bacterium; assembly: GCA_040390345.1. Classification (GTDB taxonomy): domain Bacteria; phylum Pseudomonadota; class Gammaproteobacteria; order Burkholderiales; family Burkholderiaceae_D; genus Telluria_A. The sequence goes on along the minus strand of JAZJYP010000214.1, from coordinate 9,224 downwards.
CCAGCCCAGTAGCTGGGCAATCCAGTAGTCGCGTTCGTGGCTCGACGCCGTCATTTTTTTCATGCGCCATTATGGCAAACAAGGCCCGACGAGCAAAGATATATGCACAAAATTTAGCCTTGGTTTCTCGATCGGGTGGGCTATATTAAAAGTGCGGTCTCTGATAAACGATCCGAAGCCGCGAATAATTTTCCCGGCCCGTTTCCTCTTTGTGAAAAAACGGTGAGGCGTTTTATTGGCCGGGTGTTCATCGATGTTTCGACATGAGAGGGATACCATGAGACACCTTCTGCTCGTACTGGCCGGTGGCGCGATAGCGCTTGGCGCCAGTGCCCAAACCCCCAGCAGCGATATCAATTCTTCCATCCCGGTGACGGCGCCCAAGGCGCAAAAAATGTGGCCTGAACAGTTCGACGACTACAAGCGCGTCTATGACCTGTCCAACGGCCAGTCCCTGGTCCTGACCGGACAGGGTACCGCGATGTACGCGCAAATCAGTGGCGAATCGCGCCACCGCATCAACGCCACGGCGCTCGGCACCTTCGTTGCCACGGACCGCCGCATGTCCATGCATATCGACCTCGATCCGGGTGGCGAAGCCAGCGGCTTTGTGTCGTATGTTCCCGAGCGCGGCGCCAACCTGGCCTACCAGGCCGAACCCGTCACGGTGCGTTTCGCCGGACGCTGATTTATTAATCACTTTTTTGTCTGAAAACGATCCGTGCGCGGGTCGTTTTTTTTTGCATCCGGCGATCCGGGACGTTCGCAGTGGCGTAGGGTGGGTAAGGCGCGTAGCGCCGTCACCCACCACGTGAGCGTCAAGTTTTCGTTCATAATCGTGCTCACCAATTCAATCGAAGGAGCAGGCATGAACGAACGTATCTCCATCCAGATCAGTGGCGGCGTGGCCGATGTGCGCCTGAACCGGCCCGACAAGATGAACGCGCTCGACCCGGCCATGTTCGAAGCCCTCATCAACGCCGGCGCCACGCTGCGCACCACCAAAGGCATCCGCGCGGTGGTGCTGTCGGGCGAAGGGCGCGCCTTTTGCGCGGGCCTCGACATGGCCAGCTTCGCCAGCCTGGGCACCAGCGACGTGCTGGGCCAGGACCTGATGACACGCACCTTCGGCACTTCGAACGCCTTCCAGCACGTGTGCATGCTGTGGCGTGAACTGCCAATGCCGGTCATCGCGGCCGTGCACGGCGTGGCCTTCGGCGGCGGCCTGCAGGTGGCGCTGGGGGCGGACATGCGCTTCGTCGCGCCGGACGCCCGCATGTCGGTCATGGAAATCAAATGGGGCCTGGTGCCCGACATGGGCGGCATGGTGCTGATGCGCGAACTGGCGCGCGCCGATGTGCTGCGCGAACTGACCTTCACGGGGCGCCAGTTCAGCGGCGACGAAGCGCTGCGCCTCGGCTTCGCCACCCAGCTCCACAGCGACCCGCATGGGGCGGCGATGGCCGCGGCCGCCGGGATGGCGCAGTCCAGTCCCGCGGCCCTGCGTGCGGCCAAGCGCCTGTTCAACGGCGCCGCCGACCAGGACGCCGGCGCGCTGCTGCTGGCCGAGTCGCACGAGCAGGACCTCCTGATCGGCAGCCCCTCGCAAATGGAAGCGGTGATGGCGAACATGGAAAAGCGCCCGCCGCGCTTTCTGGACGAATAGTCTAGACATGCTGTCCATTTCCGCGTAGGATGGCCTGATCGGATATCTTGATCAGGCCCTCCCATGCAAAAAGCGATCGTCACCTGCAGTCTCACCGGCGTCTTGACGGACCCGAAACAGCATCCCGTGCCCGTCACCGCGGCCGAAATGGCCGCCTCCGCGCGCGACGCCTTCAATGCCGGCGCCACCGTCATGCACGTGCACTTTCGCGACCAGGAGCCGGGCCGCGGCCACCTGCCGACCTGGAACCCGGACGTGGTCGACCATATCGCCCAGGCGATCCGCGATGCCTGCCCCGGCGTGCTCCTCAATTTTTCCACTGGCGTGCCCGGGCGCGACATCTCCGGCCCGCTGGCCTGCCTCGAACGCAGCAAGCCCGAAATGGCGGCCATGAATGCCGGTAGCCTGAACTACCTGAAAACCACATCGTCCGGCACCTGGGCCTGGAAGCCCATGCTGTTTGATAACCCGGTCGAAAAAATCGAAGCCTACCTGGCCGTCATGAAGGCCAACAACGTCATCCCCGAGTGCGAATGCTTCGACGTCGGCATCCTGCGCTCGATTTCCATGCTGCGCCAAGTGGGCCTGCTGGCCGACCCCCTGCATGTGTCGCTGGTGATGGGCGTCGCCTCCGGCATGCCGGCCGACGCCGACCTGCTGCAGGTGCTGATGAAGTACGTGCCCGAAGGCGCGCAGTGGCAGGGCATCGTCATCGGGCGCGAAGAAATCTGGCCCGTGCACCGGCGCGTCGCCGAACTTGGCGGCCACCTGCGCACCGGGGTCGAAGACACGTTCTATCTGCCCGATGGCAGCAAGACCACCGGCAACGGCCAGCTCATTGAAGCGCTGGTCGCCACCGCACGCGAAGCGGGGCGTGAGATCGCGTCCCCGCTTGAGGCGCGCGCCATGCTTACTTCACACGCATCATGACCGTAGGGTGGGCGCATGCGCCCACGCGCAATCCCACCAAGGAGCCACCATGTCATTAAAAGGCAAAACCCTCTTCATCACCGGCGCCTCGCGCGGCATCGGCCTGGCCATTGCCCTGCGCGCCGCACGCGACGGCGCCAATATCGCCATCGTCGCCAAGACCACGGAACCGCAACCGCGCCTGCCCGGCACCATCTACACGGCTGCCGCGGAAGTGGAAGCGGCCGGCGGACAAGCGCTGGCCATCGCCTGCGACATCCGCGACGACGCGCAAATCGCCGCCGCCGTCGCCCAGACGGTGGAGCGCTTTGGCGGCATCGACATCTGCATCAACAATGCCTCGGCCATCAACCTGTCGCCGACACTGGCGCTCGACCCCAAACGCTACGACCTGATGCACAACATCAATGCGCGCGGCACCTTCATGGTCAGCCGCGCCTGCGTGCCGCACTTGAAGAAGGCCGAGAACCCGCACGTGCTCAATATGTCGCCGCCGCTCAATTTCGTGCCCGAGTGGTTCGCGCCGTTCCCCGCCTACGCGATGGCCAAGTACGCCATGAGCGTGTATGCGATGGCCATGGCCGAAGAATTCGCCAATGACGGCATCGCCTTCAACACCCTGTGGCCGCGCACCATGATCGACACGGCCGCCGTGCGCAACCTGCTCGATGCCGAAGGACTGGGCAAGAGCCGCAAGCCCGACATCATGGCCGACGCGGCATGGCTGATCCTCACGCAATCGAGCCGCAGCACCTCGGGGCGCCACTTCATCGACGAGCAAGTGCTCATCGAAGCGGGCATCACCGACCTGCGGCCTTACCGCACCGTGGCCGGCACTGCCGAACTGACCGAAGACCTGTTTGTACCCGCCGACGCCTACACGCCACCCGGCGTCCAGATTTGAGAGGAACCTCACCATGTTCATGAACCAGGAACACGCCGACCTGCGCGCCACCGTCGCCAAATTCGTCGAGCAGGAAATCAATCCCCATGTCGCGGAATGGGAGGAAGCGAAGATCTTCCCCGCGCGCGAACTGTTCAAAAAGATGGGCAAGCTGGGCCTGCTCGGCATCACCAAGCCGGAAGCGTTCGGCGGCATGGGCCTCGACTACAGCTACGCCGTCGCCTTCGCCGAGGAATTGGGGCGCAGCCATTGCGGCGGCGTGCCCATGGCGGTCGGCGTGCAAACCGATATGGCCACACCGGCGCTGGCGCGCTTCGGTTCCGACGAACTGCGGCGCGAATTCCTCGCCCCCGCCATCACGGGCGAGATGGTCGCCTCGATCGGCGTGAGCGAACCCGGTGCCGGTTCCGACGTGTCGGGCGTGAAGACCACGGCGCGCAAGGACGGCGGCGACTACATCATCAACGGCAGCAAGATGTGGATCACCAATGGCATGCAGTCGGACTTCATCTGCCTGCTGGCCAATACCTCGGACGGCGCCCCGCACAAGAACAAGTCCCTGATCATTGTGCCGATGGACACGCCCGGCGTGCAGCGCGCCCGCAAGATCGACAAGCTGGGCATGTGGTCGTCCGACACGGCGCAACTGTTCTTCGACGAAGTGCGCGTGCCGCAGCGCTACCTGGTGGGCCAGGAAGGCATGGGCTTCCAGATGCAGATGCAGCAGTTCCAGGAGGAGCGCATGTTTGGCTCGGCCATCTGCCTCAAGGGGCTCGAGCTGGTGCTCAACGCCACCATCGACTACACGCGCGAGCGCAAGGCTTTCGGCGCGCCGCTGCTGGACAACCAGGTGATCCACTTCCGCCTCGGCGAACTGCAAACCGAGATCGAAGCGCTGCGCGCGCTGGTCCACCGCACGGCCGAACTGTATGTGGCCAATCCGGACAGCGCCGAAGTGGTCAAGCTGGCCTCGATGTGCAAGCTCAAGGCCGGCCGCCTGGCGCGCGAAGTCACCGATTCGTGCATGCAGTATTGGGGCGGCATGGGTTACACCTGGGAGTCGATCACGGCGCGCCTGCACCGCGACTACCGCCTCATTTCCATCGGCGCTGGTGCGGACGAAGTCATGCTCGGTATTATCGCCAAGGTGATGGGTACCTTGCCCGGCAAGCGCGGAGCCTGACGTGGGTATTCTCGCTTCACAGCTCGATATCCACGGCGACGCTTTCGCGCGCCAGCGCGAGGACATGCTCGCCGCCCTGGCCGAAGTGCGCGCCGTCGAAGACATGGTACGCGCCACGGAGGCGGCCAAGCAGGACAAATTCCATGAGCGCGGCCAGCTGACGCCGCGCGAGCGCATCAACCTGATGCTCGACCGCGGTTCACCCTTCCTGGAGCTGTCCACGCTGGCCGGCTACCGCCAGCACGACGACAAGGACGGCTCGCTTGCGGGCGGTAATACCATCGCCGGCATCGGCTATGTGGGCGGCGTGCGCGCCATGCTGTCGGCGTCGAACAGCGCCATCAAGGGCGGCACCATGACACCCTGGGGCATGCGCAAGACGCTGCGCGTGCAGGAGATCGCACTGGCGCAAAAACTACCGCTGATCTCGATGATCGAATCCGGTGGCGCCAACTTGCTGTACCAGGCCGAGATGTTCACCGACGGTGGCCGCATCTTCGCCAACCAGGCCAGGCTGTCGGCGGCCGGCATTCCGCAGGTGACGGTGGTGCACGGTTCGAGCACGGCCGGTGGCGCTTACATGCCCGGCCTGTCGGACTACGTGATCATGGTGCGCAAGCGCGCCAAGGTCTTCCTGGCGGGCCCGCCCTTGCTGCTGGCCGCGACCGGCGAAGTGGCCGAGGACGAAGACCTGGGCGGCGCCGAAATGCACAGCCAGGTGGCCGGCACCAGTGAATTCCTGGCCGAGAACGACGCCGACGCGATCCGCATTGCGCGCGACGTCGTCGCCAGTCTTGACTGGAACAAGGAGCGCGCTGTGCCGGCTGCCGTGCGCGCACCGCTGTTCGATCCGGCCGAATTGTGCGGCGTGGTGCCGGTCGACTACCGCAAGCCCTTCGACTGCCGCGAAGTCATCGCCCGCATCGTCGATGGCAGCGAGTTCCTTGATTTCAAGGACGAATACGATATCCACACCGTCTGCGGGCGCGCCAGCATCCACGGCATGGTCGTTGGTATCATCGGTAACAATGGTCCCATCACCACACATGGTGCCACCAAGGCCGCGCAGTTCATCCAGCTGTGCGACCAGGCCGGGCTGCCGCTGGTGTTCCTGATGAATACCACCGGTTTCATGGTCGGCTCCGAAAGCGAGCAGGGTGGCATCGTCAAGCATGGCAGCAAAATGATACAGGCGGTGGCTAATGCGCGCGTGCCGCGTATCACGATTGTCATCGGCGCGTCATTCGGCGCCGGCAATTACGGCATGTCCGGCCGCGGTTTCGATCCCGACTTCATTTTCGCCTGGCCCAATGCGCGCACCGCCGTGATGGGCGGCGAACAGGCCGGCAAGGTGCTCGCTATCCTGGCGCGCAGGGACGGCAAGGCCGACCCGGAGCAGGTCGCCAAAATGGAAGCGGGCGTGGTCGCCCAATTCGAGCGCGAATCGCACTGCCTGGCCGGTACCGCGCGCCTGTATGACGATGGCCTGATCGACCCGCGCGACACGCGCCGCATCCTGGCCTACACCCTGTCCATCTGCCGCGAGGCGCAGGCGCGCAAGCTCCATGCCAATACCTTTGGCGTCGCGAGACTGTAGGGTGGGAACGTGTGCCCACGCGTCGGCCTGCATGCCGCGATCGTCCGAAAAGGAGTCCCAACATGTTTGACAAAATCCTCGTCGCCAACCGCGGCGAAATCGCGGTGCGCATCATCCGCACCTGCCACCAGCTTGGCCTGGCCACTGTCGCCGTCTACACCGACGCCGACGCCGGCGCCGCGCACGTGCTGGCCGCAGGCGAAGCGGTACACATTGGCGCCTCCAGCGCCCAGACCTCCTACCTGTGCATCGACAAGCTCGTTGCCGTCGCCGCTGCCACGGGCTGCGGCGCCGTCCACCCCGGCTACGGCTTCCTCTCCGAGAACGCCGACTTTGCCCGCGCCGTGCAGGCGGCAGGCCTGGTCTTCATCGGCCCGGACGCCGCCGCGATTGAAGCGATGGGCAACAAGAGCCGCTCCAAGGAACTGATGATCGCCGCCGGCGTGCCCTGCGTGCCTGGCTACCAGGGCGCGCAGCAGGACGACGTCGAACTGGCCGCGCACGCGCTGGCCGTCGGCTTGCCCGTCATGGTCAAGGCCGCGGCAGGCGGAGGGGGGCGCGGCATGCGCCTCGTGCACGAAGAAGCCGACCTCGCCGCCAGCATCCGCGCGGCGCGCAGCGAAGCGCTCAACGCCTTTGGCAATGGCCAGCTGCTGATCGAAAAAGCCGTGCTGGGCGCGCGCCACGTCGAGATCCAGGTCTTCGGCGACCGCCACGGCAACGTGCTGCACCTGGGCGAGCGCGATTGCTCGATCCAGCGCCGCCACCAGAAAGTGGTGGAGGAATGCCCCAGTCCCGCCGTAGACGGCGCGTTGCGCGCACGCATGGGCGCCGCAGCCGTGGCGGCGGCGCGCGCGGTGAATTACGTGGGCGCCGGCACGGTGGAATTCATGCTCGCTGCCGATGGCCAGTTCTACTTCCTCGAAATGAACACCCGCCTGCAAGTCGAGCATCCCGTGACGGAGCTGGTCTACGATGTCGACCTCGTGGGCTGGCAACTGCTGGTGGCGCAAGGCCAGGCCTTGCCGATGACGCAGGATCAGCTCATGGCGCGCCAGCGCGGCTGGGCCATCGAGGTACGCTTGTGCTCCGAAGACCCGGCGCAGAACTTCATGCCGCAAACCGGCACGGTGCTGGCCTGGCGCGCGCCTCAAGGCCGCGTTGACCACTGCCTGTTTGAAGGCGCCGTCATTTCTCCGTTCTACGATTCAATGCAAGGCAAGCTGATAGCCTTCGGCGACACGCGCGAACAGGCGCGCCACAAGCTGCTGCAAATGCTGGACGAGACGGTGCTGCTGGGCGTGCACAGCAACCGCGACTTCCTGCGCGGGATTGTCGGACATGCCGCCTTCGGCAGCGGCCAATTCACGACTGGCTTCATCGACGAGCACGACACGTTCGCCCCCACGCCGGTCCTGCATGGCCCCTTGGCCGCAGCGCTGCTGTACCACCTTGACAGCCAGGTCCTGGGCCTCGACGCCGAACTGCTTGGCTGGCAAAGCTCGGCGCCGGCGCGTACGATGATCCGCTTCGACCATGGCGCGCACGAGGTGCAGTATCTCGGCGGCAGAAACTACCGCGTCGATGGCGATTTTGACCTCACCTTGCACGGCATCGACGGTCCGTGGCTGCGCTACAGCCACGCCGGCGTCACGAGCCGCGCCAGCTTTGCGCGCCGGGGCAATGCGCTCTGGCTCAGCGCCGGCGGGGCAACGCTATGCTACGAAGACTTGACACTGGCGCCGGCCGACAAGGCCGACGCAGGCAGCGATCCACGCATGTTCGCGCCGATGGACGGCAAGATCATCGCCGTGCTGGTTGAACCTGGCGCCGCAGTCGTCAAAGGCCAGGCCCTGGCCGTGCTGGAAGCGATGAAGATGGAGTTCTCCGTCACCAGCGGGGGCGAAGGCACCGTTTCCGACGTCGCGTGCTATTCCGGCCAGCAGGTGAAAGCACGCCAATTCCTGTTCGCAATGCGCTACACTGCGCCGATCTGATTTGGAGTAGACCATGACTTACCGTTCCATTTTTCGGCCCGACCTGTTCGCTGGCCAAACGATACTTGTCACCGGTGGCGGCAGCGGCATCGGCCGCTGCACCGCGCATGAACTGGCCGCGCTGGGTGCGCGCCTCGCGCTCGTTGGCCGCACCCAGGAAAAGCTCGACAAGGTGCGCGACGAAATTGGCGCTGGCCTGGTGACCACCCATGCCTGCGATATCCGCGACGAACAAATGGTCAAGGACACCGTCGCTGCCATTCTGGCCGCGCATGGGCGCATCGACGGTTTGGTCAACAACGCTGGCGGCCAGTTTCCGGCGCCGCTCAAGAACATCAGCCTCAAGGGCTGGGACGCGGTCGTCAAGAACAACCTGACGGGCGGCTTCCTGATGGCGCGTGAATGCTATGTGCAGGCGATGGAAGAGAAGGGCGGCGCCATCGTCAATATCATTGCCGACATGTGGAACGGCATGCCGGGCATGGGGCACTCCGGCGCTGCGCGTGCGGGCATGTTGAACTTTACCGAGACGGCGGCGAGCGAATGGGCCACTTCCGGCGTGCGTATCAATGCGGTGGCGCCGGGTTATATCGCCACCTCCGGCTTTGACAGCTATCCGCCGGAGTTCTCCGCGCAGTTCCGCCAGATGACGCGCAAGGTGCCGCTGCAGCGCTTTGGCAACGAGGCCGAAGTGTCGGGCGCGATCGTGTTCCTGCTCTCGGCCGCCGCGTCTTATATTACCGGATCGGTATTGCGCGTCGATGGCGGCGTACCCAATGCCCGCCCAACCTGGCCGCTGCCGCCGGCAAAGAACAACGAAGCCTTTGACGGCTTCCCGCTCTACCAGACGCCGAAGGCTTTATCGTAAAAAATAACCGGGGTCAGACCACGATTGGAATAACCGGGGTCAGACCACGATTGGAAAGCAACTCTTGCGCGCAATAGTT
>JAZJYP010000213.1:0-6753 GCA_040390345.1 Pseudomonadota bacterium | reverse complement strand
CGATCGAGTCCGACCTGGCCAAAGGCCTGGCCAATGCCGCCTACCTGATCGATTTCACGCGCCCTGAAGGCACGCTGAAACACCTGGAATACTGCGCCGCCCACGGCATCAAAGTCATCATCGGCACCACCGGTTTCGACGACGCCGGCCGCGCCGCCATTGCCAAGGCCGCCGAAAAGACCGCCATCGTGTTCGCACCCAACATGAGCGTGGGCGTCAACGTCACGCTCAAGTTGCTGGAAATGGCCGCCAGGAGCTTTAGCGAAGGCTACGACATCGAAATCGTCGAAGCCCACCACCGCCACAAGGTCGATGCGCCGTCGGGCACCGCCCTGAAGATGGGCGAAGTGATCGCCGGCGCCCTCGGCCGCGACCTCAAGGATTGCGCCGTCTACGGCCGCGAAGGCGTCACCGGCGCGCGCGACCCGTCGACGATCGGCTTTGCCACCGTGCGCGGCGGCGATATCGTGGGCGACCACACGGTGCTGTTTGCCGGCGACGGCGAGCGCATCGAGATCAGCCACAAGTCCAGCTCGCGCGTGACCTACGCCCACGGCGCCCTGCGCGCTGCGCGTTTCCTGGCCGACAAGACGAGCGGCCTGTACGACATGCAAAACGTGCTCGGCCTTAAATGAATCCCTTGCTCGACAATCAATTCTCGCTGGCGCGCTACTGGAGCAGCGGCGACGGCATCAGCCACGCGGTGGCCTACGCGCTGCTGTTGATGTCGCTGGTGAGCTGGTTCTTCATCCTGTCCAAGGCCCTGCACCTGTGGCGCGTGCGCCGCGCCGCGCCGGTGATCGACGCTTTCTGGGCCGCGCCCACCATGGCCGACGGTATCGCCCTGTTGCAGCATGCCGACGGCGAAAACGTCTACGCGCCCCTGCCCGTCAACAGCGCCGCCCATGCCAGCGGCAGCGCCACCCTGGCCGGCGAAATGGCCAGGGGCGAGCAGATCACCCGCGTGCTGCGCCAGGAAATCACGCGCTCGACCCACCGCGTCGAAAGCGGCCTGACCATCCTCGCTTCCATCGGCGCCACCGCGCCCTTCGTCGGCCTGCTCGGCACGGTCTGGGGCATCTACCATGCGCTGGCCAATGTCTCGGCCGCCGGCACGGTGCAGATCGACAAAGTCGCCGGCCCCGTTGGCGAAGCGCTGATCATGACCGGCTTCGGCCTGACGGTGGCCATTCCCGCCGTGCTGGCCTACAACGGCTTCAACCGCCTGAACCGTGTCACGCTGGCCGAGCTCGATGGCTTCGCCCACGACCTGCACGCCTACTTCACGAGGTAAATCATGGCCTTCGGCACCTTCAACCCGAACCGCCCGCACCAGATGATGAGTGACATCAACGTCACGCCCATGGTCGACGTGATGCTGGTGCTGCTGGTGATCTTCATCATCACGGCGCCCATGTTCACCCATGCCATCAAGATCGACCTGCCGCGCGCCCAGGCCGCGGTGGCCCAGCAGCAGCCGCTGACCGTGACGATCGCCATCGACGCCAAGGGAGGCATCTTCTGGAACAACGACGCCGTCGACAGCGAGGAACTCGAGGTCCGCCTGGCCGAGACGGCCAAGCTGGCCACGCCACCGGAATTGCAGCTGCGCGCCGACCGCGCCACGCGCTATGAAGTGGTGGCCCAGGTCATGGCGGCCGCCCAGGAACACGGCTTGAACAAGCTCGGCTTCGTGACCGAACCGAAGAAAAAGGAGAAGTGATGGCCAGCGCAACCTTGAACGGCGCCGCGATCGGCGACTGGGACAGCTTCCACGCCGAATCGCGCCGCGCCTTCGGCTTTCCCGAGTTCTATGCCAACACGATGGACGCCTGGGTCGACTGCCTGAGCTACCTGCGTGACGAAGACGGCATGAGCCAGTTCCGGCTAGCCGAGAAAGAAGTGCTGGAGATCATCGTCACCGATGCGGCGACCATGCGCGAGCGCGCCCCCGACTTGCTTGAAGAAATGACTTACTGCATCGCCGGCATCAACGAGCGCTACGAAGACTACGGCGAAGCGCCAGCGCTCAAGCTGGTACTGCGCTAGACGAACCAGCGGGCCCGAGTGAATTGGGCATACTTGTTCGACAACCAATAACGCTGGAAGTTCCATCGATCTAGCGTACCGCCTTGAGATCAAAATGCGGATTGAGGATCAAGCCCAGCACATTGCCGAACGGGTCGGCCAGTTCGGCCACCTTGATGCCGTCGCCCACGTCCTGGATCGCATGGTGGATGCGCGCGCCCAGACCAACGATACGCTCGACCTCGGCTTCGATATTGTCAGTGCCCCAATACGCTGTGCTGCCGTTCAAGCCTGGCGTGCCATCGGGTACCAGGCCCAGTTCGAAGCCGGCAATGCCAAAGCCGACATAGAAGGGCTGGTCGAAGTAGGGCGCCACGCCAAACACGCTGGTGTACCAGGCTTTGGCGGCGTCGAGGTCGTTGACGGGGTATTTGATCGTGCGTAGTCCGTGCAGCATTGCCTGCCTCCTGAAGGTCGGTGAAAACAGCATAGTGCCAGTTTGGCCCGGCGCGCGCTTGTAAAAATGGAAGCGGGTGCTGCGCTAGACGAACCAGCGCGCGACGACGCTCACGCAGGTAGGGACGAGGACCGCAAGCAGGATTTTCATCATCACGGCCAATTTGGCCACCTCTTTTTCTAATTTGGCCACCTCTTTTTCTAATTGAACATGGTCTTTGCCCAGTTCGCCTAGCCGTTTGTCGGTGCGGGCCTGAAATTTCAGCTGTTGCTGGTGCATTTCCGCTACCGTGTGTTCGAGGACGGTTAACCGTGATTCGATCTGGTCAAGGCGGTGATTCAGTCTTGCTTCTGCTTGCCCCAGCCTTTGCGTTTGCTCGTCAATGGCGCGCGGCAGCAAGTGCACCTCTTTCAAAGCTTGGGCCAAGGCGCGCGCGTGCGCGTCCGCTTGCGTTTTGGGAACGCCCGCCGCTTCCAGTGAAGCCGCATATTCAAGCGTGTCGATTGGGGTCGTCATCATTGTCCGACAACCAACAACGCTGGAAGTTCCATCGAAACTAGCGCGGCACGTCCACTTCGCAGGCGCGGTGCAGGGCGGCGCGCGCCAGCAGGCGCGTCGAGTCGAGCGTGGGCAAGGGCGAATTCTCGTCGTTCATGATCAAGGGCAGCTCGGTGCAGCCCAGTACGACGGCGTCGCAGCCGTCTTCCTTCAAGCGCCCGATCACCGCACGCAGGCTGGTGACCGCTTCCGGGCGCATGACGCCACGCACCAGTTCTTCCATGATGATGCGGTCGACCTCGTCGCGGTCTTGCGCGTCAGGGCGCAGCCAGGCCAGGCCCGCTTCGTCGAGCTTGTCCGGATACACGTGCGAATCGACCAGCCAGCGCGTGCCGGTAATGCCGATCTTGCGGTAGCCCAGGCGCTGCGCTTCGGCAGCGACCACCTCGGCGATGTGCAGCCAGGGCAGGGGCGAGCGCGGCAGCACGCGCGCCATCACCTGGTGGATCGTGTTGTCGGGACAGATCAGGAAATCGGCACCTGCCGCATCGAGCTTGCTGGCAGAAGAGAGCATCAGTTCGGCCACGCCTTCCCAGTCGGCCGCGTCGAGGTAGTCAACATAGCGCGCCAGTGCGTGCGTGTGCAGCGACACTTCGGGGTGATTGTGTACGCCCAGGAACTGCGCGCCTTCGAGGCAGATGGTGCGGTAGCACAGGCCCGCGCCTTCGGCCGAACAGCCGACGATACCGATATGTTTGCTCATGGTGACAGACCTTGCTTGTGCATTTTTTGGCAATGCCTGGATTCTAATCCTTTACGTGCCCAGCGTGATGTCCGATGCATTTCCTCCAGCGCTAGGCAATTCGCGGTTTCTGGCGTACCCTCACGGTCATTGCCAAATGAATAAGGAAAAATCGTGCAGATCAAATTGCCCGCGAAATGGGGAAGCCTGTTGGTCCTGGCGCTCGTCGCCCATGCCGCGCAGGCGGCGACGGAACGTTACACCGCGATCTTTGGCGGCAAGAATGTCGGCCATATCGTCGCCGATATCCAGGGTGGGCAGGTGCGCATCGATTTCAATATCAAGAACAACGGACGCGGCCCGACCATTGCCGAAACGCTCAGTGTGGGCGCCGCCGGTTTGCCGCTCAAGTGGACGGTCAGCGGCGCGACGACGTTTGGCAGCAAGGTCGACGAGCAGTTCGAACTGGCAGGCGGCAAAGCCACCTGGCGCGATGCCACCGGGCCGGGAGCCGCCCAGGCCGCCGGGCCCGTCCTGTACGTGAGCCAGAGCGGCAGTCCCTGGTCGCTCGGCATGTACGCGCGTGCGCTGCTGAAGGCGCCGAAGAATACGCTGGCGGCCCTGCCTGGTGGCGCGCTGACCCTGCACAAGGGCATGGAACTGTCCGTCAAGGGCAAGCCGGGCCCGCTCAAGGTGACGGCGTACGAGCTGAGCGGCATTGACCTGACGCCCGAGACCATCCTGCTCGACGCCCACGGGGACTTGTTCGCTTCCGTGTCGCCGTCGGCGATCATCGTGCGTGAAGGTTACGAAGCGGAGGAAGAGCGCCTGCGTGGCCTGGCGGCCCAATGGTCGACCGAGCGCTACGTGGCGATCCAGAAAGCCGTCGCCCACCGCTACGGCGCGCCCGTGCGCATCCGCAACGTGCGCGTCTTCGATCCTGCCAGCAAGACGCTGGGCGAGCCGGTGGCCGTGCTCATCAACGGGCGCACGATCAGCGCCGTGGAGCCGCAGGGCAGCCCTGCCACGCCGGGCGAAGTGAGCATCGACGGCGCCGGCGGCACCCTCGTGGCCGGCATGTTCGAGATGCACGGCCACCTGGACATGGACGACGCCCTGCTCAACCTGGCCGCCGGCATTACGACGGTGCGCGACATGGGCAACGACAACGCCGTGCTCGACAAGCTGATCGCGCAGATGGACGCCGGCATCATCGGCGGGCCGCGCGTGGTGCGCAGCGGCTTTATCGAAGGCAAGAGCGCCTTCAGCGCCAACAATGGCTTCGTCGTCGACAGCCAACAGGCGGCCATCGACGCGGTGCGCTGGTATGCGGCGCGCGGCTACTGGCAAATCAAGAGCTACAACAGCATGAACCCGGCCTGGGTGCCAGCCATGGTGGCCGAAGCCCATCGCCTCGGCCTGCGCGTGGCCGGTCACGTGCCCGCTTTCAGCACGGCCGACGCGATGATGGAGGCGGGCTTTGACGAAATGACCCACATTAACCAGTTCATGCTGCAATGGGTGCTGGCCCCGACCGAAGACACGCGCTCCTTGTTGCGCCTGACGGCACTGAAGCGCTTGCCCGGGGTCGACCTGAACAGCGCGCGCGTGCAGCACAGCGTGGAGATGATTTCATCGCGCAAGCTTGCGATCGACCCGACGCTGGGCATCCACGAACGGCTGCTGCTCGGGCGTGACGGTGAAGTGCCGGCCGGCGCCGTCGACTATATCGGCCACATGCCCGTCGCGGTCCAGCGCAATGCACGCAAGGCGCTGATCGACAGCTCGGCGCCTGGCGACGACGCGGCCTACCGCGGCGCTTACGAGAAAATCCTGGCGGCCACCAGGCTGCTCAACGAGCGTGGCGTGTTCATCGTTCCCGGCACCGACCTCGGTGGCAGCTTCACCTACCACCGCGAGCTCGAACTGATGCAGCGCGTGGGCATGAGCGCGGCCGACGTGCTCAAGCGCGCCACCTTCGACATGGCGCGCTATACGGGCCAGGACCAGCAGCTCGGCTCCGTCAGCAAGGGCAAGCTCGCCGATTTCTTCCTGGTGCCGGGCGATCCGACCCGGGACTTGAAAGCGATCAAGACCATCAGCATGGTGGTCAAGGATGGCGCCGTGTACTTCCCGGCCGAAATCTACCCCTCGTTCGGCATCGCGCCCTTCGCGCCGGCACCGGCGGTCACCCCGGCGGGCACCAGGTAGGACGGGTTTCCTGGCAGGGACGGTCGACAGAAGGAAGTCCTGTCCCTGAACCAGTATAATGTCCGGTTCATATCCACTTTTGGACCGCACCACATCATGCAAGATAAATATAGTCCCGCCGACGTCGAACACGCTGCCCAATCCCACTGGAAGGCCATCGACGCCTATAAAGCCGTCGAACACGACCCGCGTTTCCCGAAGGGCAAGTACTACGCTTGCTCGATGCTGCCTTACCCGTCGGGCAAGCTGCACATGGGCCACGTGCGCAACTATACGATCAATGATGTGATGTACCGCTACCTGCGCATGAACGGCTACAACGTGCTCATGCCGATGGGCTGGGACGCGTTCGGCATGCCGGCCGAAAACGCGGCCATGGCCAACAACGTGCCGCCGGCCCAGTGGACCTATTCGAACATCGCCCACATGCGCGAGCAGATGGAGTCGATGGGCCTGGCGATCGACTGGTCGCGCGAGATGACCGCCTGCAAGCCGGAATACTACAAGTGGAACCAGTGGATGTTCCTCAAGATGCTGGAAAAAGGCATCATCTACAAGAAGACCGGTACCGTGAACTGGGATCCGATCGACCAGACCGTGCTGGCTAACGAGCAGGTGGTCGACGGTCGCGGCTGGCGCTCCGGCGCGCCGATCGAGAAGCGCGAAATCCCGATGTACTACGCCCGCATCACCGACTACGCGGAAGAACTGCTCGACTACGTCGACACCAAGCTGCCCGGCTGGCCCGAACGCGTGCGCACGATGCAGACCAACTGGATCGGCAAGTCGACCGGCGTGCGCTTCGCCTTCCCGCACC
>JAZJYP010000212.1:2735-16536 GCA_040390345.1 Pseudomonadota bacterium | reverse complement strand
GCACCACGTCGCGCATCAGGCGCACGAACACCAGGTTGGTCGAGTTGCGCAGCGCTTCGCGCACCGTCAGGATGCGCGTGTTATCGAGCTTGCTGAAGTTGCCGAAGTGGTGCAGCCCGCCGCCGGTGAAGAACGCTTCGCCCGGATTGCCGGAATATTTGCGCTCGAGCGCGGCCTGCAGCATCGGCACCAGGGCGCGCGCCTGCGGCTCGTTGGGCAGGCCCTGGAAGTAGTCGATGGCCCAGTGCGACAACACGTCCTTCTGGTCCACCGGCGCCTTCTTCAGGGCGTCGTTGTCCATGCTGGCGTAGCGCTCGTGCAGCTGCCCGATGATATCCATGTAGGTGACGAGCGTGCGCAGCTTGGCCGTCGAACCCAAGTCCAGTTTCGCGCCCTCGTTGATGTCGAGCGGCTGGTCGAAGTTATCGGTCTGCACACGCAGGTAGTTGGCGTTCTCGCCCCGTTCCATCAGGGTGAAGCTGTAGACGACGTTGGCCGGGTCGCCATTGCCCAGCATGCCCTTGCCCGTCAGCCCGGCGGCCTTGGCGGCGTCGGCGTCGCGCAGGTCGCGCAGCGCCCCGGTGACGGCGCGCTGCGCGTCGGCGTTCAGGGTCGACTGCACCGTCAGGTCGAGGCGGTCGAGGTTATACAGGCGCGAGTCGCCCAGCAGGCTGGCCAGGTGGGTGCGCACGGCGTTGGAAGCCTTGCGCGTGACGAAGGCATTGGCCGCCGGCGGCGCCACGCCGGAACCCAGGGCCGGATGCAGCTTGACATGCAGGGCGGCGTCGCGCAGGCCGGCGCTGATCACGCCGGATTGGGCCAGCACGCGCAGGTGGCTGTTGGTCAGCTCTTCCAGGTCCGCTTCGCCGGCACCGAGGTAGTAGGCCGGGCGGCGCTGGGCGATCATCAGCGACAGCGCTTCCTTGTAGGCCATCACCGCGTCGGGCGTATCGATCTTGCCGCGCAGCGTCGCGCTCACCTGCTTGAAGTCGCGCCCGTACCAGACCCACATGCCATCGCCAATGCCATTGACTTCACCGTAGCCGGTCTTGGCCGACAGCGGCACGGTGTTGAGGTAGTCGAGCACGATCTGGCGCCGCACCTTGGTGGTGTCCTCGCCGCCCTGGTAGGCGCGCAGCGTGGCCGAGACCATCTGCACGTATTTGTCGTGCAGGCTGGCGGTGCGCCCTTCCGGCGAATGGCGGTATTTTTCGATCTGGGTGGCCAGCGTGGAGCCGCCCGCCGAGCGCTTCTCGGCGCCGCTGAACATGTGCAGGGACTTGTCGAACACGGCCTTGCTGAAGCGGTCCCATTCCACGGCCGGATTGCGCTTCGGGTAGGTGGGGTCGAGCAGTTCGCGATTTTCGATGAACAGCAGGCTGGCCACCAGCAGCGCCGGCGCCTCGTCGAAACGCTCGTAGAAGCGCTCCGGATAGCGCGCCGAAAACAGCGGCTGGTTGCGGCAATCGAGGATGGCCAGGCCCGTCTTGGTCTTCTCGTGGTAGGTCGGGAAGAAGCCCATGTCGGCCAGTTCCAGCATCTTCGGCGACAGGCGCGCCTGGGAGCTGATGTCATAGTCCTTCGTCTTGAGCTTGCCCAGGTAATCCGGCAGGTTGGAATAGCCAAGCCGTTCGTCGTAGGGACTGCCCGAGGGGAAGCGGATCGCCCGGCTGGGGCCCGCTTCGACCGTGTATTTGATCTTGCTGGCCAGTTCGGCGAAGAAGTGGGCCTGCATGGTCGAGGTGCGCGCCTCCTCCATCAGCCACCAGCCGCCCACGGCGACGAGCATCAGCAGCACCAGCACGAAGGCGTTGCGCACGCGGCGCGGCTTGCCCAGCACCGGGTCGGGCAGGTCGGCTTCTACGTCATCTGGGGCAGGTGAATCCGGCACAAGGGAGAGGTGGGGTTGCGGCGCATCGATCGAGCGGGTCGGCACGCTGCGCGGACGGCCGTAATTGACCGAGGCAACCCGCGCACGCAGTTTGCGCACTGCGCGGACAACAATTCGTGGCCGGCGAAAACGGCGATTACTTTCCATGATGGCTCAACCGGCTAAAACCTGAAAACTGGGCACGACTCCAAAAACGGAACGGCATATGTACGGTATCCATTGCACCACAACCATGCCAGCGGCACGACCAGCGTTCGAAGAAAATTTGAATTCCCTCGACTATTTTCGCAAAAAAACAACGTCGATTCCGCCACGTAAAAATCAAACCGGGTTGTACTCCGCATGCAAGGCATCGAGACCGGCGCGCAAGTCGGCGAAAGCGCTGGCCGCCTGCTGCGGTTCGCCCTTCACACCGAGCTCGATATGGCGCCGCGTGGTGGCGTCGCCCACGCTGGGCAGGCTGAACACCTTCACCAGCGGATAGCGCGCTTCCAGCGTTTCCATCAGCGGCGTCAGGGCCGATTCGAACGCTTCGTACACCAGCAGCGCATGTTCGGCGCGCGCTTCGCCGTTGAACAGGTGGCGGTACAAGGTGTCGAGCGTCCAGGCGATCATCGGCCACGCCATCACCGGGAAACCCGGCACGAAATGGTGGCTGCCCACCGTGAAGCCGGCCACCCGGTTGTAGGGATTGGGAATCAGGGTGGCGCCTTGCGGGAATTCGGCCATCTTCAGGCGGTGCAGGTTGTCGGCCGATGCGAGGTCGGCCGCCACGCCCGCTTCGGCCGCCATCTCGCGGATGCGCAGCTGGATGTTGGCCGCACCATCGGGGTGCAGCACCAGCGGCAGGCCGAGGGCCTCGGCCGCGCACTGGCGCGTATGGTCGTCCGGCGTGGCGCCGATGCCGCCGCAGGAAAAGACGATGTCGCCGCTGGCCATGGTGCGCTTGAGCACGGCCGTGATACGCACCGGATCGTCGCCGATGGTTTCGGCCCAGGCCAGTTGCAGGCCCCGTTCGGCCAGCAGCTCAAGCACTTTCGGGAAATGCTGGTCGCGCCGTTTGCCGGACAGGATTTCGTCGCCGATGATGATCAGTCCAATCGCCATTCAGTTCTCCAGGATGGTGGGGCGCGCATCGGCCAGCGCCTGCAGGCAGTAGAATTCGAACCACAGGCCGGTGAAGATGAAGATCATCACATACAGCCAGATCGAGGCCGCCGCCAGGAAGGGAAACAATACCACCGACAGCGCCATGCCGCCGACCCAGACCATGCCCGGCAGCGCACCGGCGGCGCCGGACACCATGCCGATCAGCAGCAGCGCGGAGCGGTGTTCGCGCATCAAGTGCTGGCGCTCTGCTTCGCTGGCGTGGTCGGCCAGGGCGTCGTAGACCATCACGCGGTAAGTCAGCCAGCCCCACAGCAGCACCTGGGCAGCCAGCGCCAGCGGCGGAAAGGCATACAGCGGCAAGGCCAGGCACCACAGCACGATGAAGACCAGGAAGCTCGCCAGCGCCACCAGGACGCTGCCGATCCAGCTGCCGCCGGCCTTCTTTTCCAGCAGGGGAAAGTGGCGCGCGCCCACGTGGCGCACGATGGCCGGCATGGCCGCCACGCCGATGAACAGCAAAGCGGTGAGGATCATCAACGGCAGCAGGAGCAGCATGGCGATCAAGGGCACGACCAGCGTCTTGAGCGCGCCCAGGCCCAGGCTGCCCAGCCAGCTCGAACTGGCCTGGAACACATCGTATTGCAGGAACAGGCCTTGCACGTAGTCGATCAGCGGCTGCAAGCCCAGGTAGAGCAGCACGCCCCACAGCGCCACCGACAGCAGGAAGGGGGCGGCCGAGAGCAGCAGCATGCGCGGATGCAGCTGCGCGCCCAGTGCGCGGCCCCATGCCCGGGCAACGCGGGCGAGCTTGGGAGTGCCATTTGTGTCAAAAGCCATTACAATTCCCGATTACCCTGAACTAGCGAAAGAAAAATTATGTCCATCATCACTACCGAATCCGGCCTGCAATACGAAGACACCGTTGTTGGCGAAGGCGCTGAAGCCAAGGCTGGCCAGCACGTTACCGTGCACTATACCGGTTGGCTGCGCAATGACGACGGCACGGCAGGTAACAAATTCGATTCGAGCAAGGACCGCAACGACCCGTTCCAGTTCTCGCTGGGCGCCGGCCACGTGATCCGCGGCTGGGACGAAGGCGTGCAGGGCATGAAAGTCGGTGGCGCGCGCCGCCTGACCATTCCTGCAGCCCTGGGCTATGGCGCCCGCGGCGCCGGCGGCGTGATTCCCCCGAACGCCACCCTGATCTTCGACGTCGAACTGCTGGCCGTCTAAATCGGCTGGCGGCAAGCCCGGGCGCAATGCCGGTCCAGCTTGCCGCTGCCAGAATTGGCTCCGTTCCAACTGCCATCGACCGGTGCACGCTAAGTGGCACCTTAGTCCCATGCCCCCATCAGGGCCATCATCACCAGTTTTTCAAATTCCGGCGCGAAGCGGCCGATGATGGCGTCGGGGTCCTGCACCAGCGCGTCATCGGTGACGATGCCGAACTGGACGCCGCCGTTGTAGCTCAGGATCGACACCCCGATGCCGATGTCGCCCGACTGCGGCACCCAGAACATGCACTGGTCGAGCTGGCTGCCGGCCAGGAAAAGTGGCGCCTGCGGCCCCGGCACATTGCTCATCACGGCTGTCGCCTTGCGCGCGAAGAAATTCTGGATCTCGCTTTGCACGGGCTTGGGCATCGCGCCCAGCACACCGAGCACCGACATGGCCACCAGCGCCGTGTAGCTGCCTTTCAATTCATTCATGCGGTGGCGCACTTCGAACAGGCGCGCCAGGGGATCTTCCAGCCCCACCGGCAGCACCAGCGGCACCAGGCCGAAGGCATTGCCCAGCTTTTGCCCTTCGCTGGGCTTGCGCAGGTTCACCGGCACCATCACGCGCACATTGCAGTCGTGCTCGACCTCATCGCCCTTGGCCTTGAGGTAGGAGCGGATCGCGCCGGCCACGCTGGCCATGAGCACGTCGTTGACGGAGCAGCCGAAGGCGCGGCCGATGGCCTTGACTTCGTGCAGCGGCAGCGGCTCGCTCCAGGACACGTGTTTCTTGCCATTCGGTTTGCCCTTGAGGCGCGTGTGGCTGTCTTCTTCCATCGTGGTCAGCTTGACGGCGTCCATCACCAGCTGGCCGGCGGTATGGCCGGCGGCGCTGAGCTGTTCGGGCAGCTTGTCGGCGTCGAGCATCATCGTCATCGACTTGAGGAACATCGTCGAGGACAGTTCGATGGCCTTGATCGAGGCCACCGTCACCGGCTGCATGATCTGTTCCCACGGGTTCTCTTCGGCCGCTTCGGCGTCTTCCTCGCTCACCGGCGCGGGCGGCGCATCGGCCGACTGGTCGAACATCGACATGAACACGCCCACCAGGGCCACGCCGTCGGCAATGCAGTGGTGGATGCGGATGATCAGCGCCTGGCGTACGTGGCCGTCGGCGCCGACGCAGTTGTCGACCAGGTGCATCTGCCATAAAGGTTTTTCGGGATCGAGGTGCTGCTGCGACAGTTCACCGACCAGCGCCTGCAGGGCCGGCTTGTTGCTGGCGTGTTTGGGCGCACTGGGCAACGACGTGCGGACCACATGGTCGTCAAGGTCAACCTCGGTCTCTTCCCACCAGGAGCCGGTCAGGTCGGTGACGACGCGGCTGCGGAAGCGGCTGTAGACGAGGAAACGTGCGGCCAGCGCCTCCTTGAGCTGCGCGGCGCTGACGGCCTGGTGCAGCATCGAGACGCCGACGATCATCATCAGGTTGCCCTCAGAATCCATGCGCAGCCAACTGGTATCGACCGTGGACATCCTCTTGCGACTCATCGAGCGTCTCCTCTAAAGTGTGGTGAATTGGCCATTATCCCGCGCAATGGCGGCGGCGATGCGATAAGATTCTAGTACCCTTACTCTATCGACAATGTCAGAGTAATACAATCCAGCCACCAAGGAGTTTCCATGAGCTTGCAAGACCAGTTTGCCCAGGCCCAGGCCGATTCGAAAAACCTGCCAGAACGTCCCGACAATATGACGCTGCTGAAGATTTATGCCCTGTTCAAGCAAGCCTCCGCCGGCGACGTCGAAGGCAGCCGTCCGGGCTTCACCGACATGGTCGGGCGCGCCAAATTCGACGCCTGGGCTGGCCTGAAAGGCACCTCGGCCGACGAGGCCATGCAACAGTACGTCGACCTGATCGAAGAACTGAAAGAGGGTTAATCGCTTATTTTGCGCTGAATACCTTCTTCATGTTTTCCGCGACCTTTGCCTCGATCGTCGAGGCAAAGGCGCCCATCAGGAATCCCAGCTTGATGAACATTTCGGCGCTGTCCTTTTCCAGCGTCAAGTTGCCCTGCACGCCGCTGCGTTCGAAATGCAGCACATCGCCTTCCCACTCGAATTCCATATCGTATTCTTCGGCCATCTGGTCGGCCACTTTCTGCGCCGCTTCGCGTGCCTTGGCCGGGCTCAGGCTGTGCGCCTGGATGATGGTAATTTCTGCCATGGTGTTCCTTTCGTGAGACGTAAGACCGCCATCATGCCGGATGCCAGCCCAACAGGGCAAGCATGGCGAAATATCCCAGCACATAGGCGAGGATGACGTGCCAGCCCTGGCGCACCCACTGGACCGCCGAACGGCCTTCCGGATACATCGCGCACAAGGCCACGCCGGCCGACGAGCCAAACCAGACCATCGAACCGCCAAAACCGACGGCATAGGCCAGGAAACCCCAGTCATAGCCGCCCTGGCGCAGGGCCAGGGCCGTCAGGGGGATATTATCGAATACGGCCGAGACAAAGCCAATCGACAAGGCCGAGGCCCAGCTGGGCGCGCCCAGCGCTTCGACCGGCATCAGCGAAGCGCACCAGACCAGCGACAGCAGGAAGGCGGCGCCGCGCCCGGCCGAGGGCAAGAGCGCCCAGTCGGGCCGGCGCAGCAGCGCGCTGGCCAGCGTGGCCGCAGCCACGGCCAGGCCCAGCACGGGGGCACGCACGCCCCACTGCTTGGCATACAGATTGACGCCCAGGTTGGCACCAATGGCCGCCAGCAGGATGAAGGCGACGATGGCCACGCGCGCCCAGTCGATGCGCGCGCCGGCCGGCGCGTCGCGCATGATCGGCGCGTAGGCGTGCTGCTGCAGCGCGGCCGGCACCGCGCACACGGCTAGCGCGACGCCGGCCGCCACGTAGGCGTGCACGACCTGGCCTGGCGCCACGCCGGCCAGCCACATCATCGTGGTGGTGGTGTCGCCGACGACGCTGCCGGCGCCGCCCGCATTGGCGGCGGCCACGATGCCGGCCAGGTAGCCGAGATGGACCTTGCCGCGGAAAATCGTGTGGGCGACGGCGCCGCCGATCATCGCGGCGGCGATATTGTCGAGGAAGCTGGACAGGACAAACACGCACAGCAGCAGCACCAGCGGGCCGCGCCAGTTATCGGGCAGGAAGTCGGGCAGGCGCGCGGGCACGCCGCTGTCTTCGAAGTGGCGCGCCAGCAGGGTGAAGCCGAGCAGCAGCGCCAGCAGGTTGGCAAAGCCCACCCATTCGTGGCCGGCATGGGCCAGCAAGCCCGCCAGGCCGGGGCCTTCGCCAAACGGCGCGGCCAGCAATTTGTAGATGGTGATGACGAGGGCGCCTCCAGCGGCGCTGGCCAGGCTGCTGAAGGGGGCAAACGCCACCAGGCCAAGGACCAGGGCAAAGAGGAAGAATTCGAGCGGAATGCCGGCAATGGCCATGGATGACTTTGTATTTTCGATGCCCGTCATTCTAGCCTAGGTGAGGCGCAGCTTTGCGCCAGATCAAACCCGGTGCCGGGCAAGGGCAGACCATTTGAGGAAGCAGCTTTTCAAGGGAGGCCCACGATGGAACGCACCGTCACCTTGCCGCTCGCGGCGCTTGTCGCTGGCGAGCTCACAGCGCCGGTCAGCTACATCCCCACGCCCAGCGCGCCCTACCGCCAGCACCGCAAGGCGGCCGAAGTCATCGACGAGCCGGGCAAGCCGCGCACCACTGCGCTGGCAGCCCCCGCCGCCCCGCCCGAATTCGCCTTCGGCGCGCGCGTGCTGATCTGGAAACAGGACCCGTCGGTCAACGAGATCGGCACGCGCAAGGCCTTCCTGCCCGGCATCGTGCTCGATGGTCCGCGCGACGCCCGCATCGCTTCCGGCGTGCCCGGCATCGACCCGGTCAGCCCGAATGCCTTTGGCGACTTCGTCACCATGCCCGGCACCGACCAGTTCGACGCCGTCCACACCTTCGCCGTGGTGCGCCAGACGCTCACGATGTACCAGCGCGCGCTGGCCAGTGACGGTGCCGCCACGCCCCTGCCCTGGAACTGGAATAGCGCGGCCGACACAGCGCCGCTGCAGGTCTATCCGCATGGTTTGCCGAATGTGATGAACGCCTACTACAGCCGTTCGATCGCCAGCCTGAAATTCGGCGACTTCATGCCCAGCGGCGCCAGCAACCGCGTCTACACCTGCCGCTCCTTCGACATCGTCTCGCACGAAACAGGCCACGCCGTGCTCGACGGCCTCAAGCCGGGCTGGCTCGAGGCCGACAAGCCACCCCAGACGGGCGGCCTGCACGAGTCCTTTGGCGACCTGACGGCCATCTTCCTGGCCCTGTCGCAGCTCGACCAGTGCGAGGCCATCGTCGCCCAGACCAAGGCGCGCCTGCACGACAAGACCTTCCTGGCCGATATCGCCGAACAGTTCGGCCTGGCCCTGGGCCGTTCGAACGGCTTGCGCAATGCCGACAACGACCTGACCCTGTCCGACGCCGGCACCGAGGTGCACGCCATTTCCCAGGTCTTCACCGGGGCCGTCTACGACATCCTGGCCGATATGTTCGCCTTTGAGCGCAATCCCGGCACGCTCGACGACGCCGCCCTGCTGCACCGCACAGGCGACTATGTGCGCAGCCTGGTGCTGCGCGCCCTGCTGGCCGCGCCCGACAGCGAGGCCAATTTTGCCGATGTGGCCAACGCCATGCTGGCCATCGCCGCGGCCGACGGCAAGCCGGTCGACTACCGCAACTTCATCCGTAACCGCTTTGCCGTGCGCGAGGTGCTGGCGGCGACGACGCCGCTATCGGAAGACCACGTGGCCGGCGTCGCCCTGCCGGCCGGCGTGCAGGACGCGCCGGGCGCCGTGCAGGACCGGCGCGCCTGCTGCGGCACCATGAACCTGGCCGAATATTTCAACGTCGAGCGCATCCTGGCCGGCGAGGCCGAGGCCCTGGCAGCCTGGTGCGCCAGCCATGGGCGAGCGGCCCGGCCCGCGCCCACCGACGCAGCGCTGGGCGGCAACGGCGCTATGCCGCCCCAATAAAAGAACATTCGTGCTTTTATACGCTAAAATGGCATGCCGGCCCGCATTAGCATATGTGTATAGTGTATGAAGCGGAAATTGTGGGAAAAAGCGAATTGCCTTAAAATGCAGTGCTTTGCCATCGTTAGCGGACCAGCATTGCCCGCCAACCTGTGCAGCACCCATTCATTGATAGGACTGTTATGACCCACGTTGTCACCGAATCGTGCATCAGCTGTCGCTACACCGATTGCGTCGATGTATGCCCGGTCGATTGTTTCCGGGAAGGCCCGAATTTCCTGGCGATTGACCCGGACGAGTGCATCGATTGCGCCGTCTGCGTGGCCGAGTGCCCCGTCAACGCGATTTTTGCCGAGGAAGACGTCCCGGGCGACCAGCAGCAATTCATCAAGATCAACGTCGACCTGGCGCGCAACTGGCCATCGATCACCAAGACGAAAGCGCCGCTGCCCGAAGCCGACGAATGGAAAGACGTCAAGAGCAAGCTGGACCGCCTGGTTCGCTAAGCCGTCGCGCCGCCGATCGCCTCACCGTGGCACAGCACCTGTGCCACCGCCGTACCGCATCACCCATCTTTCACAGGAAGTAATCGCATGACTACCCACGACACCGGCAGCGCTGCTGCCCCGAACGCATTTCCCGGCGCCATCGACAGCGATGCCGTGATCATCGGCGCGGGCCCCGTCGGCCTGTTCCAGGTCTTCGAACTGGGCCTGCTCGAGATCAAGGCCCATGTGATCGACTCCCTGCCGGCGGTGGGCGGCCAGTGCGTGGAGCTGTATCCCGACAAGCCAATCTACGACATTCCGGCCGTACCCGTGTGCACCGGCCAGGAACTGACCGACAACCTGTTGAAGCAGATCGAGCCGTTCGAGCCGACCTTCCACCTGGGCCAGGAAGTGACCCTGGTGGCGCGCCGCGAAGACGGCCGCTTCAATGTCGAAACCTCGACCGGCACCCGTTTCATCACCAAGACCATCTTCATCGCCGCCGGCGTGGGCTCCTTCCAGGCCCGCACCATCAAGGTCGACGGCATCGAGGTCTTCGAAGGCAGCCAGTTGCACTACCGCGTCAAGGATCCGAGCCTGTTCGAAGGCAAGAACCTGGTCATCTGCGGCGGCGGCGACTCGGCGCTCGACTGGGCCCTGAACTTCGTCGGCAAGGCCGAATCGGTGGTGCTGCTGCACCGCCGCGAAGACTTCCGCGCCGCGCCGGCCTCGGTGGCCAAGATGAAGGCCCTGTGCGAGGCCTACGAAATGCAGCTGATCATCGGCCAGGTCACCGGTTTCGAGACGAAAGACGCGCAACTGAGCGAAGTGAAGGTCACCGGCGCCGACGGCGTGACGCGCCGCGTGCCGCTCGACATGCTGCTGGTGTTCTTCGGCCTGTCGCCAAAACTCGGCCCGATCGCCGAATGGGGCCTCGACATCGAGCGCCGCCAGCTCAAGGTGGTCAACACGGAAAAGTTTGAAACCAATGTGCCAGGCATTTTCGCCGTGGGCGACATCAATACCTACCCGGGCAAGAAAAAGCTGATCCTGTCGGGCTTCCATGAAGCGGCCTTGGCCGCCTTTGGTGCAGCGCCATATATCTTCCCGGACAAGAAAATTCACATGCAGTACACGACGACGTCGCCGAAACTGCATAAAATCCTCGGCGTCGAAAGCCCGGTCTTCGACTAAGCCCTTGATCTGCCTTGTCAACGCCCCGCCTGCCGGGGCGTTTTTCATGGGGAGGCGGCCCATGCATCCTGCATAATCTCAAGCAATTTCCAGTTGGAACCGTTAATTGCATTACACCGGTTCAAATAGCCTATAATTGATTTCATTGTGCCGCGCACAAACGGCGGCAGCCGGACAATCTTCACGAGGGATTCTGTATGCTTTACCAACTTCATGAGATGCAAAAGAGCTTCCTGACCCCGCTAATGCAGTGGGCCGATGCCTCCTCCAAGCTCTTTACCAACCCGGTGTCACCGTTCGCCCACACGCCGTTTTCGCAGCGCATCGCCGCCGGCTACGAGCTGATGTATCGCCTGGGCAAGGAATACGAAAAACCGGCTTTCGACATCCAGGACACCACGGTCGATGGCGCCACCGTCGGCATCATGGAACGCACGGTCGAAAACCGCCCCTTTTGCAAGCTGCTGCACTTCAAGAAAGACCTGAGCGACAAACAGCTTGCCGCCCTGGCCCAGCCGAAAGTGCTGATCGTTGCCCCCCTGTCCGGCCACCATGCCACCTTGCTGCGCGATACCGTGCGCGGCCTGCTGCACGAGCATGACGTCTACATCACCGACTGGACCGACGCGCGCATGGTGCCCATGAGCGAAGGCGCCTTCCACCTGGACGACTACATCTTCTATGTGCAGGACTTCATCCGCAAGCTGGCGCCGGACCTGCACGTCATTTCCGTGTGCCAGCCGACGGTGCCGGTGCTGGCCGCCATTTCGCTCATGGCCAGCGCCAAGGACACCAAGCTGCCGAAGACGATGACGATGATGGGCGGCCCGATCGACCCGCGCAAGTCCCCTACGGCTGTCAATGCACTGGCGATCGAAAAGAGCTTTTCCTGGTTCGAAAACACCGTGATCTATTCGGTGCCGGCCAACTACCCGGCATTCGGGCGCAAGGTGTACCCGGGCTTTCTGCAGCATGCCGGCTTCATCGCGATGAACCCGGGCCGCCACGCCCAGAGCCACCGCGAGTTCTACATGCACCTGGTGACGGGCGACGACGAACCGGCCGAAGGCCACCGCCAGTTCTACAACGAATACAATGCCGTGCTCGACATGCCGGCCGAGTACTACCTCGACACGATCAAGACCGTGTTCCAGGAATTCAGCCTGCCGATGGGCACCTGGGAAGTGGGCGGCAAGCTGGTGCGTCCGCAGGACATCACCAACGTCGCCCTGTTCACCGTTGAAGGGGAACTCGACGACATCTCCGGCGCCGGCCAGACCCAGGCCGCGCACGACCTGTGCAGCGGCATTCCCGCCCATATGCAGCAAGACTTCGTGGCACCGGGCTGCGGCCACTACGGCATCTTCTCCGGACGCCGCTGGCGCGAGCAGATCTGCCCGAAAATCGGCGAATTCATCAAGAAGCATTCGTAATACCGCTGCGGCACGTAGGGTGGGCGCATGCGCCCACGCGTTCGCCGAATATCGGATAATGCGCTATGTCCGACACCAAGACCCTCGCTGACCAGATCGAAGACGTCCTGCCGCAAACCCAGTGCACCAAGTGCGGGTACGAAGGCTGCCGTCCCTACGCCGAAGCGATTGCCGCCGGCGACGCCGATATCAACCAATGCCCTCCCGGCGGCCTCGAAGGCGTGCAGCGTCTGGCCGCCGTCACAGGCCGCAAGGTTATCCCCATCAATCCCGCCAATGGCGTCGAACGCGCGCGTCCGGTCGCTTTCATTGACGAAGCGCTGTGCATCGGCTGCACCCTGTGCATCCAGGCCTGCCCGGTCGACGCCATCCTCGGCGCGCCCAAGCAGATGCATACCATCCTGCCGGACCTGTGCACCGGCTGCGACCTGTGCGTGGCGCCCTGCCCGGTCGACTGCATCGCCATGCTGCCCGTGACGGGCGAGCGCAGCGGCTGGGACGCCTGGAGCCAGCAGGCGGCCGATGCAGCGCGTGCGCGCCACGACGCGCGCGCTGTGCGCCTGCAGCGCGAGAAGCTCGAGAACGACGCGCGCCTGGCCGCCAAGGCCGTCGAAAAGCTGCGCGCCGTAACGGCCGAAGCGAGCAATACCCCCGAAGAACTGGCCGAGAAGGAGCGCAAGCGCGCCATCATCGCCGCCGCGATGGAACGCGCCCGCCTGAAAGCCCAGAAAGAATGAATCCTGCCAAACGCCTTGAGATCTTCACGCGCTTTCGCGCCGCCAATCCGAAACCCGAAACCGAGCTCGAATACAAGACGCCGTTTGAACTGCTGATTGCCGTGCTGCTGTCGGCGCAAGCGACCGACGTGGGCGTGAACAAGGCCACGCGCCTGCTCTATCCCGTGGCAAACACGCCGGCCAAGATCCTCGCGCTGGGCGAAGAAGAACTGCGTGACTACATCAAGACGATCGGCCTGTACAAGACCAAGGCCAAGAACGTCATCGCTACCTGCAAGATCCTGCTGGAGAAGTACGACGGCGAAGTGCCGGCCGAGCGCGACGCGCTGGTGGAGCTGCCCGGCGTCGGGCGCAAGACGGCCAATGTGGTGCTCAATACCGCGTTCGGGCAGCCGACGATGGCGGTGGACACGCACATCTTCCGCGTCTCCAACCGCACCGGCATCGCGCCGGGCAAGAATGTCGACATTGTCGAACAGAGGCTGTTGAAGTTTGTGCCGAAAGCGTTTTTGCACGACGCCCACCACTGGCTGATCCTGCACGGGCGCTACACCTGCATGGCGCGCAAGCCGGCCTGCTGGAACTGCCTGATCGCCGACCTGTGCGAGTACAAGCACAAGACACCCACTCCCGACGTCGCCTAACACTTCGGGGTCACATCTGACATTCGGACACGG
>JAZJYP010000212.1:0-2666 GCA_040390345.1 Pseudomonadota bacterium | reverse complement strand
CTACAGCTGGGCCCGTGTCCGAATGTCAGATGTGACCCCGAAGTTCTTACAGCAAGACCATATTGTCGCGGTGGATCAGCTCGGGGCCTTCGATGAAGCCAAGGATGCTTTCGATCTCGCCCGAACCCTTGCGCATGATGCGGCGCGCTTCGCCGCTCGTGTAGTTGGTCAGCCCGCGTGCAATCGCCGCGCCGTCCGGCCCCACGCAGGTGATGACGGCGCCGCGGCCAAATTCACCTTGCACGTCCACCACGCCGATCGGCAGCAGCGACTTGCCTTCCCTGGCCAGCTTCTGCACCGCGCCCGCATCGAGCACGACTTTGCCCACCGTGTGCAAATGATCCGCCATCCATTGCTTGCGCGCCTTGAGCTGGCCCGTCTGCGCCATCAGGGCCGTGCCGATCGCTTCACCATTGGCCAGGCGCGTGAGCACGTCGCTGTCGCGCCCCCAGGCGATGATCGTGTGCGCGCCGGAACCGGCGGCGCGTTTGGCGGCCAGGATCTTGGTCAGCATGCCGCCACGCCCGATGCTGCTGCCGGCGCCGCCGGCCATCGCTTCGAGCGCCGGGTCGCCCGCCACGCCTTGCGCCACCAGGGTCGCGCCGGGATCCTTGCGCGGGTCGGCACTGAACAGGCCTTGCTGGTCGGTGAGGATGACCAGCACGTCCGCCTCAATCAAATTGGCCACCAGCGCGCCGAGCGTGTCGTTGTCGCCAAACTTGATTTCGTCGGTGACGACGGTGTCGTTCTCGTTGATGATCGGGACCACGCCAAGGCGCAGCAAGGTCGTCAGCGTCGAGCGGGCATTGAGGTAGCGCTCGCGGTCGGCCAGGTCGGCGTGCGTGAGCAGCACTTGCGCCGTCCCCAGGCCATGCGCGCGAAAGCTCGTCTCGTAGATTTGCGCCAGGCCCATCTGGCCAACGGCGGCGCAGGCTTGCAGTTCGTGGATGTCGGTGGGGCGCGCGTCGAAACCGAGGCGCAGCATGCCCTCGGCGACGGCGCCGGAGGACACCAGCACGACGTCCTTGCCCAGTGCCCGCAGGCCGGCGATTTGCGCCGCCCAGCGGGCAATGGCGGCGTGATCGAGCCCACGGCCGTCGTTGGTGACCAGCGAGGAGCCGACCTTGATGATGATGCGTTTAGCGTGTTGAACCAGGGATGTCATCGGCAGCGCTTCTTATTCCATCGCGGGGCCGGAGCAGCAGCAGCGTCACGCCGCCCAGCACTTCGATCCCGCATACGACTAATAAAAAACCCTGGGGCAGGCCAATGGCGACGGCCGCAATCAGGCGGCCCGCAGGCTGCGCCAGGACGAACAGTGCAGTGATGTCGCCGAAGGCGCTCTGGTCGAGCCGCCTGGCCGCATACAGGGCCAGCCCCGCGATAGCGAAGCGCAGCCCGACATAGATGGCGTAGAACTGGCTGTAGCCGTTCACGCCAACGAGAAACTCTCCCATGCTGCCCGCCACCCGGTCCGGGTCGAGCAGGGCAGACAAGGCTGCGAGCGAACTGAGCAATGCTACCAGAAGCAGCAATCGCCTGCGCCAGCGCCTCAGCATGGGCCTCTTAGTCGAGGATCTTGAAGCGTGGATCGTCCGGGTCGATCGAGTTGATGCCGCGTGCTTCCTCGGTCATCTGGGTCTCTTCGGCACGGTGTTCGCTGTGGCGCTTCTCTTCCAGGTGCAGGTAGATGGCGTTGACCAGCTCCTGGCAGCCGTCGTGGTTCAGCGCCGAGATCTCGAAGACCGGGCCTTTCCAGGCGAAGCGCTTGATGAAGTCCTTGACGATCTTCTTGCGCTCGTCTTCGGGCACCACGTCGAGCTTGTTCAAGACCAGCCAGCGCGGCTTGTCGAGCAGGGCTTCGTCGTATTTTTCCAGTTCCTTGACCAGGGCACGGGCTTCCTTGACCGGGTCGACATTGGTCTCGAAGGGCGCCAGGTCGACGATATGCAAGAGCAAGCCGGTGCGCTGCAAATGGCGCAGGAACTGGATGCCCAGGCCGGCACCTTCGGAAGCGCCTTCGATCAGGCCGGGAATGTCGGCGATCACGAAGCTCTTCTCGTGCGACACGCGCACCACGCCCAGGTTCGGGTGCAGGGTCGTAAACGGATAGTCGGCGATCTTCGGGCGCGCGTTCGACACGGCCGTGATGAAGGTCGACTTGCCGGCGTTGGGCATGCCCAGCAGGCCGACGTCGGCCAGCACCTTGAGCTCCAGGCGCAGCTCGCGCCGCTCGCCTTCCTTGCCCTCGGTCTTCTGGCGCGGCGCGCGGTTGGTCGAGGACTTGAAGTGGATATTGCCCCAGCCGCCCTCGCCGCCCTTGGCCAGCATTTCCATCTGGCCGTGTTCGGTCAGGTCGGCGATGATTTCGCCATTGTTGTTGTCGATGATGAGCGTACCGACGGGCATGCGCAGGTGGATGTCGTCCGCGCCCTTGCCGTAGCAATCGGCACCGCGGCCCGGTTCCCCATCTTTCCCCTTGTGCATTTTCGAATAACGGAAGTCGACCAGGGTGTTGATGTTGCGGTCTGCAACTGCCCAGATCGAGCCGCCCTTGCCGCCGTCGCCGCCGTCGGGACCGCCAAAGGGGCGGAACTTCTCGCGGCAGAACGAGGCGCAGCCGTTGCCGCCGTCGCCGGCGATGACTTCGATTTTTGCTTCGTCGA
>JAZJYP010000211.1:0-6852 GCA_040390345.1 Pseudomonadota bacterium | reverse complement strand
GGTCTGTCCCCGATTACACCCGTGTCCGAATGTCAGATGTGACCCCGACGTTTTTCCACGCATTCGGCTAGGTGAAGTAGCCGAGGAACATGTCGACGGCCGCTTCGATGACTGGCTGCTGCTGCTCCGCCGGCAGCGGCGCCTGGCCCAGCGTGATCTGCGGCCAGAAGGCGAAGGTCTTGAGCGGCCCCTGCAACAAATGGGCGGCAAACAGTGGGTCCACCTGCCTGAGCTTGCCATCGGCCTGGGCCGCGCGGATCCACGTCATCACCCCCGCTTCCTTGTCGTTCAGCCGCGCCACCATCGCCTGTGCACGTTCGGGCGCGTGAATCGTCTCGCCGATCGCCACCCGCGCCAGGTCGAGGAAGTTGCGTTCGCACAGCATCGCCATCTTTTGCTGCATCAGTGCAATCAGCTGCGGCCGCAGCGGCGCATCGCCCTGGTAGGCCAGGCTGACCTGGGTGGCGCTGCTATTCCACAGCGTCACCAGGATTTCGGCGAACAGCTCGTCCTTGCTGGGAAAGTGGTTGTACACCGTGCGCTTGGATACGCCCGCGCTGGCGGCGATCTTGTCCATGCTGGTCGCTTCGAATCCGCCACCGCGAAATTCGTTCATCGCGGCCGTCACAATGGCGGCGCGTTTGCGCTCGGTCAGGCGTTGCGGGGTGGGGGCTATCGGGCTCATGCATATAATTTTACACTGACTAGTTTACTTTGCGGGAAAATAGAACTACACTGTGTAGTGTACATTCTCTCATGGAGCCGCCGATGTCTGCCACCTACCGCCTCGTTGCCGAACACAAGTCCGAAGCCCGCCAGTCGCCGCAGTTCTCCGGTGGCAAATTCCGCAATGCCAAGACCTTCCAGCGTCTCGGCCTGGGCGAGCAACTGAAGCTGGCCTGGACCTTCGCCTTCCACAAGCCGGCCCATACCGTGCCCCGTGGCGCCATTCCGGTGCAAGCACTCACTCGCGTGCAATTGCTGGCTGCACCGGATAATTCCCTGTTCCGTCTCGGCCATTCGACGATGCTCTTGAAGATCCACAACGAGTTCTGGCTGACCGACCCGGTGTTTTCCGAGCGCGCCTCGCCGGTGCAATGGGCCGGCCCGAAGCGCTTCCACCAGGCGCCCATCAGCATCGAAGAACTGCCCCCGATCAAGGCCGTGATCCTCTCGCACGACCATTACGACCACCTCGACCATGACGCGATTCTCCGTCTCGACAAGAAAACCGAGCTCTTCCTCACACCACTGGGCGTGGGCGACCGCCTCATCGAATGGGGCGTGGGCGCGGCCAAGGTGCAGCAGCTCGACTGGTGGGACTCCCACACCGTGCGCGGCGTGCGCTTTTCCGCCACCCCGGCCCAGCATTTTTCCGGCCGCGGCCTCACTGACGGCAACGCCACCCTGTGGTGCTCCTGGGTGATCGAATACAAGGGCTTGCGCGTCTTCTTCAGCGGCGACTCCGGCTATTTCGACGGCTTCAAGGCCATCGGCGAGCGTTTCGGCCCCTTCGACCTGACGATGGTCGAGACCGGCGCCTACGACGCCAAGTGGCCCGACGTCCACATGCAGCCGGAAGAAACCCTGCAAGCGCACCGCGATTTGCGCGGCAAGGTCTTGATGCCGATCCACAATGGCACCTTCGACCTGGGCTTGCACGCCTGGCATGAACCGTTCGAGCGCATCGTGGCCCTGGCCGAGGCGGCCGGCGTCCCCCTGGCGACCCCGGAAATGGGCCAGCAGACCAGCCTGGCCGAGCCGGCCGGCGGTACTGCCTGGTGGCAAACGGTGGAAGTTTAAACGGCGATATTGATCAAGGTGCCGATGGTCTGGCCCTGGGTATTGCGCTGGGCGCGCGGCGCTTCCTCGATCACGGCTGCAGGTGGCGCCGGCAGGGTGGGCGTGGTGGCGGAGGCACTCTTGAGCGCGGGCGTGGCGGCCTGGCTCTGGATCGCCCGGTCGAGCGTGGGTGCCGGGGCTGGTGCCGCACTTTGCTGGCTGGCCTTGCCCTGGGTGGCGTTCAAGTCGCGCGCATCGCTGTCGAGCTGGGCCTGGCTCTGGTCGAGCCGGTTGCGGTCTTCCTGCACCTGCGACTGATCGCGCGCCACTTGCCTTTCGGCGAGGGCGATCTGGATCTTCAGGCTGCTGATCGAGGAAACCGTGGTCACTGCATTCACCTTTTAAAACAGACGGACGGATTTCGCCAGAATCTGTTGTCAATCAAGTATAGCTTCAGCGTAGGTCAAAACTGCAGAGCGCGCTAGGAAAATTTGCATACTGAAACTATTTAGACCCCGTCAAGCTCGCAGATTGGTGGGCATAGTCCATTCCTATACGCAAAGTAATGGGGGTATAATCGTCGGTTATGAAAATCCAGGCATAGTCCCATGTCGACCAATCTCAAAAGTCTCGCCCGTACCCTCGGCATCTCGAAAACCACGGTCAGCCGCGCGCTGAATGGCTATCCGGAAGTCAATATTCACACCCGCGAACGGGTGCTGGCGGCCGCCAAGGAAACGGGCTACCAGGCCAACCCGATGGCGCGCAGCTTGGCCGTGGGCAAGACCAACGTATTCGGCATCATCTACCCGATCCTGCCGGGCGACCTGGGCGACCCGGCTTTCCTGAATATCGTCGGCGGCATGTCGGCCGCGCTGGAAAGCCAGCAGTTGAACGTGGTCATTGCGCCGGTGTCCAAGAAGAACGAACTGCAAGCCTACGACCAGATGGTGCGCGGCCGCCGCGTCGATGGCCTGGTCGTCGGACGCCCACTGGTGCACGACCCGCGCGTGGCCTTCCTGCTCGAGAAGAAATTTCCCTTCGTCGCCTACGGCCGCCCGACCACCGACGAGCCCTACGCCTGGTTCGACTACGACAATGAAGCGGGCCTGCGCCTGGCCACCGAGCATCTGCTGGGCCTGGGCCACCGCCGCATCGCCATGATCAGCGCCCCGCTCGAGATCGGCTTCGCCGCCCAGCGTCGCGACAGCTTCCTGGCCAGCATGGCCGGTGCCGGCGTCGCCGTCGATGCCCAGCACCTGGTCGGCAACTCGCACGACCGCCGCGCCGGCTACCAGGCCATGCAAGACCTGCTCGCCTGCGAACCGCGCCCGAGCGCCGTCATCGTCGACAACCACCTCTCCGGCGTGGGCGCCGTACGTGCCTTGCTCGATGCCGGCATCGCCATCGGCAAGGACATCTCCCTCATCGTCTGGGGCAGCATGGAAGACAGCCTGGCCGGCATCAAAGTGACGACGATCGAACAGCCCAATATCGCCGGCGCTGGTGCCAAGCTGGCCGAGATGCTCAAAGCCCTGCGCGACGGCACCCCGGCCGCCGAACTGCAAGTGCTGTGGCAGCCCGAACTGGCTGAAGGCAGCACCGTGGGACCTTGCCGTCACTAGCGCCATCGGTGATTACCATGGATTACAATAGTTCATGGTAATTACCTCGAAGGGCGGTAAATGATGGTAGAGATCCACTGGCACTACCCGCGCACCGAACTGGCGCGCCACTATCTGCACACCCTGGACGCGGGCCTGATCGCCTCGCTGGTGCTGTTCGCCCCGCGCCGCAAGGGCAAGACCGAATTTCTCCTCGACGATCTGCTGCCCATGGCCGATGCGGCCGGCTACCGTACGGTCTATTGCAGCATGTGGCAAAACCGCTCCGACCCGCTGGCGGCCTTGCTGCAGGCGCTGGCCAAGGCCGCCCAGCCGCGTACCCTCGGCGAAAAAGTCCAGGACCGCCTGCTGCGCCCCCTGAAAAAAACCAGCCTCGAACTCGAACTGGGCCCGCTCGGCAAGTTGAAGGGTGAAGCCGAATTCAACGCGCGCGACGCCCAGTCGCAAGCGCAGCTGCAGCGCCTGCCCGAACTGGTCGAC
This sequence comes from Pseudomonadota bacterium, assembly GCA_040390345.1. Classification (GTDB taxonomy): domain Bacteria; phylum Pseudomonadota; class Gammaproteobacteria; order Burkholderiales; family Burkholderiaceae_D; genus Telluria_A. The sequence continues at coordinate 2,965 of JAZJYP010000211.1, read as the reverse complement.
GCCGTGCTCGACGCGTCCAAGGGCAAGGTCCTCATCGCCATCGACGAAGTGCAGCACCTGGCCAAGCCCGAATTCGAAGAACTCGTCGCCGCCTTGCGCACCACGCTCGACGTGCGCAAGCGCGCCGTCAAAACCGTGTTCACCGGATCCTCGCGCAACCGCCTGCAGCAGATGTTCAGCCAGATCAAGGCGCCGCTGTTCCAGTTCAGCCAGAGCACCGACTTTCCCGACCTCGACAGCGCCTTCGTCGCCTTCATGCTTAATGCCTTCCACCTGGCGACGGGGCGCACCGTCGCGCTGGCCAATGCGCTGGCCGCCTTCGACCAGTTGAGCCACACGCCTGGCCTGTTCCACGACGCCGTCGAGCGCCTGATGAAGCGCGGCGGCACCGACTTGCAGCAAGTGGCCACACAAGTGCTGGCCGAATCGCGCGACGCTTCCGGCTACATCGAGCGCCTGCTGCAAATGCGCCCGCTCGACCGCGAAGTGATCCGCGTCGTCGTCGAACGCGCGCCGCTGTACAACGAAGCGACGCGCTTGCGCCTCGCGCGCGCCATCGGCATCGAAGGCGAGCCGCTGACGGCGCGCCAGGTGCAGGTGGCGGTGGAACGCCTGGTCACCGAACAAATCATTTACCAGGCCGAGCGCGGCGTCTACCGCATCGAAGACGACCAGCTGGCCGAATGGCTGGCGACGGCGCCGGAACTGTTCAAGGACGACGACGCGGCTGCACCGTGAACGGCTGCGGGCGCACCGCCTGCCTCGCCATGGCCGCCAGCGCCACGCCGGCCCCGGCCAGGATGTCGGCCAGGTAGTGCCCGCCCATGACCGGCGTGGCCAGCAGCATCAGGAGATTGAGCCCCACCACCCAAGGAAAGGCGCGCGGCTGGGCGCGGTAAGCGTAAATGAACAGCAGCGCCTGGGCCGTGTGGTAAGAAGGCAGGCTGACCAGTCCCTGCAAGGCCACGAACTGGTGCGGCCCGCCGCTGCGCATGGCAAAAAAGTCCGGCAATTGTGGCGCAAAGTGCCAGTCCAGCCGGAAGTAGTGGTAGGCGCCAGCGGCGGGAAACAGCGCCGCCACGACGATGGTCAGCAGCATCGCGGCCGTTGCGTTGAACCACAGCTCGCGGTTGCAGCCATCCTGGCCCGTCACGCCAAAATAGATGACGGCGGCGACAATCTGGAACGGCCCGCTCAAATACGCCAGCAGCAGCAGCCAGTGCAGCGCGCGCTGGCCTTCCACCTGCGCATGCCAGCGCAGCCAGTCGAAGCCAAGCGCCGCATCGAAGCGCACCAGTGCCGCGTCGCACAGGGGCTGGCCCAGCGCCGTGCCCACATAGCTCAACACGCCCGCCGCCGCCAGCAGGATCACCCACATCGCGCAATAAAACGCCACCACGCTCACTTCCACGCTGCGCGCCGTCACGCCGTAGGCCCAGGAGATGGCCAGCAGCAGCGCGCTGCCCGCGATCACCAGCGGCACAAAGCCAAAATGCAGGCCGAGCGCGCTCGCGCCGATCCAGGCCAGCGCGCACAGGCCGGCCAGCACGCGCGGGATTTCGCCACTCCATGGCATGGGACACTCCTCAATGGATTCGTGTCCCAGTGTAGGGAGTCGGCGCACATCGGTATTGACGATTGGCAAGAGCTACAATGGCGCTTTACCCAATCGGGAATGCCTTTGTTAGCGACCTTGCTGCTGCCCTTGTTCCTGCTTGCCGGTGCCGGCTATGTGCTGGCGCGCAGCCCGTGGATCAAGCCGGGCTGGCAGGCCGGCCTGGGCGAGGTCACCACCAAGCTGCTCATTCCCGCGCTGCTGTTGGGCGGCGCCTACAAATATGGTTTGCTGGCCGGCGCCTCGTGGCAGGTGCTCGGCGCCTTTTACCTGCCGTTGACAGGTTTGTTCGTGATCGTCGCCTTGCTCGCGCGCAGCGCCACGCGCGCCCTGACGGCCACCTATTCGAACACCGCTTTCGTCGGCATTCCCGTGCTGTTACAAGCGTTCGGCCACGACAGCCTGCAATTCGCTTTTCCCGTCATCGCCTTCCACAGCCTGATTGCCTTCACCTTGTACTACCTGGCCTCCGGCAGCGGCCATGTGGGCGCCTCACTGGCCAATGCCGCGCGCAATCCCATCATCGTCAGCCTGATGCTGGGCCTGGCCTTGAATGTGGGCGGGGTTGTGCTGCCGCACGTGCTGCAGCAAGTGCTCGACATGCTCGCCGCCGCCGCCTTGCCCTGCGCCCTGATCGTGCTGGGCGCCTCGCTGGCCGGGCTACATTTGCGCAGCTTCGGCGAAGCGTGCGCATTCAGCGCCATCAAGCTGTTGCTATTCCCAGCCTGTGTGCTCGGCATGGCGAAATACGTGATGCACACGCCGGCCCAGGCGACGGCGGTGCTGGTCGTGATGGCATCCTGCCCGGTAGGCGTAAACGCCGCGCTGGTGGTGCAAGCGGACGGCCAGGACGCGGCCCCGGTCAGCTCCGCCATATTGATGTCGAGCCTGGCATGCATCGTGACGATGCCCATGTGGCTGATGCTATTGAATTGAGGGGGTCAAACCCGGCAACTTGACAAAGAAAGATTGCTTTGTCAGGTTGCCGGGTTTGACCCCCTCACTTTTACATATTGCGGCGGTACTGGCCACCCACTTCGAACAGGGCGGTGGTGACCTGGCCGAGCGAGCAGACGCGCACGGCGTCCATCAGCTTTTCGAACACGTTGGCATTGTCGATCGCCGCTTGCTGCAGGGCCGCCAGCGCGGCCGGGGCTTCTTTGGCGTTGCGGGCGTGGAAGTCGGCCAGGCGCGTCAACTGCGACTGCTTTTCGTCGTCGGTCGAGCGCGCCAGTTCGATCTTCTGCGGCGTGTCCGAGGCCTTCGGATTGCGGAAGGTGTTCACGCCGATGATCGGCAGCGTGCCGTCGTGCTTCTGGTGCTCGTACAGCATCGACTCTTCCTGGATCT
>JAZJYP010000210.1:0-2151 GCA_040390345.1 Pseudomonadota bacterium | reverse complement strand
CACGATTCCAAAGCAACTTTTTGAAAAGTTGCTTTGGAATCGTGGTCTGACCCCGGTTGGAAAGCAATGCTAAAATTCCCGCTTCACTCGAAAGGACAGGACATGATCAAGGTAGGCATCGTAGGCGGCACCGGTTACACGGGCGTGGAACTGTTGCGTTTGTTGGCCGCCCACCCCGGCGTGCAGCTGACCGCCATCACCTCGCGCAAGGAAGACGGCCTGCCCGTCGCCGACATGTTCCCCTCGCTGCGCGGGCGCGTCGACCTGGCCTTTTCCAGTCCCGACAAGGTCGACCTGGCACAGTGCGACGTGGTCTTCTTCGCCACCCCGCACGGCGTGGCCATGGCCCAGGCGCCCGGCCTGCTGGCCGCCGGCGTCAAGGTCATCGACCTGGCGGCGGACTTCCGCCTGAAAGACCAGGCCACCTTTGAACAGTGGTACAAGATTCCCCACACCTGCCCGGAACTGCTGGAACAGGCCGTCTATGGTTTGCCCGAACTGAATCGCGAAGCCATCGCCAAGGCCAGGCTGGTCGCCAACCCGGGCTGCTACCCGACCACGATGCAGCTGGGCCTGTACCCGCTGCTGAAAAACGATCTCGTCGACGCCGGCTCGCTGATCGCCGACTGCAAGTCCGGCGTCTCCGGCGCCGGCCGCAAGGCCGAGATCGGCACGCTGTTCTCGGAGTCGTCCGACAATTTCAAGGCCTATGGCGTGGCCGGCCACCGCCACACGCCGGAAACCGTGGCCCAGCTGCAGCGTTTCACCAGCCAGAGCGTCAACCTGGTCTTCACGCCCCACCTGGTGCCGATGATCCGCGGCATGCATTCGACGCTGTACGCGCGCCTGACGCGCGAGATCGACAATGCGGCCCTGCAGGCCTTGTTCGAAGAGCAATACAAGGACGATCCTTTCGTCGACGTCATGCCTTTCGGCGCGCACCCGGAAACGCGTTCGACGCGCGGCGCCAATATGCTGCGCCTGGCCCTGCATCGCCATGGCAACACCGTCATCGTGCTGGTGGTCCAGGACAATCTCGTCAAAGGCGCTTCCGGCCAGGCCGTGCAGTGCATGAACCTGATGTTCGGCCAGCCCGAAGGTGCGGGCCTGCAACAGATTGCCCTGATGCCGTAAGGCCTTGCTCCCCCCCCCCGCACGATCCAGATCAAGGTGCTGCCCTTTGGCGGCAGTAAATTGGTTGAAGTCCAAGCAAAACAGGGGGCAATCATGTTCGGTCGTAACGCCAAGAGCGACATTGACAGCCTGGTCGGCACCTCGGCCAGGATCGAGGGTGACCTGGTCTTCACGGGCGGCCTGCGCATCGACGGGGAAGTGCACGGCAATGTGCGCGCCGGCGAGGGGCCGGACAATATGCTGGTCATTTCCGAGCACGCGCGCATCGAGGGCGAAGTGCGCTGCGCCCACCTGGTCGTCAACGGCTATATCGCCGGGCCGGTTTATTCGAGTGAAACGCTTGAATTGCAGCCGAAAGGGCGCATAGTAGGAGATGTCCACTACAAGACGCTGGAGATGCATGGTGGCGCGCTCGTCACCGGCACATTGAGCCACGATGCGCCCGGCGAACCCGTGTTCCACCTGGCCGCCGTGAGCGAACCGGTCCTGTCTGAAGCGTGAGCCCTGTTAAGGGTCTATAATGCGGTTAATTGTTTCCTAGTAGGAGTTTTCCATGAGTGCAGTCGCAGAAATGCCAGAAGTTATGCCCGCCCCGATCGTCTTCACCGACGCGGCCGCCGAAAAAGTGGCCCAGCTGATCGAGGAAGAAGGCAATCCCGACCTGAAATTGCGCGTCTTCGTGCAGGGCGGCGGCTGCTCCGGCTTCCAGTACGGCTTCACGTTTGACGAAATTGTCAACGAAGACGATACCACCATGGTCAAGAACGGCGTCCAGCTGCTGATCGATTCGATGAGCTACCAGTACCTCGTCGGCGCGGAAATCGATTACAAGGACGACCTCGAAGGCGCCCAGTTCGTGATCAAGAACCCAACCGCCACCTCGACTTGCGGCTGCGGTTCCTCGTTCTCGGTTTAAGGCATTCCCGCGTGGGCACACGTGCCCACCCTACAAGCGGGGACGTCGTAGACAGAATGTATTGACCTACCAACCTCAAGCAACGCGGATTACGCTGAAGG
>JAZJYP010000209.1:10785-15272 GCA_040390345.1 Pseudomonadota bacterium | reverse complement strand
GGGCCGCGTCCTGCTGCTGGTCGCCCGACAGCTTGCCGAAGAATTCCTTGGTGCCGGACTTGGCGATCGTGCCCAGGTGCGAGATGACGTCATCGCGGCTCATGCCGATGCCGTTATCCGAGATCGTGATGGTGCGCGCGGCCTTGTCGAAGGCGACCTTGATCTTCAGTTCGTGGTCGTTGCCGTACAGGGCATCGTGGTTGATCGCTTCGAAGCGCAGCTTGTCGGCCGCGTCGGACGCGTTCGAAATCAGCTCGCGCAGGAAAATCTCTTTGTTCGAATACAGGGAGTGGATCATCAGCTGCAAGAGCTGTTTCACTTCAGCCTGGAAGCCAAGGGTTTGTTTTTCTGGTGCGGTCATTGTTTCCTCGTTAAAAAGGTGGTTCAGTGTGCGGGAAATGGGGGCGGACCTGGACATTTCAAGCCCCGTTCCGGCGCGCGCCGCATCATACTATATTTGCCTCAAGGAAACGCCAGGTCTCAGGATCCTGGGCGCAGGCGATATTCATGCGCATCTTCGTCGAAGGCAGCTGGCTGGGCGAGAACAGGCTGCCCGGGGCCAGCAGCACGTCGGCCGCCATGGCGCGCTCGGTGAGCACATTGGTGTGGGCGTCGGCCCAGACGAACATACCGGCCGGCGGCGCCGCCAGCACCGTCATGCCCACCTTTTCCATCTGGCGCACGGTCCTGGCGCGCGCCGCATCGAGGCGCGCGCGGATGCGCTCGACCTGCTTGCGGTACAGGCCCTCCGAGAGGATCTTGTAGACCACGCGCTCGCCCAGGTCGGACGTGGTGAGCGTGGCGAGCATCTTGCGGTCGGCCAGGCGCTGGGCCCACTCGGATGAGGTGGCGATGAAGCCCACGCGCAGGTTGGCCGCCAGCGACTTCGAAAAGCCGCCCAGGTAGATCACCCGCTGCAACTGGTCCAGGGCGGCCAGGCGGGTGGCGGGCTGCACAGCGCTGCCCGGATGCAGGTCGCAATAGATATCGTCTTCCACGATGGTGAAATCGTGCTGCTCGGCGATGCGCAGCACCTGGAAGGCCTTGGCCGCCGACAGCGAGGTCGAGGTGGGATTGTGCAACACCGAATTGATCACATACAGGCGCGGCTTGTGCTCCTCGGCCAGGCGCGCCAGCAGCGCGATGTCCGGCCCGTCGGCCAGGCGCGGAATGCCCACCACCTTCAGGCCCATCGCGGCGAAGGCGCCAAACATCAGGAACCAGGCCGGGTCGTCGACAAAAATGGTATCGCCGGGGCGCGCGAACTCGCGCGCCACCAGGTCCAGCGCCTGGGTCACGCCGACGGTGGTGACGATCTGCTCTGGCGATGCTTCGATTTCCAGTTCGGCCAGCTTGAGCTGGAGCTGCTGGCGCAGCGGCAGGAAGCCTTGCGGGGCGCCGTAATTGAGCAGCATCTTGGCCGGCTGGCGGCTGATGGCGCGCAGGGCGTGGGCGATCGATTCGCCATCGAGCCAGTCGGCCGGGAGCACGCCGGAACCGGGCACGCGCGCCAGCGGACTTTGGCGAAACATGTTGCGGATCAGCCAGACGACGTCGAGCGGCGCCGTGTCCAGGCGGGCGGCGCTGGGCGCCGAACGTTCGCCGGCATTCAAGGGCGAGCGTTCGCGCACGAAGAAGCCGGCGCCGCGGCGCGACTCCAGGTAGCCCTTGCCGACCAGCTTGTCGTAGCTGGCCACGACGGTGGCGCAGGAGACCGCATGCGCATTGGCGAACTGGCGAATCGAGGGCATGCGCGCGCCGCTACGCAGCACCTTGTCGTCGATGCGCGCGGCCACCGTGCGGGCGATCTGGTCGATCAGGGATTCGCCGCCGGCGCGTGACAGGGTCAGTGTACTGGTCATTTTACCGTTACAGTATGTCGGATTAATTGGATAAGTGTATTTGTACTGTACTGGAATTCTCGACTAGCATACACCTAAGCCGCCCGCTTTTGTAGGGTGGGCACCTGTGCCCACGCAAACGCTGGCGCCACGCAAACGCTGGCGTGGGCACCTGTGCCCACCCTACCCGAAAGATCGCCATGTACCTGCCAAGCCTCGCCGAACTCGACGCCGCTGCCGCCACCGTCTACCGCGCCATGCCGCCCACGCCCCAGTATTCGTGGCCGCTGCTCAACGCCGCGCTGGGCACGCAAACCTGGATCAAGCACGAGAACCACACGCCCACGGGCGCCTTCAAGGTGCGCGGCGGCCTGGTCTACATGGAGCGGCTGCGCGCACGCCTGCCCCACGTCACCGGCGTGATCACGGCCACGCGCGGCAACCATGGCCAGTCGGTCGCTTTCGGCGCGCGCCGCCACGGCCTGGCCGCCACCATCGTCGTCCCACTGGGGAACGGCGTGGAAAAGACCAACGCCATGCGCGCGCTGGGCGCGACCATCATCGAACACGGGGCCGACTTCCAGGAAAGCCGCGAACACGCGCAGATGCTCGCCGAGCGCGATGGCCTGCACATGCTGCCCTCCTATCACAGCGACCTGGTGGCCGGCGTGGCCAGCTACTGGCTCGAACTCTTCCGCGCCCAGCCGGAGCTGGACCTGGTGCTCGTACCGATCGGCCAGGGCTCGGGCATCTGCGGTGCCATCGCGGCGCGCCACGCCCTGGGGCTGTCCACCCGCATCATCGGCGTGTGCTCGAGCCACGCCCCGGCCTACCAGCTGTCCTTCGGCGCGCGCCGCGCCATCGACGCGCCGGTGACGACGGTACTGGCCGACGGCCTGGCTTGCCGCGTGCCCGATCCGGCTTCGCTCGCTGCGGTGCTCGAATGCGTCGACGAGGTGTTGGCCGTCACCGACGACGAGGTCGCGCGCGCCATCCGACTCTACTTCCGCAGCACCCACAATGTTGCCGAAGGCGCGGGCGCGGCCGCGCTGGCGGGCGCGCTGCAACTGCAAGCCCAGGGCCGCCTGGCCGGCAAGACGATCGGCCTGCCCATGACGGGCGGGAATGTCGACGCCGAACTGCTGCGCCACGTGCTGCAGGGCGATTGATAGAAACCACCCTGCCCCGCCGCCACGCACTCGGCATGGAGTCGCGCGGCATGCTGCTTGGCCTGGTCGGCGTGGCCATGTTCAGCCTCACGCTGCCCTTCACGCGCATGGCCGTGCATGATTTGTCGCCCGCCTTCGTCGCCCTCGGGCGCGCCCTGGTGGCGGCCGTACTGGCCTGCGCCTGGCTGCGCCACCAGAAGGCGCCGCTGCCGCCGCGCGCGAGCTGGCTGCCGCTGGCCGCGGTCGCGGGAGGCTGCATCGTCGGCTTTCCCTGGCTGACCTCGATCGCCCTGCGCACCCTGCCCGCCGCCCATGGCGCCGTGCTGGTGGGGATCCTGCCGCTGGCCACGGCCATCGCCTCGGCCCTGCGCGGCCACGAGAAGCCATCGATCGGCTTCTGGGCCATGGCCGTCCTCGGCTCGGCCCTCGTCATGGCCTTCGCCCTGCGCCAGGGCGGCGGCAGCCTGCAGCTGGCCGACCTCCTGATGCTCGCCGCCGTGGCGCTGGCCGCGCTGGGCTACAGCGAGGGCGGGCGCCTTGCGCAAAGCATGGACGGCACGCTCGTCATCAGCTGGGCCCTGGTACTGGCCGCGCCGGTGCTGCTGGCGCTGATGCTGTGGCAGTGCGGCGGCGAAGGCGCGCAGGTGGCCGCCGCCGGCGCACGCGCCTGGCTCGGTTTCGCCTATGTCTCGCTGTTTTCGATGTTCATCGGTTTCTTCTTCTGGTACCGCGGCATGGCCGAAGGCGGCATCGCGCGGGTCGGCCAGGTGCAACTGGTGCAGCCTTTCCTGACGCTGGTGGGCGCCTGGGCCTTGCTCGGCGAGCCGCTCGCGCTCGACCAGTTTGCCTTCGCCCTGGCCGTCATCGCCGTCGTCGCGGCGGGCCGCAAGATGCGGATCGGCGCCTAAGCGCAGTACAATATCGGCTTGGCCTGCCCGGCTCACCCTTTTCCATGGAATCGATCATGACCGTCTACGACAAACTCAAAGCCCTCGATATCACGCTCGCCGCCCCTGCCGCGCCTGTCGCTGCCTACGTCATGTACGTCCAGACGGGCAACCTGGTGTTCATCTCGGGCCACCTGGCGCGCAAGGCCGACGGCAGCGTCATCGCCGGCCAGTTGGGCAAGAATATCAGCGTCGACGAAGCCAAGGCGGCCGCACGCGGCATCGCCGTGGCCATGCTCGGCACGCTGGAACAGGCCTGCGGCGGCGACCTTGGCCGCGTCAAGCGCATCGTCAAGATCATGAGCCTGGTGAACTCGACGCCTGACTTCACCGAGCAGCACATCGTCACCAATGGCGCCTCCGAACTGATCGGCGAGGTCTTCGGCGAAGCCGGCAAGCACGCCCGCTCGGCCTTCGGCGTGGCGCAGATCCCGCTGGGCGCCTGCGTCGAGATCGAGATGATCGCCGAAGTCGCCTGAACCGTATCCGGGCGGGGCCTACCCGGCACCGCCCGCCCACCGGGCCGCCAC
>JAZJYP010000209.1:0-10775 GCA_040390345.1 Pseudomonadota bacterium | reverse complement strand
TGAACGAGCCCGTCGCGGCTCCCCTTCGTGAGACTAGTATGAAAATTGAAAATCCCAACCCGATCCAGTGGCATTTCTCGGAACGCGCTGCCCAGATGCAGAGCTCCTTCATCCGCGAAATCCTCAAAGTGACCCAGCGCCCGGAGATCATCTCCTTCGCCGGCGGCCTGCCGTCGCCGGCCACCTTCCCGGTCGAGGAAATGAAAGTGGCGTTCGACAAGGTGCTGAGCAACTCCGGCAAGGTCGCGCTGCAGTACGGCCCGACCGACGGCTACCAGCCACTGCGCGAATGGATTGCCAATTCCCTCTCCACGAGCGACTGCACGATTCTGCCTGAACAAGTGCTGATGACGTCCGGCTCGCAGCAGGCGCTCGACTTGCTGGGCAAGGTGCTGGTCGACGAAGGCAGCCGCGTGCTCGTTGAAACGCCAAGCTACCTGGGCGCGCTGCAGGCCTTCTCGGTCTACCGTCCCGAATTCGTCTCGGTGGCCACCGATGACCATGGCCTGGTGCCATCGTCCGTCGAAGCCGTCGCCAAGGGCGCGCGCATGCTGTACGCGCTGCCGAACTTCCAGAACCCCACCGGGCGCAGCCTGTCGGTCGAACGCCGCCGCGAACTGGTCGAGACCTGCGCCCGCCTGGGCCTGCCGCTGATCGAGGACGACCCGTACGGAGCGCTGTCGTACAAGGGCGAGCCGTCGCCCAAGATGCTCAATATGAACCCGGACGGCGTCATCTACATGGGTTCCTTCTCCAAGGTCCTCACGCCGGGCATCCGCCTCGGTTACGTCGTCGCCCCGCTGGCGCTGATCCGCCGCCTCGAGCTGGCCAAGCAGGCGGCCGACCTGCACACCGCGCAGCTGACGCAAATGGTGGTCTACGAAGTGATCAAGGACGGCTTCCTCGACCAGCACATCCCGAGCATCCGCACCCTGTACGCGAGCCAGTGCCAGGCCATGCTCGACGCGATGGACGAGCACTTCCCCAAGACGGCCAGCTGGACGCGCCCCGAAGGCGGCATGTTCATCTGGGTCACGCTGCCGAAACACATCGACGCGATGAAGCTGCTCGACCAGGCCATCGAGGCCAAGGTCGCCTTCGTGCCGGGCGCGCCGTTCTACGCCAACGCCGCCGACACCCACACGCTGCGCCTGTCCTTCGTGACGGTGCCGCCGGAACGCATCCGTGAAGGCATCGCCATCCTCGGCAAGCTGATCGCCGGCATGGCGTAAACGCTGGTCTACCGCAAGATCGCGCCATATCGACGGGGGCGGAGCAGCGATGCTCCGCCCCCGTTGCATTTTTGCATCAGAAAATGGAACGATTTGCCTAATCTACACGAAATCTCACACAATTTCATACAATTAATTTAACATACCGTGCAGAAATTATAATTCTTCCGGAATAACAACCGGGAACCGCTCTTTTACCCCCGGCTGTCAGCCAACGGCCACTGAACGAGGTCTTGCCATGCTCGATACGCTCGCGCCCGAATTTGTGCGCCGACTCACCGCCACGCCCCACCCCGACGTCCCGCCCATGGACATGGCCGACCTGATGGTCGCCTACCTCGAGCAGCTGGGCATCGAGTATGTGTTCGGCATCCCGGGTGGCGCCATCGAGCCGCTCTACAACGCGCTGGCGCGCAGCGAACGGCGCGGTGGCATCCGCCACATCCTGGCGCGCCACGAAGCCGGCGCCGCCTTCATGGCCGACGGCTATGCGCGCGAGACGGGCAAGCTGGGCGTGTGCATCGCCACCTCCGGACCCGGCGCGACCAACCTGATCACCGCCGTGGCCACCGCCTACGACAACAATATCCCCATGCTGGTCGTCACCGGCCAGCCGGCCCTGCCCTCGTTCGGCAAGCATCCGCTGCAGGAATCGGCCTGCACCGGCATCAATGTGCTGGGCATGTTCCGCCACTGCACCCGCTACAATTCGCTCGTGTCGCACTCCAAGCAGCTCGAATCGAAACTGATCGCCGCCCTGCAGCGCGCCACCCGCAGCCCGCGCGGCCCGGTCCACCTGACCGTGCCGGTCGACGTGTTCCGCGCCCCGTCGCACCATATCGAACCGTCCTACGACCTGGCCGCCCTGCTGCGCCCCTCGGCCCTGGTGGACGACGACGCCGTCGAAACGCTGCGCGACATGCTCTCCGAAGCGCGCAACGTGGTGCTCCTGATCGGCGGCTGGTGCTTTGATGCGATCGACTCGATCCTGCAATTCGCCGCCTTGAAGGGCGCCACCTTCGTCACCACCCCCGATGGCAAGGGCCTGGTCAGCCCGCAGCACCCGTTGTTTCGCGGCGTGTTCGGCTTCGGCGGCCACGCCTCGGCCGAAGCGGCGCTGGCCGACCCCAAGGTCGACCTGATCCTGGCCATCGGCGCCTCGATGGGCGAATGGAACACCGGCGGCTGGTCCGACAGCCTGCTCAACGAACGCCTGGTCCACATCGACGAATCGGAAGACCACCTGGCGCGCACGCCGATGGCGCGCTTTCACATGCGCGGCTCGCTGCGCGCCATCTTCAACCGCCTGGTCGAGCGCATCCACGACGTGCGCGCCGGCGAAGTGCTCACCATCGAGCAACGGCGCATCACGCGCGAACAGGAGTCGCCCGCCTTCCGCCACGACGACATGCTCGCCGCCCCCGACGCCTTCAGCAGCGATGCGACCCCGATCAAGCCGCAGCGCCTCATGCGCGACCTCTCGCGCCTGTTCCCGCCCACCACCCGCTACCTGGCCGACACCGGCAACAGCGTGGCCTGGGCCACCCACTACCTGCAGCCACGCGACCGCCGCCTGGGCGAGCGGCGCCTGGCCGGCGGCGAGCGCAAGCGCGTGCCGGGCCAGCGCATGACTTCCGGCGGCTGGCTGCGCGTGACGATGAATTTCGCGCCCATGGGCTGGGCCATCGGCGGCGCCGTCGGCACGGCCGCGGCCAATCCCTCGGTGCCGGTCGTGTGCATCACCGGCGACGGCAGCATGCTGATGAACGGCCAGGAGATTTCCGTGGCCGTGGCCGAACAATTGTGCGTGATCTTCGTCGTCCTCAACGACCGTTCGCTGGGCATGGTCAAGCACGGCCAGCGCCTGGCCAAGGCCGAACGCATCGGCTGCCACCTGCCGCCGACCGACTTCGCCATGCTGGCCCGTTCGATGGGCGCGCAAGCGTTCACGATCACTGCGCCGGCCGACATGGACGCCCTCGACATCGACGCCATTTGCGAGCGCAACGGCCCCACCCTGCTCGACGTGCACATCGACCCGGACGAAGTGCCGCCGATGAATGCGCGCATGCGCGTGCTCGGCGAAGGCACCTGATCACCATTAACGGAAGCGACCATGAGCGACAATTTCAGCCAGACCATCCACAGCCACCTGTGGCAGGAACAGGCCGAGCCCGACAACCCCTTCGCCGCCGCGCGCTGCCTGTGCAGCGGCTATGACGTCTACGGCGAGCTGCTCGGCAAGGCCAGCTACATCGACTACCTCTACCTGCTGTTGCGCGGCGAGCGTCCCGGCACCGAGGCGTCTCGCGCGCTCAATGTGCTGGCCATCGCGCTGGCCAATCCCGGCCCGCGCGCGCCGTCCGTGCACGCGGCCATGGCCAGCGGCGTGACCGGCAATCCGGCTTCGTCGTCGCTGATGGCGGCCCTGGCCGCCGGCGCCGGCAGCTACGGCGGTGCGCGCGAAGTGCTGCTGGCCATGCAAGCCTGGCAGGCGCTGGACACGGATCGCGCGCAATGGGAAGCCGCCTTGCGCGCGCCGCAAGCGCAAACGCGCCCGCTGTTCTGGCCCCAGGCCGAACACGCACCCGGCTTCGACCCGCATGGCAAGCGCTGTGCCACGCCGGTGCTGCAAACCCTGTCCCTGCTGGCCGAACTGCTGCCCGACGGCCCGCTGGCCTGGCTGCAGGCCGAACGCGCCGCCCTCGAAGCGGCGGCCGGCATTCCCCTGGCAATGACGGGCGTCGCAGCCGCCGCCCTGTCCAGCCTGGGCTTTTCCCCGGCCGCCGGCGAAATGCTCACGCTCCTGCTGCAGCTGCCCGGCGCCGCCGCCCACGCACTGGAACAGTCGCAGCGCGGCTTCCGCCAATTTCCCTTCTTTGAACTGGCCCTGGACAACGATCCGGGCCCTGCCCGCGCCAAGGACCAGCCATGAGCCACCCACTGGAACCATTCGAAGGCCCCCTGCACACCCGCATGGGCGCCTGCTTCCCCGGCGAGCGCACGGTGTTCCGCGGGGTCGACCTGCACCAGGAATTCCAGAGCGCCGACTGGATCGACCTGTATATCTTCAGCATCACCGGACGGCGCCTGCCCGCCAATGCGCTCAAGGTGCTGCAAAGCGTCTGGGTCTACACCAGCTACCCGGATCCGCGCCTGTGGAATAACCGCGTCGCCGCCATGACGGGCAGCGCGCGTGGCACCGGCGCCCAGGCCCTGGGCGCCGCGCTGGCAGTGTCGGAAGCGGCCATTTTCGGCCGCCACCCGGAAATCACCGCCGCCGATTTCCTGGTGCGTGCCAGGGATCGCATGGACCAGGGTGAAGCGCTCGAGGACATCGTGCGCGCTGAACTGGCCGTTCACAAGCGCATGATGGGCTATGGGCGCCCGGTGGCGGCGGACTATGTCGACGAACGCATCCCGGTGACGCTGGCGATGATGGAGCGCGAAAAGCTGCCGATGGGCCCCTACCTGCAACTGGCCTTCGAGATCGAAGCGGTGCTCGAAAAGATCGTCGGGCGGCGCCTGCCGATGACGTATTCGTCCGTCGTTGTGGCTATTCCGCTCGACTTGGGCATGAGCCCGCGCGAATGCTATCTGTATATGCAGCCTTCATTTGTCGCCGGCATGATCCCATGCTATCTTGAAGCCCTGGAGCGGCCCGAGGGAGCGACCTTTGCCCTGCGCTGCGATCGGATACAATACGACGGCCCGCCCCGGCGCAACTGGGACGCGGACGCCAATTCATAAGATGCACCGGCGCGCGCCGCGCCAAGGGAGAGGAATCGATGGTAAAAGGGAGCGGGAAGGCACAACTACTGGCATTGTCAATCGCGCTGGCCTGGTCTGGCGCCACCCGCGCCCAAAGTACCGACGAAGAAGACCTGGCCCTCACGTATGGCGACCGCGCCCTCATCACCATCGCCACCGGCAGCCAGCAGCCGCTCTCGCGCGCGCCGGCCGTCGCCTCCGTCATCACGGCGGCCGACATCGTGGCCATGGGCGCCACCGATCTTGACCAGGTCCTCGAAAGCGTGCCAGGCCTGCACGTATCGGTCTTCTCGGCCCCCTTCAATCCCATCTACACCTTCCGCGGCATCAGCAACGGCTACAACCCGCAGGTGCTGATGCTGGTGAACGGCTTGCCCATCACCTCCGTCTTCGTCGGCAACCGCGGCCAGGCCTGGGGCGGCATGCCGCTCGAGAACGTCGCGCGCATCGAAGTCATTCGCGGACCCGGGTCCGCCCTGTATGGCGCCGACGCCTTCTCCGGCGTCATCAACGTCGTCACCAAGGGCGCGGCCGACATCCGCGGCACCGAATACGGCGTGCGCGTGGGCAGCCAGTCGACCCGCGACGCCTGGATCCAGACCAGCAAATCGGTCGGCGACCTGCGCGCCGCCTTCTACCTGCGCGCCGGCCATACCGATGGCTCGACGCGCGTGGTCGAAAAAGACCTGCAAAGCACGCTCGACGGCCTGTTCGGCACCCATGCTTCGCTCGCCCCCGGACGCGTCAACGCCATGCGCGACGCGCTCGACGCGCGTGTCGATCTCGAATGGGGCGACTGGCGCCTGCGCACGGCGCTGCAAAAACGCACCATGGGCATCGGCGTGGGCCTGGCCGACGCCCTCGACCTCGATGGCCGCGTGCCCGAAACGCGCCTGTATGTCGACCTGGCCTACCAGAAGAACAATTTCGCGCCCCACTGGGACCTGTCGGCCGTGCTCGGCTACTACGAACTGAAAAATTATGTCGGCGACCCGGCCTACAAGCTGTTCCCGGCCGGCGCCTTCGGCGGCGCCTACCCGAACGGCGTGATCGGCAACCCTGGCCACGACGAGCGCCACAGCAATGCCAGCATCTCGGCTTTCTATACGGGCTTCGACCAGCACCGGGTGCGTGTGGGCAGCGGCTACCGCCTCGAAGACATGTACCGCGCCTCGGAGATCAAGAATTTCAACTTCGTCGTCGTGCCCGGCGTGGGCCCGGCCCTGGTGCCCCTGCCTGGCATCGTCGACGCCAGCAACAACCCGAACCTGGTGTATATCACCCCCCACAAGCGCAACGTCAGGTATGTGTTCGCCCAGGACGAATGGCATTTGGCGGCCGACTGGACCCTCACGGCCGGCGTGCGCTACGACAGCTATTCCGATTTCGGCGGCACCACCAATCCGCGCGTGGCCCTGGTCTGGGACGCCGCCTACAACGTCATCGTCAAGGGCATATACGGGCGCGCCTTCCGCGCCCCGCATTTCGTCGAACAGTACGGCATCAACAATCCCGTCAACGTCGGCAACGCCCACCTGAAACCGGAAACGATCGAAACCAATGAGCTGGCCGTGTCGTGGCAGCCATCGGGCGAATGGCGCATCAACCTGAACGCCTTCCAGTACCGCATGCACGACATCATCGTGGCCACCCCCAATGCCGATCCAAGCACCGGCAAGACGTTCCAGAACACGGGCGACCAGACCGGCCACGGCATGGAACTGGAAGCGAGCTGGAACCCGGTGCCGGCGCTGCGCCTGTCGGGCAACCTGTCGCTGCAGCGTTCGACCGATGAAGCGAGCGGCAAGGATGCCGGCCTGGCGCCGCACCAGCGCATGTTCGCACGGGCCGACTGGAACCTGGCACCGTCCTGGAGCACCAGCATGACGCTCAACCACGTGGCCGAGCGCAAGCGCCAGCCGGGCGACACCCGTCCCACCGTCGCCGACTACAGCACGTGCGACCTGAGCCTGCGCCGCGACAAGCTGTTTGGCAACTGGGAAGCGCGCGCCACGATCACCAATGCCTTTGATGCCGACGCGCGCGAGCCGAGCGTGGCGCCGGGGAATATCCCCTTCGACCTGCCCCTGCCGGGACGCGCGTTCGCCATCCAGCTGGTCCATAAACTCTGAGGTGCCCCATGCCGCAGCGCCAACGTTTCGCACTGAGCGTGTTGGCGCTGGCCTGCTGCAGCGCCTGGGCCGAACCGGCGACCGAAGAAGATGAACTGGCACTGGCCTACGGTGGCGTGGTCAGCATCGCCACCGGCGGCGCCATCGCCTTGCGCCGCGCGCCGGCCGTCGCCACCGTCATCACCGCGGCCGACATCGCGGCCATGGGCGCGACCGACCTCGACCAGGTGCTCGAAGGCGTGCCCGGCATGCACGTCGAGCGCAGCGCCAACGTGTATTCGCCGCTGTACATCATGCGCGGCGTGTTCAGCCAGTTCGCGCCGCAGCTGCTGGTGCTCCAGAACGGCATCCCCATCACCACGCTGTACCAGTCCAACAAGGGCAATCTGTGGGGCGGTTATCCGCTCGAACATATCGCCCGCATCGAAGTGATCCGCGGGCCCGGCTCGGCCCTGTACGGCTCGGACGCCTATTCGGGCGTGGTCAACATCATCACGAAAACGGCGCAGGACACGCCCGGCCTGCAGCTGGGCGCGCGCGCCGGCGCCTTCCACAGCCGCGACGCCTGGCTCCAGTATGGCGGCCATGGCGAGCAGCTGGACGTGCAGGCCTACGTGCGCGCCGGCCACACCGGCGGCTTGCGCAGCATCGTCGCCGCCGACGCCCAGACCCGCAACGATACCTTGTTCGGCACCCACGCCAGCCTGGCCCCCGGTCCCGTCAACACCGGCGGCGACGCCATCGACGCCAACGTCGACCTGGCCTGGGGCAAATGGCGCCTGCGCGGCGGCTACAAGCTGCGCCGCAACCTGGGCAGCGGCGCCGGTGTCGCCTCCGCCCTCGACCCGGTGGGCAAGATGCGCAGCGAACGTATCACCACCGACCTGTCCTGGACCGACCAGCAGTTCGCCCGCGACTGGAGCGGCGGCGCCATGCTCAGTTCCCTGCACTACACCCAGCTCACACCGCAAGACTTGCAGTTGCTGCCGCCCGGCCTGCGTTTTCCCACCGGCTTGTTCGCAGACGGGATGATCGGCGGCCCCGACACGTCCGAGCGCACGCTGCGCCTGTCCGGCTATGTTGGCTACAGCGGCCTGGCCGGCCAGCAGTTGCGCCTGGGCGCCGGCCACGACGACCTGGACCTGTACTACACCCACGAGACGCGCAACTTCAACTACAGCCCGTCCGGCCTGCCGATTCCGCTGCCGGGCGTCGTCGACACCAGCAACACCACGCCCTTCCTGCGCCCGCACCGGCGCAAGATCGATTATTTCTACGCCCAGGACGAATGGGGCTTCGCGCGCGACTGGATGCTCACGGCCGGCGTGCGCCACGACCGCTATTCCGACGCCGGTGCCACCACCAATCCGCGCATGGCCCTGGTATGGGATGCCCGTTTCGACCTGACCGCCAAATTGATGTATGGGCGCGCCTTTCGCGCCCCGGCCTTTATCGAAGAATATGGCACCTACAATCCGGTCGCCATCGGCAATCCCGCGCTCAGGCCGGAGACCAGCGCCACGCTGGAAGCGGCCCTGGTATGGCAAGCGGCCGCCGACCTGCGCGCCAATCTCAATTTGTACCGTACCAGTTCGGGCAATATCATCCGCACCATGCCCAATGCCCTTGCCGGCACTGGCTCGACCTATGCCAACACCGGCTCGCAAACGGGCCACGGCCTGGAAGCGGAGTGGCAGTGGAATGCCGCAGCCGGCCTGCGCGTGCTGGGCAGCTTTGCCTGGCAGCGCACCGTCGACGACGCCAGCGGCCACGATGCCGGTTATGCACCCCACCAGCACCTGAACGTGCGCACCGAATGGGACTTTGTCTCCGGCTGGAGCGCCTCGGCCCAGGCCAACCAGGTGGCCGGACGCCAGCGCGCGCAGGGCGACGCCCGCAAGCCCATCGCAAACTACACCAGCGTCGACCTGACCGTTGGCACGACACCGCGCCAGCATGGCTGGAACCTGGCCGTCGCCTTGCGCAATGCCTTCAATGCCGATATGCGCGAGCCCAGTGTGGCGCCCGGCCTGGCGCTGCCCTTCGATTTGCCGATGGCGCCGCGCGCGCTGACGGTCAGTGTGGCTTACCAGTGGTAGCGTCTTCTTAACAGAAGCCGAACCGCTGCGCCCCTGTTGGTAAAGATAGGCCAGAATTACCCCCGTATTCACGCCGCTGGCAGTATGATCCCAAGGTTAGACTACTGATTTCGCATTGTATGCAAACCTCCGGCCTGCCCCCTGTTGCGCCGCGGCGCGACGCCGCCATCCTGATCGTCGACGACGCCCCGGCCAATGTCAGCGTGCTGCGCAAGATGATGGTCCAGCAGGGCTACCAGACCTTTGTCGCCAATTCGGGCGAGCGCGCGCTGCAGATTGCCCGGCGCGTGCACCCGGACCTGATCCTGCTCGACGTCGTCATGCCGGACATGGACGGCTTCGAGACTTGCCGCCGCCTGAAGGCCTATGCCGGCACGGCGCGCATTCCCGTCATCTTCATGAGCGCCAGGACCGACACCGACGACATCGTCGCCGGCCTCGATATCGGCGCCGTCGACTACATCGGCAAGCCGCTGCACATGGCCGAAGTGTGCGCGCGCGTACGCACCCAGCTGCAGATCCGCAGCCATAGCGACAGCCAGCAGGAGCAGGCCGACCGCCTGCGCACCATCGTCAACAGCCTGGGCGAAGGCCTGATGATCATCGAAGCGAACGGGCGCATCCAGTTCAGCAATCCCGCCTGCGACCAGGCGCTTGGCTACGACCGCGCGATGCTGGCCGGGCGCCACCTGAGCGAGCTGCTCGCGCCGGCGCCGGTGCAGGAATACCTCGCCTATTTTTCCGCCTACGCCGCCAATCCCGATACGCCGCCACCGGGTGGCGTGCGCGAGGCCCAGCTGCGCCTGTATGGCGGCGGCGTGCGCGCGATGGATATGTCGGTCACGCCGATGCTCGCGCGCGAGCCCCTGTTCATCGCCCTGCTGCACGACATCACCCACCACAAGCAGTCGGAGACGGCGCTGCAGCATGCGGCCCTGGTCGATCCGCTCACGCGCATCGCCAACCGCCGCCATTTCGACAGTTTTCTGGAAAAGGAGTGGCAGCGCGCCATGCGCAATGTAGCGCCGCTGTCGCTGGTGGTGCTCGACGTCGACCACTTCAAGCTGTACAACGACACGCTGGGCCATCCGGAAGGCGACACCTGCCTGCAAGAGGTGGCCGCGACGATCGCCGCGCACGCGTTGCGCCCGACCGACCTGGCGGCGCGCTATGGCGGCGAAGAATTCGTGCTGCTCTTTGCCGACACGCCCGCCGACGCCGCCGCTGGACTGGCCGAATCGATCCGCAGCCATATCGAAAGCCTGCATCTGCCCCATCCCCGCTCGCCGACATCGGCCTGGATCACGGTCAGCGTGGGCGTGGCGACGATCGTCCCGACCCAGCTCGACACGCTGGAAAAGCTGCTGGTGGCCGCCGACCGCGCGATGTATTCGGCCAAGGAAGGCGGTCGCAACCGCGTCGAAGCGGTCGACTCCGGCAACGCCGCCTGGGAAGCCGTCAAGGCCCTCATCATGTAATACGGCGGGGTCAAACCCGGCAACCGGACAAATCGGGGACAGACCCTAAGCGCTGCGCTTAGG
>JAZJYP010000208.1:0-13724 GCA_040390345.1 Pseudomonadota bacterium | reverse complement strand
CAAGTTGCCGGGTTTGACCCCATTTTCATTAGCCCTCGCTGTTGATGCGGTTGATCAGGGCGCCGAGCACTTCTTCGGCCATGTCGTTGTCGACCTGGCAGGTGCCGGCATTCTCGTGGCCACCGCCGCCGTATTCGAGCATCAGGGCGCCGATATTCGTCTTCGAGCTCCGGTTCAGGATCGATTTGCCGGTCGCGAACACCGTGTTCTGGTTCTTCAGCCCCCACAACACGTGGATCGAAATATTCGTCTCCGGATACATCGCGTAGATGATGAAGCGGTTGCCGGCGAAAATCGTCTCTTCGCGCCGCAAGTCCAGCACCACCAGGTTCTGGTGCACCGTCGCACAGCGCCGGATCTGGTCCTTGCACTTGTCGGCGTGCTCGAAATACAGCTCGCGGCGTTCGCGCACGTCGGGCAGCTCCATGATTTCATCGATCGTGTGGTTCTTGCAGTAATCGATCAAGTCCATCATCAAGGCATAATTCGAAATGCGGAAGTCACGGAAACGGCCCAGGCCGGTACGCGCATCCATCAGGAAATTGAGCAAGTCCCAGCCCTGCGGATTGAGCACTTCTTCCTTGTTAAAGCGCGCCGCGTCACCCTTGTCGACCGCCGCCATCATGTCGAACCACGAGGCCGGAAAGGCCGAGGCGCCGCCGTAATAGTCGTACACGACGCGCGCCGCCGATGGCGCTTCCGGGTGGATAATGTGGTTCTTGCGCTCGCCCGTATTGCGGATCGTTTCCGACAAGTGGTGGTCGAACGCCAGGTGCACGCCGGCCACGAACGGCAGGTTGGTCGTGATGTCGTTGTCGCTGATGGCGATCTTCCCGTCCTGCATGTCCTTCGGGTGGACAAAGAGGATCTCATCAATCATGTTCAGGTGTTTCAGCAGGACTGCGCACACCAGACCGTCAAAGTCGCTGCGCGTGACGAGGCGATAGGTTTTGGAGTCAGCGGACATCGGGGCATCCTTTTCTTGGAGTGGGTCAGTGGCCGGCACGAGCGGCCGCCGCCCATCATACCGCGCAAGGACGCCCGCGCACAATGTCACAGGTCATTCCCGCCCCCTGCATTCTGGTCGCGCCATCGTGCAGCCTGTCGCAAACGCGTGGCCGCCCCGCCGCCCCGGGCTTAAAGTTGCATCGTCCCAACAGAATTTGTCGGGTACACTCGCAGCTGCCCTGTTTTTTGCTTAATTCGGAACCTTCATGCAAGTACGCCGTCCTTCCTCCGACCAACTCGCCGCCGCCCTCGACTGGCTGCACCGCGCCTTCGATGCGGTCACCACCTGGGTCACCCAGCTGTCATGGTGGAAATTCTTCCTGTTTGCGGCCCTGGCCCTGATTGCCGGCTCGATCCTGCAAGATGAGCTGTTCTCCGGCCCCTCGGAAGAAGTGGTCGTGCATTCGGACAAAAAACCGCGCAAGGACAAGGGCGAGAGCAATATCCTGATCGACGACAGCGGCATCCACTTCAATCCGCGCAAGGCCAACAAGCGTGGCGCCAGTGCCGCAGTCGAGGCGCCTGAAGCGCCGGAAGCGCCGGCCGGCGCGGAGGCGCCCGTCGTGCCCGCCCCGCCGGCCCCGCCCGCCAAGCTGGGCAAGCATGCCGACAGCGGCGCCGACGAAGAAGTCCATATCGACCTGCCGCCACAGATCGGCGAAGAGCTCTCCAACGCCATCGAAGCGGCCGTCGACGACGCCGCCGAACAAAAGGTCACGCGCTACCACAAGCAGGCCTCGACCTGGTTCAAGAGCTTCGTGACCCTGCTGGTGCTGGCCCTGTTTGCCACCAAGGCCCTGGTGGGCGGCAAGAAGCGCGCCGAAGCCCAGACCCAGAGCGCCAACGCCGCCGCCGAGCGCGCTTCGATGGAGCGCCAGCTCTCCGAAGCGAAGATGCAGATGATGCAGGCCCAGGTCGAACCGCACTTCCTGTTCAACACCCTCGCCTCGGTCGAGCACCTGATCGAAACCAATCCGCCGCGCGCCTCGGCCATGCAGCGCAGCCTGATCCAGTATCTGCGCGCGGTGCTGCCGCAAATGCGCGACAACGCCGTCGTCACCAACCTCGGCCGCGAAGCGGACATGGTGCGCGCCTACCTGAACCTGCTCAAGATGCGCATGGAAGAGCGCCTCACCGTCGACATGCAAATCCCCGACGGCCTGCGCACGGCCGCCTTCCCGCCGATGATGCTGCAGTCGATGGTGGAAAACGCCATCAAGCACGGCCTCGAATGCAAGCCTGAAGGCGGCACCCTGAAGATCGTCGCCGAAGTGGCGCACAGCAAGCTGCGCGTGATCGTCACCGACGACGGTGTCGGCTTTGGCGTGGTGCCCAGCGACGGCACCGGCCTGGGCCTGCCGACCATCCGCGAGCGCCTCAAACTCTTGCATGGCGACGCCGGCCAGCTGCATATCGCCGCCAATGAACCGTCGGGCGTGATCGCCACCATCGAAGTGCCGTACCAGCTATCGAAGTAGATTGATTAAAGCGCCGATGTATTGAATAATTGTCACTGTTAACCATTCGCCTGCCACACCATGCCTACCGCAATCATTGCTGACGACGAACGACTGATGCGCGACCAGCTGCGCATGCGCCTCTCCGAGGTGTGGCCAGAACTGGAGATCGTCGGCGAAGCCAAGAACGGCGACGAAGCCGTGTCCCTGGTTGCCGAGCTCAAGCCCGACCTGACCTTCCTCGACATCCGCATGCCAGGCAAGACCGGCATGGAAGCGGCGCGCGAAATCGGCAACCAGAGCCAGATCGTGTTCGTCACTGCCTACGACCAGTACGCGGTCGAAGCGTTCGAGCGCGGCGCGGTCGACTACGTGCTCAAGCCGCCCGAGCCCGAGCGCCTGAAGGTGACGGTCGAGCGCCTCAAGACGCGCCTGGCCACGCCCAAGGAAGCGGTCAACGATTCGGTCACGGCGATGCTGTCGCAACTGGCCGAAAAGATGGCCGCGCCCAAACCCAAATACCTGCAATGGATCCAGGCTTCGATCGGCCAGGACTTGCGCATGATCCCGGTCGAAGAAATCCTGTTCTTCCGCTCCGACGAAAAATACACCTGCGTGCAGACCGAGCGTTTCGAAGCATTGATCCGCAAACCGGTGCGCGACCTGGCCGAAGAACTCGACCCGGCGCTGTTCTGGCAGATCCACCGCGCCACCCTGGTCAACGTCAACGCCATCGAAGGCGTCACGCGCGACATCCGCGGGCGCCACCTCGTGCTCATCAAGGGCAAGCCGGACAAGCTCGAAGTGAGCCGCAGTTTCCTGCACCTGTTCAAGCAAATGTAAGCGTTCGTGGCGGCGCGTGGTGGGTAACGCGCGTCGCGCTCACCCACCCTACGCCACGGCCCGCGCCATTGGCACTGGCGTACGGTGGGTGAGCGCGAAGCGCGTTACCCACCAGGCGCCGCCAATATCGCGATCGCGCCGCCCCTGCCCCTGCAGTGAATCAGAAGTTGTGGTGAATGCCGATGCCGTAGTAGGACACGGTCGTGGCGGCCTTCTTGCTCGACGCGTCAGCGTAGAGGAAGGTGCGCTTGGACAGGTTGTACTCGTAGCCGACCGAGGTTTCCTTGGTCGCGACGACGCCGTCAGGCTTCTTCTGGCCATAGCCGATCAGGAAGCGGCCACCACCAACGGTGTAGTTGGCGCCAACGAGCCAGCCCTTGGTCTGGGCATTGGTGGCCTTCGAGTGGTCCTGGTCCTGGCGCGCGTAGGTGGCCATCAGCTTCAGTTCCGGCATCGCCATCACCGACACGCCAGCGTGCCACAGCTTCGTTTCCACCGTGTTGCGCTCGTAGCCGACCATCGCGGCGATCGCGTCTTGCTTGAAGGTGGCAGCGACCGAGAACGGATTGGCCGACGCTTCAGCGCCAGCGGCGTACTGGGGAGCGGCTGCGGTGCCGCGGCCGACGACGGCCGGGCCGCCATTGGCTTCCTTGCTGCCCACGGTCAGGTTCAGCTGCATGCCGGAGACGACCGGGCTGTTGTACCAGACGGCGTTATTGAAGCGGTCGTTCGAGCTGCCGGCGGCGTCGAGCGGCTGGCTGGTGTAACCGGCCACTTCCACGTCGGACTTGAAGCCTGGCGTGCCCGAAATGCCGTTGAACGGATCGAAGGCGTCCTTGGCGTCCTGCAGCGCGGTCACGCCGCGGCCGACGCGGATCATGCCGAAGCTGCCTTGCAGGCCGACGCGGGTCTGGCCCTGGAACAGCGGACGGGTGCTTGACTCCACAGTGCCGGTGTCCGGTTCGAAGCGCATTTCCAGTTGGAACAGAGCCTTCAGGCCATCGCCCAGGTCTTCCGTGCCCTTGAAGCCGAGTTTGTTGCTGTCGCGCTTGGTCATCGCCAGGGTCTTGTCCGTGACTTTGGCCAGGCTGTCATCGATGGCGCCATAAATGACGACCGACGATTCAGCGGCGTGGGCGAGGCCACCAAAGGCGGCGAACAGGATTGCTGCGAGGGTAAGTTTTTTCACGTTGATTTTCACATTGAAGTTGAGAAGTACTGCTGGGCAAGGATCATGCACAGCAAATACTTCATCTTCATGACAACGTGAAACTTTTTACTACATGCAGCAAACGCGCCACAGCGCGTGGGGCCATGGGACCATACGAACACCTCACTTGAGGCGGCAAGACAACAGCCAGTAATACTCGAGCCGCTCAATGCGGATTTCGCGCGCGTGGTTGGCAAAGCGCTTGCGCAGGTTGCTGTCGGCCGGATAATTCTTCAACACTTCGTAGCGCTCGCCCTTGCCGCTGGTGCGGATCTGGTAGGTATTGCCTTCCAAATCGGTGCGCGCAATGACGGTGCTGTTGCCTTCAACGAAGCTGTTGTCGATCGTGACGAACAACACGTCCTTGCCCAGCTTGGCACGCAGCTGCTTGAGGAAGCGGTCCTGGTCTTCGCGCTTGACGTGCGACCACCAGAAACCGGCGAAGCAGGCCGTGTACTGGCCCACCGATTCGGGCAGGTCATAGGCGTCAGCCTCGGCGAAGGTGACGACATCGGCATTGAGCCCGCGCGCACGCGCCACGTTCAGCATGGCCGGGTTCACATCGGTGGCCAGCACGGCGTCGGCGGCAACGGCCAGGGTGTCGGTCCAGTAGCCGGTGCCGCAGGCGATTTCCAGCACCGTGTGGCCATCGAGCAGTTCGCCTACGCGCTCGTGCAGCTCGTCGAGCTCGTCCTGGCGTTCTTCCTTGTCGTAGATGCGGTCGTATTCCTGCGCGATGTCGGCGTAATATTTGACCAGCGAATCGGTAATCATGGTGTTCCTTAAAGCTCGTAGTTTTCCTTGGCGCCGCTCATGGCCGATTCGACCATCTTGCGGTTGAGCGTAGGCGCCAGCAATTCAATGAAGGTGTAAATGTAGCTGCGCAAATACGCGCCCTGCTTGATGGCCACGCGCGAGACATTCATGCCGAACAGGTGGCCCACCGAAATGGCCCGCAGGTTCTTGTCGCGCTCGGCGTCGAAGGCCATGCCCGCGATGATGCCGATGCCCATGCCCAGCTCCACATAGGTCTTGATGACGTCGGCGTCGATGGCCTCGAGCAGCACGTCGGGCTTCAAGCCGCGCAGGCCGAAGGCATGGTCGATCTTGCTGCGGCCGGCGAAGGCGCCATCATACGTGATCACGGGGTAGGCGGCGATTTCTTCGAGCGAAACGGCCTTCGATTTGAGCAAAGGATGCTCGGGCGGCACCACCACCACGTGTTCCCATTGATAACATGGCAAGGTGATCAATCCGTCAACGCCGGCCACCGATTCGGTTGCGATGGCCAGGTCGGCCTGGTCGCGCTGGACCATGTCGGCGATCTGGCGCGGGTTGCCCTGCAAGAGCGACAGGCGTACCTTGGGATACTTCAGCATGAACGCTTGCACCACCTTGGGCAGCGTATACCGCGCCTGGGTGTGGGTGGTGGCGATGGTGAAGCTGCCGCTGTCCTGGGCCGCGTATTCCTTGCCGATGCGCTTCAAGCTGTCGATTTCCTGCATGATCAGCTCGACCGACTCGAGCACGAGGCGCCCCGGCTCGGTCAGGCCGCGGATGCGCTTGCCATGGCGCGTGAAAATATCGACACCGAGCTCCTCTTCGAGTTCGATAATGGCCTTGGACACCCCCGGCTGGGACGTGAACAGGGCCTTGGCGGCATCGGTCAGGTTGTAGTTCTGGCGCACGGCTTCGCGCACGAAACGCAGTTGATGTAGGTTCATGATGCCATTTTATAAGAATGCTTATGCCCGATACGCATATAAGCAAATAAATTCTTAGTTGTTTGGAATATAGGGGCATTTTATTACCATGAACGCTACTTTACCCTTGGACTGACCATGTACCGCTACGATCAATACGACCACCTCATCGTCAAGGAACGCATCAATCAGTACCGCGACCAGGTCCGGCGCCGCATTGCCGACGAGCTGACCGAAGCCGAATTCCTGCCCCTGCGCCTGCAAAACGGCCTCTACATGCAGCGCCACGCCTACATGCTGCGCATCGCCGTGCCCTATGGCCTGCTGTCCTCGAGCCAGATGCGCATGTTCGGCCACATCGCCCGCAAATACGACCGCGGCTATGGCCACTTCACGACGCGCCAGAACATCCAGTTCAACTGGATCGAGCTGGACCAGACGCCCGACATCCTGGCCGACCTGGCTTCGGTGGAGATGCACGCCATCCAGACTTCGGGCAACTGCATCCGCAATATCACGAGCGACGAATTCGCCGGTGTGGCCGCCGACGAACTGATCGATCCGCGTCCTTACGCCGAAATCTTGCGCCAGTGGTCAACCTTCCACCCCGAATTTGCCGCCCTGCCGCGCAAGTTCAAGGTCGCCATCAACGGCGCCGTGGAAGACCGCGCCGCCATCGCCGTGCACGATATCGGCCTCACCGTCGTCACCAATGACGCCGGCGAGATCGGCTTCAAGGTCATGGTCGGTGGCGGCATGGGCCGCACGCCGATCCTGGGCAGCGTCGTGCGCGAATTCCTGCCGCGCGAGCACATGCTGACCTATATCGAAGCGGTCATGCGCGTCTATAATCAGTACGGCCGCCGCGACAACAAGTACAAGGCCCGCATCAAGATCCTCTTGAAAGCGGTGGGCCTGGAAGAATTCACGCGCCAGGTCGAAGCAGAATGGGTCGACCTGAAAGGCAGCGAATCGACCGTGACGGACGAAGAACTGGCGCGCGTGCTCGCTTACTTCGAGCCGCCCGCTTACGAGACCCTGCCCGCCATCGACCCGCTGGCTGCGCATCCGGACAACAAGGCCTTCGCCAACTGGCTCAAGCGCAACGTCAAGGCGCACAAGGTGCCGGGCTACGCCGCCGTCGTGCTGTCGCTGAAGAAGACCGGCGTGCCGCCGGGCGACGCCACTGCAGCGCAAATCGATTTCGTGGCCGACCTGGCCGAGCGCTACAGCTTCGGCGAACTGCGCGTCACGCACGAACAGAACCTGGTGCTGGCCGACGTCAAGCAAACGGCCCTGTTCGCGCTGTGGCAGGAAGCCAAGGCCAACGGCCTGGCCACGCCCAATATCGGCCTCCTGACCGACATGATCTGCTGCCCCGGCGGCGACTTCTGCTCGCTGGCCAACGCCAAGTCGCTGCCGATCGCCGCCGCCATCGCCGAGCGTTTCGACAACCTCGACTTCCAGCACGATATCGGCGAGATCGAACTCAATATCTCGGGCTGCATCAACGCCTGCGGCCACCACCACGTCGGCTCCATCGGCGTGCTGGGCGTGGACAAGGATGGCAGCGAGTGGTACCAGGTCTCGATCGGCGGCGCGCAGGGCAATAACGCCGCCATCGGCAAGATCATCGGCCCCTCCTTCTCGTCCCTGCAAATGCCGGAAGTGATCGACCGCCTGCTGCAGGTGTATGTGCGCGAACGCTTCGAGGAAGAGCGCTTCGTCGACACCGCGCAGCGCCTGGGCATCGCGCCCTTCAAGGAACATGTTTACGCCACGCCGATCAAGGCGGGTGCACTGGTTGGGGAAGACGAATATGCGTGACATCATCAAGAACCGTGAAGTAGTGCAGGACGACTGGACCGTGCTGCGCCTCGAAGAAGGCCAGGAGGCCGCCACTGTCGCTATCCCGGCCGGCAAGGTGATCGTGCCGCTGGCCGTGTGGCAGGCGCAAAAAGCCACCTTGGCCGCCCTCGTGGGCGTGTGGATCGCCAGCGACGAGCGCCCGGAAGTGCTCAAGGGCGAACTGGACAAGTTCGCCGTCGTCGCCGTCGACTTCCCGAAATTTACCGATGGCCGCGGCTATTCGATCGCCTACACCCTGCGCATGCGCTTGGGCTACACGGGCGAACTGCGCGCCATCGGCGACGTGCTGCGCGACCAGCTGTTCTCGATGCAGCGCGTCGGCTTCGACGCCTACGCCACGCGCCCGGACCGCAACATCCATGATGCGCTCAAAGGCCTGTCCGATTTCTCGGAGACCTACCAGGCATCGGTGGACCAGAAGGCGCCGCTGTTCCGTCGCCATGCCCGCAACGTCGGCGTCAATCCCGGCGACGCCGGCTACGGCATCTGATCGGAGCAGCCATGAGTGACCTCAACAAGCTGATTGCCGACACCAACGCCACGCTGGCGCGCATCGTCAAGGACCACAGCCCGGCGGTCTTCGCCTCCAGCCTGGCGGCCGAAGACATGGTGCTGACCGACTTGATCCTGAAGGGCAAACTGGATATCGGCATCTTCTCGCTCGAAACCGGACGCCTGCATCCTGAAACGCTGGCCATGCTGGACCGCGTCAAGGAGCATTACGACGGCTACGAGATCGCGCTGTACAAGCCGCAGACCGAAGCGGTCGACGCCTACGTCGCGCAGAACGGCCTGAACGCCTTCTACGACAGCGTCGAGATGCGCCGCGAGTGCTGCCGCATCCGCAAGGTCGAGCCGCTGGGCCGCGCCCTGGCTGGCAACAAGGCCTGGGTCACCGGCCAGCGCCGCGCGCAGTCGGCCACCCGCACCTCGCTGATGGTGGAAGAAGACGATCCGGCTCACCTCATGACCAAGTTCAATCCACTGGCCGACTGGTCGGAGGCAGACATCTGGAACTACATCCGCGACAACGGCGTGCCGTACAACGCGCTGCACGACCAGGGCTATCCATCGATCGGCTGCGCCCCCTGCACGCGCGCCATCGAACCGGGTGAAGACGTCCGCGCCGGCCGCTGGTGGTGGGAGAATCCCGATTCAAAAGAGTGCGGCCTGCACATGGTCGACGGCAAACTGATACGCATTAAATCCGTGGCAGCGTAAGCGCGCCACACAAAAGAATAGGCATAGTCCATGAACGCTTTAGTTGAAAACCACGCCGCGCACGTGAATTCGCGCCACCTCGACGCTTTGGAATCGGAAGCGATCCACATCATGCGCGAAGTCGCGGCCGAATGCAGCAACCCCGCGCTGCTGTTCTCGGGCGGTAAAGACTCGGTGGTCTTGCTGCGCATCGCGGAGAAGGCTTTCCGTCCCGGCAAATTCCCGTTCCCGCTGGTGCACGTCGACACCGGCCATAACTTCGCCGAGGTGATCACCTTCCGCGACAAGCGCGTGGCCGAACTGGGCGAGCGCCTGATCGTCGGCTCGGTTGAAGAGTCGATCAAAAAAGGCACGGTGCGCCTGCGTAATCCGCTGACCGATTCGCGCAACGCCGCGCAGGCGGTCACGCTGCTGGAGACCATCGCCGAACACGGCTTCGACGCCTGCATCGGCGGCGCCCGCCGCGATGAAGAGAAGGCCCGCGCCAAGGAGCGCATCTTCTCCTTCCGCGACGAATTCGGCCAGTGGGACCCGAAGGCCCAGCGCCCGGAACTGTGGGACCTGTATAACACGCGCGTCCATCCCGGCGAGAATATGCGCGTATTCCCGATCTCGAACTGGACCGAACTCGATGTGTGGCAGTACATCGCCCGCGAACAGCTCGAACTGCCGCCGATCTACTTCGCCCACGAGCGCCAGGTCATTCCACGCAACGGCCTGTTGGTGCCGCTGACGGACTTGACGCCCGCGCTGGCCGGCGAAACGGTGGAAACCCAGGTCGTGCGCTTTCGCACCGTGGGCGACATTTCGTGCACCTGCCCCGTGAGTTCGGACGCTGCGACGGTGGAAGCGATCATCGCCGAGACGGCCGTCACCCAGATCACCGAACGCGGCGCCACCCGGATGGACGACCAGACCTCCGAAGCGTCGATGGAAAAACGTAAAAAAGCAGGATACTTCTGATGAACGCACTGAACGAACAACTGACTGAACGCGGCCTGCTGCGCTTCATCACCGCCGGTTCCGTCGACGACGGCAAGAGCACCCTGATTGGCCGCCTGCTGTTCGACAGCAAAGGCATCTTCGCCGACCAGCTGGCCGCCGTCTCGCGCGCCAAGAACAAGCGCACCGTGGGCGACACGATCGACCTGTCCTTGCTCACCGACGGCCTCGAAGCCGAACGCGAGCAAGGCATCACCATCGACGTGGCCTACCGCTACTTCGCCACGCCCAAGCGCAAATTCATCATCGCCGATACGCCCGGCCACGAGCAATACACGCGCAACATGGTCACCGGTGCCTCGACCGCCGACGCCGTCATCATCCTGATCGACGTGTCGAAAGTGAAGCTGCGCGAAGATGGCGGTGTCGACCTCTTGATCCAGACCAAGCGCCACTCCACCATCGCCCACCTGCTGCAGATCGAGCATGTGGTCGTGGCCGTCAACAAGATGGACCTGATCGGCTACGACCAGGCCGTGTACGAGCGCATCGTCAAGGCCTACCGCGAGTTCGCCGCCACGCTCGGCTTGCGCGACATCACCCCCATTCCCCTGTCTGCGCTGACGGGCGACAATGTCGTCGAGACGAGCGAGAACATGGCGTGGTACCAGGGGCCGACCCTGATCGAACTGCTTGAATCGCTGTCCGTGTACGACGAATCGCACCATGCGCCGTTCCGTTTCCCGGTGCAGCTGGTGGCGCGCCATAACGGCCACGAGGCCAAGGACTTCCGCGGCTACATGGGCCGCATCGAGGCCGGCAAGGTCAGCGTCGGCGACAAGCTGGTGGTGCAGCCATCCGGCCAGAGCGCCACCGTCAAGGACATCGTCACGCTGGAAGGCTCGCACCTGTCGGCCGTGGTTGGCCAGTCGGTCACGCTGCTGCTCAATGAATACCTGGACATCTCGCGCGGCGACCTGTTGGCCGGCGCCGACCGGCCCGCGACCCTGCTCAAGACCGTCACCGCGGACGTGTGCTGGATGTCGGACGAGCCGCTCGACCTGCGCCGCAAATACTGGATCAAGCACGGCACCAAGCAGACCGCGGCCAAGGTCACGGCGATCAACTCGCTCCTGGACATCAACACCCAGGAGCGCCGCGCGGCCGAAGGACTGAAACTGAACGACATCGCCCGAGTGGCTTTGACGGTGCAGCAGCCGCTGGCGGCCGATGCCTACGCCGACGTGCGCGCCACCGGCGCCTTCATCCTGATCGACGAAGTGACCCACCAGACCGTCGCCGCCGGCATGATCCGGCTTGGCGAATAAAGGAAGCACCATGAGCACCCTCGGAAAAGTCTATTTGATCGGCGCCGGCCCCGGCGCCCAGGACCTGATCACCGTGCGCGGCGCGCGCCTGCTGGCGCAAGCCGGCGCCGTGCTGCACGACGCCCTGGTCACCGAGGAGATGCTGGCCCTGTGCCCACAGGCCGTGAAGATCCCGGTCGGCAAACGCTGCGGCCAGCTCTCGACGGCCCAGGCCTTCATCAACAAGCAGATGGTCGACCAGGCCCACAAGCACGCGATTGTCGTGCGTTTGAAAGGCGGCGACCCGATGATGTTCGGCCGCGCCGATGAAGAACTGCGCGCGCTCGAAGAAGCGGGCATCGAGGTCGAAGTCGTCCCCGGCATCACTACCGCCCTGGCGGCAGCGGCCGCCACCAAGCAGCCATTGACGAAGCGCGGCGTCGCGCGCAGCGTCGCCTTTTTCACCTCCAGCACTGCGCCTGAACACAGCGAACACGCCGCCATTCCCGACACCGACACGCTGGTGCAGTATATGGGCGGGCGCGAAGCCATCGCCACGGCCCAGCGCCTGCTGGACCAGGGCCGCAAGCCAGACACGCCCGTCGTCGTCATCGAAAATTGCAGCCTGCCGAACCAACGCATCGTGCGCCTGACCCTGGCCACGCTCGCGCGCGGCCTGGGCGAAGCGCACGGCCCCGTCCTTGTCATGCTCGGTGACGCCCTCAAGATGCGCGCCTCGCAATCTGACGGGCGGGACCTGATTTCCGAGCCCCGCCGCCACAGCGCCTGAACAACAACACTCCCGGGGAAACGCGTGACATTTCCCGGTCAAAGACGTAGCATTTTCTTCACCGTCATTTCTTTTCAAGGAGTGCAGCATGAAGAAAATTCTGCTCGGGTTTGTCCTGGCTTTTTTCACTCTTGGCGCCTGCGCGGCCGACAAGGGCACGGCCGATGAAGCGGTCGCCCTGGTCAAGAAAGCGGTGGCACTGGTCAAGGCCAAGGGGCGCGATACGGCACTGGCGGAATTCAACAACAGCAAGGGCCCCTTCGTCGACCGCGACCTCTATATCTTCGTCATCGACAAGGATGGCACCACGGTCGCCAATGGCGTCAACGCGCGCCTGGTGGGCAAGAACGTCAAGCAATTGAAGGACGCGGACGGCAAATACTTCATCCAGAACCTGATCGAGATTGGCGATACCAAAGGTCACGGCTGGCTCGAATACAAATGGTCAAACCAGACGACCCAGGCGATGGAAATGAAGCAGACCTACGTCGAAAAGGTCGACCATCTCTACGTCGCCTGCGGCATCTACAAATAAGGCTGCCGTGCGGCGCTGGCTCCTCGCCCTGTTCTGGCTGGCCTGCGGCGCCGCGCACGCCGAGCGCATCACCGTCTACACCAACGCGACCTTCGCGCCCCTGGTGATCGACGCGAAAACGGGCCTGTATCCGGAGGCGGTGGCCTACCTGAACCGCCTCAAGCTCGATGGCATCGAATTTCGCCTGGCGACCATGCCACGCAAACGCTTGCAGGTCGAACTCGATGCCGGCACGCTCGATGGCATCGTCATCGGCATGATGCCCGAGTGGGTGGGCGACAAGCAGCAGGAAAAATTCTTGTGGACTGAACCGTTTGCACACGACGGCTTCGTGCTGGTCTCGTATGCCAGCAATCCCTTCTTCTTCGGTCAGCCCGTGGCGGGTGAAGGCACGCGCATTGGCGTCACGCTGGGCTACGTGTATCCCGGTGTCGATGAGTGGATCAACGCGGAAAAGTTCGTGCGCGACGAAGCGGCGACGGAGGAACGCAACCTCGACAAGCTGATGCGGGGAAGGATCAATGTGATCGTCGTCAGTGAGTCGGTGTTCCGCTATTACACGCGCACCCATCGCCTCAAGGTTGGCATCATCTCCGAAGCGCTGCCGGGCAAGCCGACGGCACGGCGCTTCCTGGTGCCGCCGTCAATGCGCGCGGTATTCGACAAGCTGGCGCCCGCAATTCACAAGCTGGGCGAGGATCCGCAGTGGCGCCGAATCGAGCAGCGCTACATGCCAACGGCAGCAACGCAGTAGTTGAAAACGTCGGGGTCACATCTGACATTTGGACACGGGCTCTACCTTCGGGGTCACATCTGACATTCGGACACGGGTGTAATCG
>JAZJYP010000207.1:10927-32393 GCA_040390345.1 Pseudomonadota bacterium | reverse complement strand
GTTCCTGCTCTTGCTCCATCCAGTCCATGGTGGCCGCGCCATCATGCACTTCGCCAATCTTGTGGTTCACGCCCGTGTAGAACAGGACGCGCTCGGTCGTCGTGGTTTTGCCAGCGTCGATGTGAGCGGAAATACCGATATTGCGGTAGCGCTCAATGGGGGTCTTGCGTGCCATAATTATTCCTAAATCTTTGAATGGACAAAACCGAGCGGCATTTTGAGAACAAAATGAGCCCGGCCTCGAACAACAGAACCATGGCCGCCCCGCTTGCGGGGTTGGGCCTATTTATTAGAAGCGGAAGTGCGAGAACGCCTTGTTCGCTTCAGCCATGCGGTGAACTTCGTCACGCTTCTTCATTGCACCGCCGCGGACTTCAGCCGCTTCCATCAGCTCACCGCCGAGGCGTTGTGGCATGGATTTTTCGCTGCGCTTGTTGGCAGCTTCACGCAGCCAGCGCATCGACAGGGCCATACGGCGCACTGGACGCACTTCAACTGGCACCTGGTAGTTGGCGCCGCCAACACGGCGGGATTTCACCTCGACCAGTGGCTTGCAGTTGTTGATCGCGGTGGCGAACACTTCGAGCGGGTCCTTGCCGGACTTGCTCTTGATGTGCTCGAAAGCACCGTAGATGATGTTCTCTGCGACCGATTTTTTACCGGACAGCATCAGAACGTTGACGAACTTGGCGACATCCGTGTTGCCGAATTTTGGATCTGGCAGGATTTCGCGTTTGGGGACTTCACGACGACGTGGCATTTCGATTCCTTTATCTTCAGTTGAGCGCGGCTAGCGCACTCGCGGTGGTCATCATGACCATCCACTTACTCGGCCTTCCGGCCGGTTCAACTTATCTAAAAATACAAAACAAGAATTACTTCTTGCTGGCTTTCGCGCGCTTCGTACCGTACTTGGAACGAGCTTGCTTACGGTCTTTAACGCCCTGGGTATCCAGTGCACCGCGAACCATGTGGTAACGCACACCCGGCAAGTCCTTCACACGGCCGCCGCGCAGCAGCACGACACTGTGTTCTTGCAGGTTGTGGCCTTCACCGCCGATGTACGAAATGACTTCGAAACCGTTGGTCAGGCGAACTTTGGCGACTTTACGCAGAGCCGAGTTTGGCTTCTTTGGAGTCGTCGTGTAAACGCGGGTGCATACGCCGCGTTTCTGCGGGCTGTTTTCCAGCGCCGGCGATTTGCTCTTGGCGGTAATGGATACCCGCGGCTGGCGAATCAGTTGATTGATGGTTGGCATCGTTCTAAATCCAACAAAATTACAACGTTGATAACCCGGGCGGTTGCCCGGGGACTAAAACCTAGTCCCGCTTCGAACACAGCAGAGGCGCGAATAGCCACTCACCGAAGGAGCGGCTGGAAGACCTCGAAAACTGTGCAAAATAAAACCGAGAACCCGCGAGTATAGACTTGAAGATTCACCCGGTCAATCACTTTCGGGCTTTTCTGGCCCGGTGTGCGCAGCAGATTTACTTGATTAGTCAAGTACTTAGTCGTGGTCAGGGGGGGCAAAAGCCGGGATAATAGACCCTTTTTGCCGATAGTTAGCCGTCCATGCGATTTTTGCTGCGCCCCGCCAATGTGTATCTGATGCTGACCTACCTGGTGCTGTCGGCCGTGCCTTTCGTGCCCCAGTTCCTCGGCAAGCCGCTCGAGCGGCCCTGGCAGGTGGCCGGCGTCGAAGCCGTGGCCTGGTTGGCCGCCTGGGCCGTTTTCAAGCGCCCGGCCTGGTTCCACTGGCTCTTGATCCCCGCCTTCCTGGCCATGCCGACGGAAATCTACCTGTTCATCTTCTATGGCCAGGGCATTTCGACCCACCACCTGGGCATCATCGCCGAGACCAGCCCGCGCGAGGCGATGGAATTCCTCGGCAATAAGGTCTGGCTGATGGGTGGCGTGATGGTGGCCGTCATCGCCTGGTGGATCACCACGTTCCGCATCGCGCGCAAGACGCGCGACTTCGACTGGCACGACGTGTCGCGCTGGGTGGCCCTGGCGCTGCTGGCCGCGGGTGCCGGCGTGTGGGCGTATGGCAATGAATTCGGGATCGCGGAAAAACCCGCATCGGCGTCCGCTTCGGCGTCGGTGTCCGCCTCGGCGTCCAAGCCGAGCGCCAGCGTGAGCGCCAGCGTGAGCGCCAGTGCCAGTGGCAGCGAGGAAGAGGAAGAAGAGGAAGAGCCGTCCGATCCGGACGCGGCCGCCGTCGATGGTGCCGACC
This sequence comes from Pseudomonadota bacterium, assembly GCA_040390345.1. GTDB lineage: Bacteria > Pseudomonadota > Gammaproteobacteria > Burkholderiales > Burkholderiaceae_D > Telluria_A. The sequence goes on along the minus strand of JAZJYP010000207.1, from coordinate 30,156 downwards.
GCACCGGCCTGAAATGGCGCGCCCTGCCCCACTGGGCCAAGCTGCCTTTCGACTTCGACGCCTTCGCCCATTCCTGGCCCTACGGCCTGATGGCGCGCGGGGTGGACTTCTATAACGAGCGCAAATACCTCTCCGAGCTGGGCCAGAAGAGCGCCAGCTTCAAGTTCGGCGCCGGCCAGGCCACGCCTTCGGACAAGCCGGAAGTGGTGGTCATGGTGATCGGCGAATCGTCGCGCTACGACCGCTGGAGCCTGAACGGCTACGAGCGCGACACCAATCCCCTGCTCAAAAAGGAATCGAACCTGGTGGTACTGCCGGACGTGATCACGGCCGTGTCGGCGACGCGCCTGTCGGTACCGGTCATCATTTCGCGCAAGCCGGCCATGCAGAGCCTGAAAGACGGCTTCCACGAGAAGTCCTTCCTGACGGCCTACAAGGAAGCCGGCTTCAAGACCTTCTGGCTGTCGAACCAGATCTCGTTTGGCCAGTTCGACACGCCCGTGTCGGTGTTTGCCAAGGAAGCGGATGTGATCCAGTTCCTCAACCTGGGCGGCTTCACGAACAATTCGAACTTCGACCAGGTGCTGCTCGACCCATTGAAAATCGCGCTGGCCGACCCGGCGCCGAAAAAGCTGATCGTGCTGCACTCGCTGGGCAGCCACTGGAACTACAGCCAGCGCCACCCGAAGGAATTCGACAAGTGGCAGCCTTCGCTGTATGGCGTCGACAAGCCGGCCTATACCGACTTGAAGATCAAGCCGCAGATGAACAACAGCTACGACAATGCGATCCTCTACACCGACTGGTTCCTGGCCCAGGTGATCGACACGCTGCGCCAGTCGAAGGAACTGACTTCGCTGATGTACGTGGCCGACCATGGCCAGACCCTGTACGACAAGGGCTGCAACCTGGCCTTCCACGGCCACAATACCCAGTTCGAGTTCCACGTGCCGGCCTTTGTCTGGTATTCGGACGACTTCCGGGAGCGTTACCCGGAAAAGGTGGAACAGCTGATCAAGCACCGCAAGGCGCGCCTGGCGACGGAAAACGTGTTCCACACCCTGCTCGACATGGGCGACATCCGCTACCCGAACGACCGCCTCGAGTGGAGTTTCGTGAACAAACAGTTCAAACAGCACAAACGCTATGTCGACAGTTTCGGCTGGACCAATTACGATAACGCTACCTTCAAAGGCGATTGCCGCGAAGTGATCGACAAGGACAAACCGATCAAACAGGAAAAGTGAGCCGTGGACCAGACGATATTCGTCAGCATCGCATCCTATCTCGACCCGATGCTGTTCTTCACCCTCAAGGACGCCGTCGCCAAGGCCGAGCGGCCCGACCTGCTGCGCTTTGCGGTGATCGACCAGCACATCGTCGACCAGCGCGCCGCCGTGCGCGAACTGACCTTTGGCGCCCAGGTGCGCTACCTGCACGTGCATCCGCAGGACACGCTGGGCGTATGCTGGGCGCGCAACCTGGCCTTTTCGCTGTACGACGGCGAAGACTTCCTGCTGCAGATCGATTCCCACATGTGCTTCGAGCAGGGCTGGGACGCCAACCTGCGCAGCCAGCACGCCAGCCTGCTGGCACGCTCGGCCAAGCCGGTGCTCTCGACCTACCCCTACCCGTTTGAAATGGTCAATGGCGCGCCCCAGTACACGCGGCCCGAAGGCAAGACCGCGCTGGTGCTGCGCCCGCACCCGGAGACGCCGCTCACCGACGGTGAAGTGGTCCTGCGCTTCATCGCCAAGCACCTGTTTACCGACGCCCCCGTCAACGGCTGCCACATGGCGGCCGGCTTCATCTTCTGCGCCGGCAGCTTCGTCGGTGAAGTGCCCTACGATCCCTATCTGTACTTCCACGGGGAAGAGCAAAGCCTGTCCGTGCGCGCCTACACGCGCGGCTGGGACATCTTCCACCCCACCTGGGTGCCGCTGTACCACCTGTACAAGCAGGCCAACACCCCGCACGACACCCACCACTGGCACGGCGACGTCGACAGCCACCGCGCCTTCCGTGGCAGCTACCTGACCGAGCGCGCCAAGCTGCGCCTGACGCGCCTGTTGTGCGGCGACGGCCTGCCCGGCACCTATGGCCTGGGCACGGCGCGTACCCTGGCCGACTTCGCCGCCTTCTGCGGCATCGACTACCAGCAAAAGACGGTCAGCGACCCGTTTGGCGGCATGCTCTGCTAATTCAACGCCGCCCTGTCATGAACGGGCCCCTCAAGCGACCAATGGTATTGGGGGAGGTATGAAAGAGAATCGATTCGATCACATTGCCAGCGTGGCATGCCTGCTGGTGCTGGGCCTGCTCGGAAGCCCGGCGCGCGCCGAAGCGCCGGCGCCCGGCTGGAAGGTCGAGATGCCGGACGTGGCGCCCTGGGTGTTTCACGCGCAGCCCGAGCATCCTGGCGTCCTGCTCGAACTGGTGGCCGAGCTGGCGCGCCAGGCCAAGCTGCCGCTGCGCCCCGCGCCCATCGTCTATGCGCGCATGGCGCATGACCTCGACGCCGGTGTGGCCGACATGGCCATCGGCCTCGACAGCCCGGTGCTGCGCCAGGCCGGCACACCGCTGGCCACCCTGTTCGCCGTGCGCACCATCATCGTCGGCCGCGCCGACCGCCCGCCGGTCACGCCCGAGACCCTGTGTTCGCTGACCATCGGCATGGTGCGCGGTACCTGGTACAACGCCGACATCGCCGGGCGCAAATGCCTGAAGATCCACCGTGTCAAGGACATCGCCCAGGGCGTGCAAATGGTGCTGGCGGGCCGGCTGGACCAGGTGATGGGCACCGACTTCGCCCTGCAACACGCGATTGCCGCGCAGGGCGTGGCGCGCAGCGCCTTTTCGGAGGCGACCGACATGGGCCAGGCCGACTTCGTGTTATATGCACGTGCCGGCCTGCCAGCGAACGTGGCCGCCCGTGCCAAGGCCGCGGCAGAAGACTTCGCTCGCAGCAAGGCCTACCCTGCGATCGCTGCGCGCTACCGAGAATAGCTGCAGCGAGGCGCACTATTTCCGGCCCTGCTCTGCTAAGCTCCTGCACATTCTCACAGCCGGAGACCGCAACATGCTCAAACCCGCCCGCCTGAACAGCATCGACATGCTGCGCGGCTTCGTCATCGCCCTGATGGCGCTGGACCATGTGCGCGATTATTTTGGGCAGGCGCCCTTCAATGCCGAAGACCTGGCGGCCACCACGCCGGCCTGGTTCTGGACGCGCTGGATCACCCACCTGTGCGCGACCTGCTTCGTGCTGCTGGCCGGCAGTTCGGCCTTCCTGCGCGGCCAGGTGCAGGGCACGCCGGCCTTGTCGCGCTACCTGGCCACGCGCGGCGCCCTGCTGGTGCTGCTGGAAATGACGTGGGTGAGCTTCAGCTGGCAATTCGGCTTCAATGTGGCGATCCTGCAGGTGATCTGGGCGATCGGCATGGGCATGCTGCTGCTGTCCTTGCTGGTCTGGCTGCCGCAGCCGGCCATTGCAGCCATCGCCGCAGCGCTGATCCTGCCACACAACCTGCTCGATGGTTTCAAGCCGGACGGCATCCTGTGGCAAGCCTGGCACCAGGGCGGCTTCACGCCCCTGCCCGGCGGACACGGCATCTTCATCAAATACCCGCTGATGCCCTGGCTGGGCTGGATTGCGGCGGGCTATGCACTGGGGCCCGTATTTCGCTGGGAAGCGGCCAGGCGCCAGCGTTTCCTGCTGGCGGCCAGCGCGCTGATGATGCTGGCCTTCGTGGCCCTGCGCGCCGGCAATCTGTATGGCGACCCCACGCCATGGTCGCCGCAGGGGCATGGCGCCATGTTTGACCTGATGTCCTTCATGCGCGTGGAAAAATATCCGCCCTCGCTGCTGTATTTGCTGGTGACTGGCAGTATCGGGCTGGCCTTGCTGGTGCTGTTCGAGCGCGTGCGCACGATCGGATGGATGGCGCTGTTCGGACGCACGCCGATGTTTTTCTACATGGTGCACGTGGCGCTGGTCCACCTGTTGGGCGTCATCTACATGCAGCTGCGCTTTGGCGGCCAGGTCGAGTACAGCAATGGCGCGGTGCACCTGCCGAATGGCTACACCCCGTCGCTGACGGTGGTGTATTCCGCCTGGGTGAGTATCCTGGTGCTGATGTACGGACTGACGATCCTCTGGTGCCGCTACCGGACCAAGCAAAAAACATAGGGTCGGATTTTTTTCGCGGCCTGATCGCGAAAATGAATCTGACCCTATTTTTTTGCGGACCGCAGTCCGGGGCTCACGGTCCGCCAGCAGCAAATAGGGTCAGAGTAATTTTCGTCGATGAAGCCGACGAAAAAAAACTCTGACCCTATATTGCTGCTGGCTCTTCTATGAGCCAACCGGACCAAGCAAAAAACATAGGGTCGGATTTTTTTCGCGGCCTGATCGCGAAAATGAATCTGACCCTATTTTTTTGCGGACCGCAGTCCGCAGCTCACGGTCCACCAACAGCAAGGGTCATGAGCCGATCAGCGTGACTTCGAAGCCGTGATTGTTGCTGATGCCCCCCGTGCCAATCGTCAGCGGCGTCTCCAACAGCACCAGGAAGTTCTCGATGTTGCTGATGTGGTCAATCCCGATCGCTCCGCCATCGCTGCCATGGATGAGCGCATCCGCCCCCGCATTGAAGGTGGCAATGGTCCAGTCCGTCCCCGCCCCCGTATGGGTGAGCGTCAGCAACGGCGTCACGACACTGGTCTGGGTTTGCGACACGGTGATCACGGTGGTATCGCCATTGATCACTTTGGCCGACGACAGGACCGCGTCGCCCGCCAGCGAAGGATGCCAGTACACGATGGCCGTATCCTCGCCCGCGCCGCCGTCAAAGGTTTCATTGCCCCCTGCCAGGAATACAGCATCGCCCACGGCGCTGCCCGTCGCGCCGGTGACGATCGTCGTCGAACCGGTCGCGCTGGCCAAGGTGTCGCTGAAGCTCCAGTCCATCTGCAGGCTGGCCGGCTCGGTACCGGAGTTGGTGTAGCTGATGGCGTCGATACTCTGGTTCATCAGCGTGCGCGTGGCGCTGCTGTTGAAGTTCAGTGTCAGCGCACCGCCGACCTGGACCACCGAACCGATGACGACATCACCGACCTGGATCTGGTTGCTGGTGAAGCTGACATTGCCGCTGCCACCGAAATGGTCGTCGACACTGGCGCCACCGTGGCGCGACACGGTCATGGTGCCGCCGGCGTAATTGCCCGCCGCCGACATCTCGGCATCGAACAGGCTGGCGCGCGGGTCGAGCGGCACTGGCACCGTGGCCGCGCTGTGCATGACCGACAGGCCCAGGGTGTCGCCGTCCGGATGGAAGGTGCGGTCCGGCGTGCCGTCGTGGTTGAAGCGGGCGACAGCCAGGTTGCCATTGAAATTGTCATCGTAGGCACTGAAACCGAACACGACGATCTTGCCGTCAGGAGCAATGGTGACTTTGCCCGAATAGGCATAGTGGCTATCCTCGAGCGGCGCATAGGCGACGCCGTTGTTGCCGAACGTCGTATCGACACTGCCATCCGTGTTCAGGCGCAGCACACCCAGCTTGGCGCCGAGGTTGGTTTGCAGGTTGCCGCCGATGCTGCCCGACACGTAGATATGGCCATCATTACCGATCACCATGCTCTGCGGGATGTCCTGGCCAGCCGATACCGGCACGATGACCTTGCCCGCGGTGCCAAAGCTGGTGTCGGGCGTGCCATCCTCGTTGAAGCGCAATACCGCAAAGTCGTTATTGCCGGAGGTGGAGGTACGCGCCAGCACCAACAACTTGCCGTCGGTTTGAAGCGCAGAATCGAAGCCACGGTCATTGGCGCTACCGATCGGCAGTGTCAGCTTGCCTGCGCCAGCGGCAAAGCTCGTGTCGAGATTGCCATCCGGGGTCAGGCGCACGATTGCCACATCATCGTTACTGCCATTGTTGGCGCTGCCGGTGAGCGTGATGCGGCCGTCGCCCTGGACCAGCACGCTGGCGGCGACGTCAGCGCCTACGCCGACCGGCAAGATCAGCTTGCCGTTGCCCTTGCCGAAGGTGGCGTCGAGCGACCCGTCGGCATTGAGACGCACGAGGGATATGTCGCGGTTGCCGTTGACATCGCTCTGGCCAGACACGAGGATCTTGCCGTCGGCCTGGATGGCCAGGCCGCGCGCTTCATCCAGACCTGCGCCGACCGCCACGACGACGGTGCCGCTGCCGCCGAAGCTGGTATCAGGGGAACCGTCGCCATTGACGCGCATGACCTTGAAGTTTTCATTGCCGCTGGTGAGGGTGCTCATGGCCAGCACGACCTTGCCGTCGCCCTCGGTTTTCATGTCGACGAAGCCCAGATTGAAGTTGCTGCCCAGGTCAACGCGCCCGCCACTGCCGTACGACGTGTCGAGGCTGCCGTCGCCATTCATGCGCGTCAGCATCCAGTGGTAATCCGGCGTCTGGGCGTTGAGATTGAGGTAGCCAAGCATCAGCAGCTTGCCATTGGCCAGTACCACCCCGCGTTCGGCGCTATGGTCGACGCCGAGCACGTCGATGGAAACGCCATTGCCAGGCGCGAAGGTCGGTGCGTCGTTGACGGCCGCCACGCTCAGGCTGGCCGTGTCCATCTGCCCGCTGACCGAACCGCTGCCCGGGTTATAGCGGATATAGCTGCCGGCCGGCGTGCCGCCGCTGGCGTCCCAGGCGCGGAAATTCATGGTGGCCGTGCCGTTCGCGTCGCCAAATGGCAGCACGCGCAACAGGGCATTTGCACCGAGCGTCAACCCGCTGCCGTCACTGGCATTGATGATCTCGGAACGGACCGTGAGCCAGCTGGTCCCGTTGTCGAAGCTGTACTGCCAGCGGCCCATGCTGGTGTCGACCGATTCAATGACGATGGCCTCGGGCAGGGTTCCCAGCAGATTCGAGATGCTGCCGTCGGCAATCAGGCTGGCCACGCTGGTGCCGGCAGGATTGGCGGCGCCTTCCGTCGTGCCGGTCAGTACGGGCGTCGGTGCCGTGTCGAGCGTGGGCGCCAGGCTGATCCAGCGGGCGCCGATGACTTCATTGCTGGCGTCGTTGCTGTACTGGCGCATGCCGTCGCTGTTCAAGTCGGTCCATAGCTGGATATTGATGCCTTCCATGCTCTTCAGGTAGTCGGTCTCGCTGCCGGCGACAAACTTGTAAGCGTAGCCATTGGCCTGGGCTGCGGCATCGGCACCGCTCAGCGTCCCCGTCAATGCCGTCAGCGTGGCCCCGTCGGCTACGCCCTGGCTGGTAACGATCACGTCGAGCACGTCTTGCGCTTCGTCGCCGTTCGGGTTGACGCCGAGATTGCTGCCGCCGTCGACATAGTTGGTGCCGCTGCCGCCATTGAGGTTGTCGCCAAAATTGGAACCGGTGATGGTGTCGTTGCCGGCGCCCATTTCGGCGTAGTAGCCGCGGCCATTGGCTGCCATCAGCGCAAGCTGGGCGGCCGATATGTTGGCGGTACTGACGGCGTCGTCGAGCGGACCGCCAGCGGCCCAGGCATAGTGCATCTGGGCGTAGAAGGACTGCCCGCCGAGGAAGTGGTTGGGGTTGGCCGGATCGACATGGGCCAGGTTGACGCCCAGGCCGAGCGTGATGCCGCGCGCAAAGTTGACTTCACCCAGTTGGTAGTCGCGTTGACCATTGCCGTTGGCGTCGTTCCAGATCTGGATGCTGACGTTTTCGATGTTCTGCACATAATCGATTTCGGCGCCGGCCACGACCTTGAACTGGAAGCCCTGGCTGAAGGCGGTCGCGTCGCTCCCGGTCGATGCATTGGTCAACAGGACCGCCTGCACGGCGTTCGCGCCGGTCTGGTCTGGCACATAGACTTGCAAGGTATCTTGGGCCATGTCGCCCCAGCTGCTAATACCGAGGTTGCTGCCGCCGTTGACCGTGTTGGTACCCGCACCGACGGTAAAATCGTCGCCGTAGGCCGAACCGGTGACGGCGTCGTCGCCCGCCCCCAGGTCCACGCTCAGGCCACGTTGATAGGTGTCCATCAAGGCAAGCGTCGGCGCCGAGATGTTGTTGGCGGCACTGAAGGTATCGGCTTTCTGCGTTCCGTCGACCCACACGAAGTTCTGGTGATCGCTCAACAAATCGCCATCGCGCGCGTGGTCCGGATGGGCCGGATCGACTTGCAATTCATTGACCTGCATGGCCAGGAAGATGGTGCGGCCAGGCGTGACTTCATTCTGTTCGCCACCGTAGTCGCGCTGGCCATTGCCGTTCAAGTCATTCCAGATCTGGACCGATACCAGTTCGACATTCTTCACATAATCCGTCTCGCTGCCGGCCACGATCTTGTACTGGTAGCCGTTGTTGAAGGCGGCGATGTCGGCAGCGCTGCCACTGCCATTCAGGACGGTGGAGGTGATGGCATTGACCGCCGCCTGGTTGGCCACATAGATTTCCAGGACATCGAGCGCGGCACCGCCAAACGGTTGCGCGCCGAGGTTGGTGCCGCCGTCGATATAGTTGGTGCCGAGGCCGGGGATGACATTGTCGCCATAGGCCGAACCGACAAAGGTGTCATCGCCGGCGCCCAGGTCACCGAACAGGCCGCGCTGGTTTGCGGCCATCAGGGCCAGGGTGGCGCTGCTGACGTCGGTGGCGGCATTGAAGCTGTCGTTCCATTGGCTGCCGTTGGCCCAGGCGAAATGCATCTGCTCGGAAATCAGGCCGCCGCCCTGGACGTGACCGGGATTGTTCGGGTCGAGGGCGATTTCGTTGACGGTCAGGGCGAGTTGAACTGGCTTGACGAGGGTGACTTCGCCGTTGTCGCGCTGGTGATTGCCATTGGCATCGTTCCATAGCTGGACATAGAAGCTCTCGACATTCTTCAGGTAGTCGATTTCGCTGCCATTGACGACCTTGAACTGGTAGCCGTTGCCGAACGCGGTGGCATCGGCGCCCGTGGCACTGCCGTCGAGCTTGGCGACCGTGACGGCATTGGCCTGCGTCTGGCTGCTGACGTAGACCTGCACCGTGTCCTGTGCCGGATTGCCGTTGGGGAAAGTGCCGAGGTTGTTGCCCCCATCGACAAAGTTGGTGCCTTCACCCGGCGTGAAATCGTCGCCATAGGCCGAACCGACGACGGTGTCGTTACCGGCGCCCATTTCAGCAAACAGGCCACGCTGGTAGGTGTCCATCAAGGTGCGCGTGGCCTGTGGCACATCGGTCGCTGCATTGAAGCTGTCGGCCATGGGCGAACCGGCGACCCAGGCGAAATGCTGATCCGACGATAGCAGGTTGCCACCCGTATCGTGATCCGGATGCAGTGGATCGACCTGGATGGTATTGACTTGCATGGCCAGGGCGATGCCGCGCGCACCCGTCGTTTCGTCAGGGTCGCGCTGGCCATTGTGGTTGGCGTCGTTCCACAACTGGATGTTGACCTGTTCAATGCCCTTCGTGTAGTCGATCTCGCTGCCTGCCACGACCTTGAACTGATAGCCGTTGCCAAATGCGGCGATGTCGGCGGCACTGCCGGTGCCGTCGAGCGCGACGGCCGTGACAGCATTGATGTCTTGCTGCGTGGTCAGGTAAAGGTCGATGATGTCGACGGCCGGATTCCCATTGGGCTGGTGCCCCAGATTGGTCCCGCCATCGATCATATTCGTGCCCGCGCCGGGCACGACATTGTCGCCATAAGCCGAGCCGACGAAGGTGTCGTCACCGCCGAACAGTTCACCGAACAGGCCGCGCTGGTAGGTATCCATCAACGCCAGGGTTGCGGCACTGACGTCGGTGGCGGCGTTGAAGCTGTCGTTCCACGGCGTGCCATTGGCCCAGGCAAAGTGCATCTGGTCGGCGACCAGGCCACCGCCCTGGACGTGGTCAAGATGCTCGGGATCGAGCACAATTTCGTTGACGTTCAAGACCAGCGGAATGCCCTTGGCGAAAGTCACCTCGTTCTGGTCGCGCTGGCCATTGCCGTTGGCGTCGTTCCACAGTTGCACATTGGCGCTTTCGATATTCTTGACGTAGTCGGTTTCGGCACCATTGGCGATCTTGAACAGATAGCCGGCGTCGCGCGCGGTCGCGTCCGCGCCGGTGGCGCTGCCATCGAGCTTGGTCACCGTGACGGCGTTGGCCTGCGTCTGGCTCGTGACATAGACTTCGAGCGTGTCCTGGGCCTTGCCGCCCCATGGGAAGGTGCCCAGGTTGGTACCGCCATCGGCAAAGTTGGTGCCGGTGCCCAGGTTGATATCGTCACCAAATGCGCTACCGACCACCGTGTCGTTGCCGCCTTCGAGTTCGATGAACACGCCACGCTGGTAGGTCGTCATCAGCGCCTGGGCCGCTGCCGGGAGTCCGGTCACCGCGTCGAAGGTGTCGGCCTTCGGCGAACCATACACCCAGGCCAGCTGCCCGTAGTTGGCCAGCGCCGTGCCGAACTTGTCATGCCCTGGATTGTTCGGGTCGGGCTGCGCCGTGCTGACAACAATGCCAAGATGGATGGCGCGGGCATAAGCCACTTCACCGTTATCGCGCTGGCCGTTGGTATTGGCATCGTTCCAGATCTGGACGTTGACCTGTTCGATGTTCTTCACATAGTCGGTCTCGGCGCCGGAAATGAGCTTGTACAGATAGCCATTGCCGAAAGCGGCGATATCGGCCGCCGAGCCAGTGCCATCGAGCACGCTGGCATTGACGGCATTGGCGGCCTGCTGGTTGGGCACATACAGGTCGATGGCGTCAAAGGCAGGATTGCCGTTGGGCTGGGTGCCCAGGTTGGTGCCGCCGTCGATCATATTGGTGCCGGCGCCAGGGATGACATTGTCGCCAAAGGCCGAACCGACGAAGGTGTCGTTGCCTGCCCCCAGGTCGGCAAAAGCGCCGCGCTGGTTGCTGTTCATCAGGGCCAGCGTGGCAGAACTGATGCTGGTGGCGGCATTGAAGCTGTCGTCCCACGGCGTCCCCGCGGCGAAGGCGAACTGCATCTGGTCGGCGAGCGCCGGGCCATTCAGGACATGGTCGGGGTGCGCCGGGTCGATGATGATTTCATTGACCCGCATGACCAGGGGAATACCCTTGGCGAACGTGACTTCGCCGCCATTGCGCTGGCCGTTGTTGTTGGCATCGTTCCAGATCTGTATGTTGAACTGTTCGATATTTTTGACGTAGTCGATGCCGCTGCCGTTGACCAGCTTGAACTGGTAGCCAGCGTCGCGCGCGGTGGCGTCGGCACCGCTGGCACCGCTGTCGAGGCGGGTCACCGTGACGGCGTCGGCCTGGGCCTGGTTGGCCACGAACATATTGAGCACGTCCTGCGCCTTGTTGCCCTGGGGGTTCAGGCCGAGCTGGGTGCCACCGTCGATGAAGTTGGTGCCACCGCCGGAAACGAAGTCGTCGCCATAGGCGCTGCCGACGGCGGTGTCGCCGCCGCCGAACAGCTCGACGTGGACGCCGCGCTGGTAGCTGTCCATCAGGCCGCGCATGAAGGCGCTGACATCGGTGTTGGCATTAAAGGTGTCGGCCCACGGCGTGCCGAAGGCGAAGGCAAAGTCCAGTTGGCTGGCCGTCAAGCCGCCGAGCAGCAAATGGTCGGTCTGGTTCGGGTCGACGTTCAGCTCGCCCACCTTGACGGCGATCTGGATGTCTTTTGTTGCCACGACCTGGTCGTTGTTCAGCGTGCGCACGCGCACCATCTCGACATTCTTAAGGTAGTCAGTCTCATTGCCGTTGGCGACCTTGAAGCGGTAGCCCGCCGCAAAGGCGGTGCCATCGGCGCCAGTCGCTTCAGCAGTCAGCTGGGTGATTCCAGCCACCACGGCTGCTGCCTGCTCGGCTGTTGTGACGTCGACCCTCACGATATCCTGGTTCGGGCTGCCGCCGCTGTCGACGCCAAGGTTGGCGCCGCCATCGATGCGGTTGGTGCCGCCTTCCGGCACGAACATATCGTCGTAGGCCGAGCCGAGCAGGGTATCGTCGCCCGGGCCGCTGTAGAAATAGATGCCACGCTGGTACTGGGCCATCAGGGCCAAGGTGGCGCTGCTCAGCAAGCTTGGACCGTCGATGCTGTCGTTGCCAGCGGTGCCGCCGATCCAGGCGAATTGCTGGACCTGGGCCAGCGGCTGGCCCCAGAAGGCATTGCCGCTATTCCAGGTTTGCAAGGCGATTTGCTCAACCAGCACGCCCAGCGACACCGAGCTGCTGCCATGCGTGCTCAGGGCCGCGCCAAAGCCCTGGCCACCGCTATTGCCGTCCGAGAAAGTCCAGTCCAGCGTCACCGAAGCCGGCGGCGTGCTGCTGGCATTGGTGTAGGCGATGCCATGCATGGCGCGGTTGACCATGCCCTGGGTGGCTGCCTCGTTGAAGGTCAGCACCAGCGTGCCCGCGCTCTGGCTGGCGGTGCCGATCACCACGCTGCCGACCTTGAGCGTGCCATTGGCGAAGCTCACCTCCGCGCCAAACGCGGTCGGGTCGCCGGTGCCGAGGAAGACGTCTTCGGCATTGGCCTGGCCCTGGCGCGCCAAGGTCAGCGTGGCGCCGCCATAACTGCCATGGGCCGCCAGTTCGGCGTCGATCACGGCAGCGTGCAGGTTGAGCACAACCGGGCTGAAGCCGGTACCATGCACGGGCAAAACATCAAGCGAACTTGGCTGCTGCGGATTGAAGCTCGCATCGGGACTGCCGTCGGCGTTGAAGCGCGCGATCACGCCCGCACCGCTGCCAATGCTGTCGGTGCTGGTGCCGCCGAAGACGGCGATGCGTCCGTCCGGCAGCAGTTGCAGGTTTTGCGCATAGCTGCCAATACCTTGCACAGGCAGGCGCACCATGCCGAGCGCGCCAAAAGTCGCATCGGGGCTGCCATCGGCGTTCAGGCGCAGGACGGCGAGGTCGCTGTCTTCGCCGTGGCTGCCGCCGGTGGTGCCGGCCAGCACGATCTTGCCGTCAGACTGCAGGTGCACGTCGGACAGGATATCTGATCCCGGCGTAATGGCCAGGGTGAATTTGCCGTTGTTGGCGAAACTGGTGTCGAGCGAGCCATTGGCATTCAGGCGCAGCACGATACCATCGCTGTCGCTGCCATTTTGCGTGTAGCCGACAACGAGCAGCTTGCCATCAGCCTGGGCGATGACGCGGTTGACCGTGTCGTCGACGCCGACCGACAAGATCAGCTTGCCACCATTGCCGAAGCTGCTATCGAGCGTGCCGTCGGCATTCAGGCGCGCCACGCCAAAGTCGCCATGACCATCGACATAGGCGCTGCCGCCCAGCACCATCTTGCCATCGGCCTGGACCAGCAGGCTATTGCAGAAGTCATTGTTGCTGCCCATCGGCAGCAACAGCTTGCCGGTGCCATTGAAGCTGGTGTCGAGGCTGCCATCGGCATTGAGCTTGACCAGGCTGTAATCACGGTCTACGCCATTGCTGCTCGAACCAGCCACGAAGATCTTGCCGTTGTCGAGCAGGCTGATGTCATTGGGCCGGTCGCGCCCTGGCCCGACCGGGATCAGGGCCGTGCCGGCGGTGCCGAAACCGGTGTCGGGGCTGCCATCCGCGTTGAAGCGCATCACGCGGAAGTCGCTGGTGCCCGTATTGGCGCCATCGGTGGACGACAGTGCCATGAGGATCTTGCCGTCGCCCTGCACCACAGGCGGGATGCCGGTATCGCCGCCGTGGCGGTCGATCGTCACGTAGCCGCTGCCGGCGCCAAAGCTGGTATCGAGTGCGCCGTCGGCATTGACGCGTGCGAGCACCCAGGAGAAATCCGTGTCGGCTTCGGTGCTCGAGAACCGGGCCGAGACCAGCATCTTGCCATTGGCGAGCAAGGTGCCGTCGCTGACGGTGAAGTCAGTTCCCAGCGCGTAGACACCGATACCGGGGCCGGGGCCGAACGAGGGCGCGCTGTTGGCGTGCAAGGCGATACCACGTGCGAAGGTGACTTCGTTGGCCGGATCCGTCGGCGAGGTGTCGGTGCGCTGGCCATCGCCGTTCTTGTCGTTCCAGAGCAGGACCTGGACCTCTTCAATATTCTTGATGTAATCGACTTCACTGCCACTGACGACCTTGAACACATAGCCTGCATTAAAGGCGGCAAGGTCATCGCCGGTGCTCGCGCCTGACAGCTGCGTCGCCGCAACTGCCTCGGCGGCCGTTTGACTGGTCACGAAGATGGCCAGCGTGTCCACGGCGGGACTGCCTTGCGCGTCCACGCCGCCGTTGGCGCCGCCATCGATGCGGTTGGTGCCGCTGCCGCCGGCGAATACATCGCCAAGGGCCGTGCCAACGGCGGTGTCGTCGCCACCGCCCAGGTCGACGGCGACGCCGCGCCCGTACTGCGTCATCAAGGCTCGCGTCGGCGCCGAAATGTCGGTGGCGGCGTTGAAAGTGTCGCCGCGGGCTGTGCCGTGCACTTCGGCGAAGTAGTCGGTGCCAGCCAGCGGCTTGCCGTTTTGCGTGTTCGGATCAAGTTGATCGGTACGGCTGGCATCCCAGGCCAGCGTGTGCACTTCCTGCACCTGCAGCGCGATGCTGACCGTGGTGCTGCCCTGGGCCGTTTGCGCGCCGCCGAAACCTTGGGCGCCCGTATTTCCATCCGAGAAGGTCCAGTCCAGCGTCAAGGTCGACGGTGGCGCGTCGCTGCTGTTGGTGTAGGCGATGCCATGCATGGCTCGGTTGACCATGCCCTGGTTGGCATGGGTGTCGAAGGTGAGCACCAGCGTGCCGCTCGCCTGGCTGACGGTGCCGATGGCAACTCCGCCAACAGTGAGCACGCCGCCATTGATGCTGACGTCGCCGCTGGCGCTGAAGTGGTCGTCCGCATTCGCGCCCGCGTGGCGCGCCACGGTGACAGTGGCGCCGCCGTAATTGCCCAGCGCGTTGAGCTGGGTGTCGCTGACGGCCACGTCGCGGTCGAGCACCACCGGCACCAGGCCGCTGGCGACGACGGTCGCTTCGCCCAGGGTGCTGACGGGACTGGCCGCAAAACCGGTGTCGAGGGTGCCGTCCGGATTGAGGCGCAACACCACCGTGTTCGACGACGAACCCTGGTCATTGTTGGCGGTGACGCCGACGACCTGGATGTGGCCATCGCCACGCAGGCTCAGGGTGCCGCCCTGCTCGAACAGGCCGTGCACGGGCAAGCGCACCAGGCCATGGTCGCCAAAGGTGACGTCGAACGAGCCGTCGGTGTTCAGGCGCACGACACCGAGTGCGTTGCCAATGGAACCGGACAGCAGGATCTTGCCATCGGACTGGACCAGGGCATCGTTGAAGGTGTCGGGGCCGCCGGAGAGATGCAGGACGACCTTGCCGCCACTGCCAAAGCTGGTGTCGAGCGTGCCGTTGGCATTGAAGCGCACAATGGCGCCTTCATTGTCGGCACCATTGTTGCTAACGCCAGCGGCGAGGATCTTGCCGTCGCTTTGCACCAGCACGCGGTTGATGACGTCATCTTGCGTGCCCAGCGAAACGATGACTTTGCCGGCGCTGCCAAAACTGGTGTCGAGGGCGCCACTGGCGCTCAAACGGGTCAGCGAGAAATCCTGGAAGCCGTTCACAACAGACGAGCCGGCAACAATGATGGCGCCATCGTCCTGCAGCGCCATGGCATTGGCGAAATCGTTGTTGGGGCCGACCGGGACCAGCAACTTGCCGGTGCCATTGAACGAGGTATCGAGGCTGCCATCGGCATTCAGGCGTACGACGCCAAAGTCGCGGTTATTGGCAATGGCGCTGGCGCTGGACCCGGCGACGAGTATCTTGCCGTCGCCCTGGATTTGCACCGCATTGGGCCGGTCGCGGCCGGGGCCGACTGCGACGAGGACCATGCCATTGCTGCCAAAGCCGGTGTCGGGACTGCCATCGGCATTGACCCGCACGATGCGGAAGTCCGCACTGCCGGCATCGAAGTCGCCCACCGAGGTCAGGGCCAGCACGATCTTGCCGTCGCCCTGCAATTGCGGCGCGCCGGCCGCGTAGCCGCCGTGGTTATCAATGCTCACCTGGCCGCTCCCGCCGCCAAAGCTGGTATCGAGGCTGCCGTCGGCATTGAGCCGGGTCAGCGCCCACTGATAGTCGGTATCGGAGAGGCGATGCGAACCGGAGACGAGGGTCTTGCCATCAGCGAGAGCCAGGCTGGTGGGCGGCGTGCCCGCGCGCTCCATGCCGCGTGCCAGCACTTCCAGGCCGGGCATGGCGCCGCCGTTGAAGGACGGCGCGCTGTTGGCCGCGGTCGAGACGGTGCGCACAAAGCTCACTTCGTTGGCTGGGTCGCTGGGGCCGGCGTAATCGCGCTGGCCGTCGCCATCCTTGTCGGTCCACACCTGGATATTGATTTGTTCGATGTTCTTGACGTAGTCGGTTTCGTTACCGTTGGCGACCTTGAACAGGTAGCCGGCCGTGAAGGCGGTGGCGTCGGCGCCGGTCGATGCGGCCGTCAGTTCGGTCACCGTGACGGCACTTGCGGCGGCGGACGACGTGGCATACACGTCGAGCGAATCGAGGGCCTTGCCGCCGCCCGGCGGCACGCCGCCATTGGCGCCGCCATCGACGCGATTGACGCCCGTGCCGACGGTGATGTTGTCGCCGAAGGCTGAACCGACTACGGTGTCGTCGCCGGCGCCAAGGTCGACGTAGACGCCGCGCCCGTGGGCGGCCATCAGGTCGCGCGTGGCCTGGCTGATGTCGGTGTTGGCGTTGAAGGTGTCGCCCTGGGCGGTGCCATTGACCCAGGCGTACTGCAGCGAGTTGTTCAGGTTGTTGGTACTGGTGTCCTGGATCTCGCTCACATTGATCGCCAGCGGAATCCACTTGCCGGCGCCGCCGTTGATGTTGACGTTGATGGCTTCGATATTGGTCAGGTAGTCCTTCTGGACGCTGGCCCCGCCGTACGTCACCATCCAGGTGTAGCCGCCGATGTCAGACGGCGCGATCGTGATGGCATCCATCTCGGCCTGGTTGGCCACGGTGATCTCGAACACGTCCTGGCCCTGGCCCACGCTGCTGGCGTTGGCGCCGCCGTCGATCTTCGAATTGCCGGCACCATTGCGGAAGTTGTCCGAGAAGGCCGTGCCAGTGATGATGTCGTTGCCGGTGCCACCATCGACCCAGACGCCATGCGAGTGCGCAGCCATATAGGTTTTCAGGGGGCTGGACAGAAGCGCCGTATTGCCGGACAAGTCGATGGTATCGGCGCCGCCGGTGCCGTTGATCCAGGCCAGGTGGTAGAAGTTGGCGATATTCGCATCCGACAGGTCGGCTTCGCGCACATTGATGGTCAGCGGGATGTCGCGCCCGAAAGTGGTGCCGCTGCCGCTGGCAATCTGCACCGACACGCGTTCGATATTCTTGATGTAGTCGATCTCGCTGCCAGCCGTGACCTTGTGGGTGTAGCCGGCATTGGCGGCGTCGATGTCGGCCTGCACGACCGAGCCGGCCAGCGGCACGACCGTGAGCGCGTCGGCGGCGGCCTGGCTGGCCACGGTCACCTGCAGCACGTCTTCGGCTTTGCCGCCCCATGGTGGCGAACCGGCGTTGGCGCCGCCATCGACGCGGTTGGTGCCGCTGCCGACGGCGATATTGTCGCCAAAGCCGGAGCCGGTGACGGTGTCGTCGCCGGCGCCCAGGTCGACCCAGACGCCACGCCCATGGTTCGTCATCAAGGTGCGCGTGGCCGAGGTGATATCGGTGTCGGCATTGAAGGTGTCGCCGAAGGCCGTGCCGTTGGCCCAGGCGTAGTGCATCGAATTGTTCAGGCTGGCGGTAGAGGTGTCCTGGATCTCGCCGACATTGACGGCGAGCGGAATCCATTTGCCCGCGCCGCCGTTGATGTTGACGTTGATGGCCTCGATATTGGTCAGGTAGTCCTTCTGGACGCTGCTGCCACCATACGTGACCATCCACGTGTAGCCGCCCAGGTCCGATGGAGCGACCGTGATGGCATCCATCTCGGCCTGGCTGGCGACTGTGATTTCAAATACGTCCTGGCCCTGGCCAACTGCGGCGCCATTGGCACCGCCATCGATTTTCGAATTGCCGGCGCCGTTGCGGAAATTGTCCGAGAAGGCCGTGCCGGTGATGATGTCGTCGCCGGTGCCGCCATCGACCCACAGGCCGTGCGAATGGGCCGCCATATAGGTTTTCAGGGGGCCGGACAGGAGTGCGGTGTTGCCGGACAAGTCGATGGTATCGGCGCCGCCGGTGCCGTTGACCCAGGCCAGGTGGTAGAAGTTGGCGATGTTCGCGTCCGACAGGTCGGCTTCGCGCACATTGATGGTCAGCGGGATGTCGCGCCCGAAGGTGGTACCGCTGCCGCTGGCAATCTGCACGGAGACGCGCTCGATATTCTTGATGTAGTCGATCTCGCTGCCTGCCGTGACCTTGTGGGTGTAGCCGGCATTGGCCGCATCGATGTCGGCCTGGACGACGGAACCGGCCAGCAGCGCGACGGTGACCGCATCGGCGGCGGCCTGGCTGGCCACCGTGACCTGCAGCACGTCTTCGGCCTTGCCGCCCCACGGTGGCGAACCGGCGTTGGCGCCGCCATCGACGCGGTTGGTGCCGCTGCCGACGGCGATATTGTCGCCAAAGCCGGAGCCGGTGACGGTGTCGTCGCCGGCGCCCAGGTCGACCCAGACGCCACGCCCATGGTTCGTCATCAAGGTGCGCGTGGCCGAGGTGATATCGGTGTCGGCATTGAAGGTGTCGCCGAAGGCCGTGCCGTTGGCCCAGGCGTAGTGCATCGAGTTGTTCAGGCTGGCGGTAGAGGTGTCCTGGATCTCGCCGACGTTGACGGCCAGCGGAATCCATTTGCCCGCACCGCCATTGATGTTGATGTTGATCGCCTCGATATTGGTCAGGTAGTCCTTCTGGCCGGTACCGTAGGTGACCATCCAGGTATAGCCGCCCAGGTCCGAGGGCGCGATGGTGACGGCGTCCATGGCCGCCTGGTTGGCGACGGTGATCTCGAACGTGTCCTGGCCCTGGCCGACAGCTGCGCCATTGGCACCGCCATCGATCTTCGAATTGCCGGTACCATTGCGGAAATTGTCCGAGAAGGCCGTGCCGGTGATGATGTCGTCGCCCGTGCCGCCGTCGACCCAGACCCCATGCGAATGGGCGGCCAGATAGGTTTTCAGCGGGCCGCTCAACAGGGCGGTGTTCCCGGACAGGTCGATCGTGTCGGCGCCGCCGGTGCCGTTGACCCAGGCCAGGTGGTAGAAGTTGGCGATATTCGCATCCGACAGGTCGGCTTCGCGC
>JAZJYP010000207.1:0-10827 GCA_040390345.1 Pseudomonadota bacterium | reverse complement strand
GCCGCCGTTGATGTTGACGTTGATGGCCTCGATATTGGTCAGGTAGTCCTTCTGGCTGGTGCCGTAGGTGACCATCCAGGTGTAGCCGCCCAGGTCCGACGGGGCGACGGTGATGGCGTCCATGGCAGCCTGGTTGGCCACCGTGATTTCAAACACGTCCAGGCCCTGGCCGACGCTGGCGCCATTGGCACCGCCGTCGATCTTCGCATTGCCGGCGCCATTGCGGAAGTTATCCGAGAAGGCCGTGCCGGTGATGATGTCGTCGCCGGTCCCGCCATCGACCCACAAGCCGTGCGAGTGGGCTGCCATATAGGTTTTCAGCGGATCGGACAGCAGGGACGTATTGCCGGACAGGTCGATCGTGTCGGCGCCGCCGGTGCCGTTGACCCAGGCCAGGTGGTAGAAATTGGCGATGTTCGCGTCCGACAGGTCGGCTTCGTGCACATTGATGGTCAACGGAATGTCGCGCCCGAACGTGGTACCGCTGCCGCTGGCAATCTGCACGGAGACGCGCTCGATATTCTTGATGTAGTCGATCTCGCTGCCTGCCGTGACCTTGTGGGTGTAGCCGGCATTGGCCGCATCGATGTCGGCCTGGACGACGGAACCGGCCAGCAGCGCGACGGTGACCGCATCGGCGGCGGCCTGGCTGGCCACCGTGACCTGCAGCACGTCTTCGGCCTTGCCGCCCCACGGTGGCGAACCGGCGTTGGCGCCGCCATCGACGCGGTTGGTGCCGCTGCCGACGGCGATATTGTCGCCAAAGCCGGAGCCGGTGACGGTGTCGTCGCCGGCGCCCAGGTCGACCCAGACGCCACGCCCATGGTTCGTCATCAAGGTGCGCGTGGCCGAGGTGATATCGGTGTCGGCATTGAAGGTGTCGCCGAAGGCCGTGCCGTTGGCCCAGGCGTAGTGCATCGAGTTGTTCAGGCTGGCGGTAGAGGTGTCCTGGATCTCGCCGACGTTCACGGCCAGCGGAATCCATTTGCCCGCGCCGCCGTTGATATTGACGTTGATGGCCTCGATATTGGTCAGGTAGTCCTTCTGGCCAGTACCGTAGGTGACCATCCAGGTATAGCCACCCAGGTCCGACGGCGCGACCGTGATCGCATCCATGCCAGCCTGGTCGGCCACGTTGATTTCAAACACGTCCTGGCCCTGGCCGACACTGGCACCATTGGCGCCGCCATCGATCTTCGCATTGCCGGCGCCATTGCGGAAGTTGTCCGAGAAGGCCGTGCCGGTGATGATGTCGTCGCCGGTGCCGCCGTCGACCCAGACGCCGTGCGAATGGGCGGCCATATAGGTTTTCAACGGGCCGCTCAAGAGGGCTGTGTTCCCGGACAGGTCGATCGTGTCAGCGCCACCAGTGCCGTTGACCCAAGCCAGGTGGTAGAAGTTGGCGATGTTCGCGTCCGACAGGTCCGCTTCATGCACATTGATGGTCAGCGGAATGTCGCGCCCGAAGGTGGTGCCGCTGCCGTTCGAGATCTGCACGGCGACCCGTTCGATATTCTTGATGTAGTCGATTTCGCTGCCGGCCGTGACCTTGTGGGTGTAGCCGGCGTTGGCGGCGTCGATGTCGGCCTGCACGACGGAACCGGCCAGCGCGATGACCGTGACCGCATCGGCGGCGGCCTGGCTGGCCACCGTCACTTGCAATACATCTTCGGCCTTGCCGCCCCACGGTGGCGAGCCGGCGTTGGCGCCACCATCGACGTGGTTGGTGCCGCTGCCGACGGCGATATTGTCGCCAAAGCCGGAACCGGTGACGGTGTCGTTGCCCGCGCCCAGGTCGACCCAGACGCCACGTCCATTGTTCGTCATCAGGGTGCGCGTGGCCGACGAGATATCGGTGTCGGCATTGAAGGTGTCGCCAAAGGCCGTGCCATTGGCCCAGGCGTAGTGCATCGAGTTGTTCAGGTTGCCGGTGGAGGTGTCCTGGATTTCACCCACGTTGACGGTGAGGCCGATCGCCTTGATGAAGGAACTGTCGCTGGCCAGGCGAATATTGACCTGCTCGATGTTCTTGATATAGGCGGTCTGGCCGCCGCCATTGACCACCTTGAACAGGTAGCCGGCGCCGCCGTTGTAGGCGGCGATGTCGGTGGCGTCGCTGGAGCTGCCATCGAGTGCGGTAACGGTGACGGCATCGGCCTGCACCTGGCCGCTGACATAGACTTCGAGGATGTCGAGCGCCTTGCCGCCGCCGGGCGGCGTGCCGGTGTTGGCGCCGCCGTCCGCGTAGCCAACGCCGCTGCCGAGCGTGATGTCGTCGCCATAGGCCGAACCGATGACGCTGTCGCCGCCGCCGCCCATATTGACGGCCACGCCGCGCTGGTAGGTGTCCATGCGCGTCTTCGTGGTGGCGGAGATATCGGCGGCGTCGAAGACTTCGCCCGCGCCGGTGCCGCTGACGATGGCAAAGAACATCTGGTCAGCGAGCGGCGGATGCGGAAGCCAGGCCGCTTTGGTCGGGTCGCCGATATCGACCGGAATTTCGTTGATGACGACAGTATTCGTGGTGGTCATTGCAATCTCCTAGACTTCCGGTTCCACAGGGCAGGCGTTCAGGTGCAGCGAGGGCGCAACAGCGCTAGCTACTGGGGAAAACGACCGGTGGCGCCGTGGGTGGCGCCGTCGGCGGCGCGGTCGGCGCCAGGGTTGGCGCAGGCGTGGGCGCAGCCGTGGGAGCCGCCGTAGGGGCTGCCGTGGGCGCCGGCGTTGGCGCCGGAGTCGGGGCGGCGGTGGGGGCGGAAGTCGGAGCGGCCGTCGGTGCCGGCGTCGGCGCCGGGGTCGGTGCGGCCGTTGGTGCTGATGTCGGCGCAGCCGTCGGTGCAGGTGTCGGCGCCGGGGTCGGTGCGGAGGTTGGTGCGGAGGTCGGCGCCGAAGTGGGCGCCGGCGTCGGGGCCGGCGTTGGCACAGCGGTCGGGGCTGCCGTTGGCGCGGCCGTCGGCACGGCAGTTGGCGCCGAGGTCGGGGCCGAGGTCGGCGCCAGGGTCGGGGGCGAGGTCGGCGCATCCGTTGGCGGCTCGGTTGGCGGCGCCGTTGGCGCGGCGGTCGGAGCCACGGTTGGTGCAACCGTCGGGGCGACAGTCGGGGCCACCGTTGGAGCGACCGTCGGGGCGACGGTTGGTGCAACGGTCGGCGCAGTCGTTGGTGCCTGGGTCGGTGCCGTCGTCGGTGCGGTGGTCGGTGCCGGCGTCGGTGACTGGGTTGGCGGCTGGCCGGGCGACTGGGTCGGCAGCTGGGCCACCGTCTGCAAGATCGCCTGCAGCGCTGGATTGGGGGTATTCGAAGCGGTCGGGATGGTGCCCAGCGCCTGGGTTTGCGTGACCAGGGTTTGCAGGGCGCCGCCCACACCCGTGGTCTTGGCCAGTTCGTCGAGGCGGGCCACCGGCGTGTTGGGCGCCGAGGGCGTGGCATTGAGCTTGGTGGCCGCCGCCGTGGCGCTTTGCTGCAGCGGCTCGATGGCGGTCAGGCGGGTGTCGACCAGGTTACTGACGGCGGTGAGCAGGGTGGCGCCGCTGGCCGTGGGATTGGTTTGCAGCAGCTGGCTGACGCCGGAGGCGATCGTCGCTTCGGTGACATTGGCCACGTCGGCCGCCAGCGCGACGGTGTTTTGCACATTGGTCTGGTTGCCGAAGAACTTGCCCTGGTTGCTCACCGCGCCGGTGACCAGGCTGGCCACCGAGGGCAGTTGGGCCGGCACGCCCGGCGGCAAGGCATTGGCCTGGCGCAGGATCTCGGCGCCGACCGCGGAAGCGACGCGCCCTGTCGACGCGCTGCCGGCGCCGGCGCCAGTACCGGCATCGGCGTTCGTCAGCACGTCCATCGCCTTCTGGATCGAGACCATTTTCTGCAGCAGCGATGGCTCGCTGGCGACCTGGCTCAGCGGATCCTTGTCCAGCACGGCTGCGGACGATACGCCGATAATGCGGGCCAGGCCATCGCGGGCCTGCGTGATGTTCGTCGCCGCGCCAGAGCTGACCATGGCGTCGACGATGGTGCTCAAGGGTGTGATGGGCACGAAGGGCTTGCTGGCCGCGTCTTCGAGGATCGCGCTCATGCTGTGGGTGAAGGCGGTATGCGTGGACTGGTCGGTGCCGCCGCTGATGCGCAGGTGGGTGCCATTGAGCTGGGCCGGCGTGCCGTTCAGGACCAGGCTGAAATGGCCGCTGCTGTCGGTGGTGGCGCTGATCTCGCCGGCGTCCTTCACGCCGTTGTTGTTGGCGTCGGCGAACACGGTCGCGCCATCGAGGTAGCCGTCAACGACCACGCCGCTCAGGGTCGTGGTGGCCGGTGGCGGCACCACCGGTGTGACCGGCGCAGGGGAACTTGATCCGCCGCCTCCGCCTCCACATCCGCTCAGTGCCATCGTCATGGCGATTACCAGGGTTTTTCGTGGTGGCGGATGGTTCAGCGGGCGCATGACGGGTTTGCCTTTCTGTTTGATGGATGCCGTCATGCGCCGGGCGCGACCCGCTCAAGAAAGCGGGACGAACGCCAGCACACGCCCGGCGGCGGGCATGACGATCAAAGAAGGGTATGGCTGGAACGGCGCGAAATGCGCTCCGGCTGGACTGAAATCTCCCTTATCCCCAAAACTTATTTCTACTAAAAATAAATCACGGATTCTTTTTTATTCGGAAGTCGTACTAAGTGGCCGTCTGGATCTCTTTCGGGCCGTGTAACTCTAGCATAGGGAAGTTCATTATTAGCAACTCATTGTTTCAATCGCTGGAGCGCCATCAATAGCAAAAAATATAGGGCCGGCGTCAGCGGCTTGCGGTCCGCCATTAACAAATAGGGTCAGAGTAATTTTCGTCGATACAACGGACGAAAAAAACTCTGACCCTATATTGTTAATGGCTCCGTCCGAAGGGGGCCGCCGTCGGCGGGATGGGCGAGGTAGTTGCCGAGCCAGTCGAACACCTGGGCGGCCTTGCCTTCGATGGCCATGCCGAAGCCGTGCTGGGCCAGCAGGGCCACGCCATTGGTGTGGGCCAGTACGCCGGGTCCCAAAACCAGGCGGCCATCGATGCGGCGCACGCACAGGGGATCGAGGCGGTGCGCCAGCAGCGACGCCAGCACGAGGTTGTGCGAAGCGACGATGAGCGGCCCGCGTGCGGCCAGTTCGTCGAGCACGGCGGCCGCGGCTGACACTGATTCGAGGTGGTTGGTACCGCGGAAGATCTCGTCGACAAGGAACAGGGCGCCCGCCGGTGCGGCCAACAGTTCGCGGGCGCGGCGCAATTCGGCGATGTACAGGCTCTCGCCGCCAAGCAGCGAGTCTTCGCTTTGCATATTGGTCGCCACGCGCAGGGCCGGCAACTGCGCCGCGCGCGCATGGCAAAAGCCGAAGGCGCGCGCGGCGAGCAGGTTCAGGCCCACGGTGCGCAGCAAGGTGCTCTTGCCGATGCCGTTCTGGCCGGAGATGAACAGGCCCTTGTGTTCGAGCCCCAGCGACAAGGGCAGCGCGTCCGCCAGCAGCGGGTGGATGGCGCCGTCGAGCGCGAGCGCACCGTCCGTGCTGCGCCGGGCCCAGCACACGGCCGGGCCGTGGCGCAGGTAGCGCGCCAGCGCGATGTCCGCTTCGAAACCGGCGCAGCGCAGGTAGCACTGGCGCAGGAAGTCGCGCTCAAGGTAGACCGCGCGTACGGTGGCGACGTAGCGGCGCACATTCCCGAGCAGGAACCACTCGTGGTAGTCGCCCGCCAGCGGCATGGCGGCCATGGGCGACATGGCCAGCAGCTTGCCGAGGCGGCGCGCGGGCGCACGCAAGTCGTCAACGCTGTCGCGGCATACCTGCAGCATCAGCTGGACCGATTTGAGGGGGCGCTGCCAGGCCGAGACACGCTCGTAGAACTGCATCTGGATCGCCATCAGCAGATACAGGGCGACAGCGGACGCGATCCACAGCGGGTTCCACCAGAAGCCGGCGATGGCGCTGGCGAAGAACAGGGGGCCGAGCTTGTCCAGGTGCGCGCTCCAGGCGGGCAGCGCCGGCTGGGCTTCGGCGCCAAACAACAGGGCCGCGATCTCGGCGTCGGCCAGGCGCAGCGGGCGGCATTGTCCGTGCAGGCGCTCGAGCTGTTCGCTGTCCGCGGACAGTGCCCGCAGGCGTTCGGCCTGGGCGGCGCAGGCGGCATCGTCCAGGCCAACGCGCAGGCGCTGGTGCAGCACCTGCTGGCCGAAGATGCTCGCCTCCCGCCCGAGGCGGCGCGCCCAGGTCCCAAGCAGCAGGTCGTGCCAGGTCTGTTCGTCGATGGCGCCGGGCGCGGCGGCGCTGGTGTGGCGGTGCAGCTGGGCGATGTCGCTGTCGGCGAAGGGGTAGTCGAGCGGCTCGGCCTGGGCGATGGTGAACAGCGACTGCATGGTCTTGAACATGGCGGTTTTTCAGGTGGCGACGGCCCCCAGATGTGGCCGAATTGTCAATTAGCAAGCCGGACACTGTACGGACGCGGCGGACAGCCGTCAATCCCTGTGAAATCAAGTACTTAATGTGTGGCACAGAGTTTGCATAGCTTGTGACATTCTTTTCAATCTTGACGACCATGATTCGCGATACATCTTCCCAGGACGCGGTGCTCGCTGCCCCGCCGGCCCAGAAATTCAAACGCCGCGCCCTGTGGGCCGGCGCCCTCGTCGCCGGCGTCACCGTGGCGGCCCTGCTGCTGTCAGCCTGGCGCAGCAGTGAACATTCGGTCAGCGCGGCGCGCCTGCGCATCGCCGAAGTGGGCCGCGGCACCCTGGTGCGCGACGCCCAGGTCAATGGCCGCGTGGTGGCCGCCGTCAGTCCCACCCTGTTCTCGACCGCGGCGGCGACCGTGACGCTGAAAGTGGCGGCCGGCGACACCGTGAAAAAAGACCAGGTGCTGGCCGTGCTCGAGTCGCCCGACCTGGCCGACGCCTACAAGCGCGAGCAGTCGAGCTATGCCCAGCTGGAAGCGGAAGTGGCGCGCCAGCAGATCCTGGCCAAGAAGCAGAAGCTGCTGGCCCAGCGCGAAGCCGATACCGCCGAAATCGACCGCCTCTCGGCCCAGCGCACGCTCGAGCGCTACCAGAGCGTGGCCAACGAGGGCGTGATCGCCAAGATCGACTTCCAGAAGGCCAAGGATGCACTGAAGTCGGCCGAGATCCGCGCCAGCCACGCCGCCAAGGCCGCCACGCTCGAAGGCGACGACGTGGCCCTGTCGCTGCAAACCAAGGTCAATGAACTGGACCGCCAGCGCCTGTCGCTGGCCAATGCCAAGCGCCGCGTCGACGAACTGACGGTGCGCGCACCGGTCGACGGTTTCATCGGCACGCTGTCGGTGCAGGACCGCTCGGTGGTCGCGGCCAACACGGCCCTGATGACGCTGGTGGACCTGTCGCGCCTGGAAGTGGAACTGGAAGTACCCGAGACCTATGTGGCCGATATGGGCCTGGGCATGGCGGCCGAAATCGTGGCCGGCGAGACGCGTGCCACCGGCAAGCTGTCGGCGCTGTCGCCGGAAGTGGTGAAGAACCAGGTACTGGCGCGCGTGCGCTTCGACGGCAAACAGCCGGCCGGCCTGCGCCAGAGCCAGCGCATCACGGCGCGCCTCTTGATCGAGGAAAAACCGAATGTGGTGATGCTGCCGCGCGGCCCCTTCGTCGAGAGCGAAGGCGGACGCTTCGCCTATGTGGTGCGCGACGGCATCGCCGTGCGCACGCCGATCACGATGGGGGCGACCAGCATCTCCTCGGTCGAAATCATTGCAGGTCTCAAGCCCGGCGACAAGGTCGTCATTGCCGGCACCGATGCATTTGCCAACGCCGCGCGCGTCTCCATCAATCGCTAAGAAAGGAAGTCCCATGCTGCGCATGACCAAGCTGTCCAAGGTGTACCGTACCCACATGATCGAAACGCATGCGCTGCGCGGCTTCGAGATCACCGTCAACCAGGGCGAATTCGTCACCGTCACGGGGCCTTCCGGCTCGGGCAAGACCAGTTTCCTGAACATCGCCGGCCTGCTCGAAGAATTCACCGAGGGTGAATACATCCTCGACGGCGTCAACGTCAAGGGCATGGACGACAATGCCCGTTCGCGCCTGCGCAACGAAAAGCTCGGTTTCATCTTCCAGGGCTTCAACCTGATTCCCGACCTGTCGCTGTTCGACAATGTGGACGTGCCGCTGCGCTATCGGGGCTTTAACGCGGCCGAACGCAAGGAGCGCATCGAAGACGCGCTGGCCAAGGTAGGCCTGGCCTCGCGCATGAAGCACTATCCGGCCGAACTGTCCGGCGGCCAGCAGCAGCGCGTGGCGATCGCGCGCGCGCTGGCCGGCTCGCCCAAGCTGCTGCTGGCCGACGAACCGACCGGCAACCTGGACACCCAGATGGCGCGCGGCGTGATGGAACTGCTCGAAGAGATCAATGCCCAGGGCACGACCATCCTGATGGTGACCCATGACCCGGAACTGGCCACGCGCTCGCAGCGCAATGTGCACATCATCGACGGCCAGGTGTCGGACCTGGTGCGCAAGGCGCCGACGCTGGTCGCCAGCCACGTCGCTTAAGGAGCGGCCATGTTCCAGTACTACTTCAAGCTTGGCGTGCGCAGCCTGCGCCGCAACCCGGCGCTGACCGCCCTGATGATCATCACGCTGGCCATCGGCGTGGCCGCCAGCGTGGCGACGCTGACGATCCTGCATGTGATGTCGGGCGACCCGATTCCGCACAAGAGCGATCGCCTGTTCGTGCCGCTGGTCGACAACGGCCCCACCAAGGGCTATACCCCGGGCGACGAGGCCAATGACCGCCAACTGAGCTACCAGGACGCGACCCACTTCCTGCAAAGCGGCGTGGGCGAGCGCCGCACCGCGATCTACGGCATCATGGCGCCGATCGAGCCGGCCCGCAAGGATGTGGCGGTCTTCAATGGCCAGGGCCTGGCGCCGTCGCATGACTTCTTCGCGATGTTCGAAGTGCCCTTCCTGTATGGCCAGGGCTGGGGCGAGCTTGAGGACAAGGCCGCCGCCGACGTGGTGGTGCTGTCGCGCGAAATGAGCGCCAAGCTGTTTGGCGACGTCAATCCGGTTGGCCGCACGCTGCGCATGATGGGCGAGACCTTCACCGTCGTCGGGGTATTGGACAACTGGTCGCCGCTGCCGCGCTACTACCACCTGATTTCGTCGAACGGGCGCTTCGGCAGCACCGACGACTTCATGGTGCCCTTCTCCACCGCGGTGCGCCACAAGACTGGCCACTCGGGCAATATGAACTGCACCTCGGGCCGCGGCCCCGGCTTCCAGGCCTTGCTCGAATCGGAGTGCACCTGGATCCAGTTCTGGTTCGAGATGAAGTCGAGTACCGAACGCAGCACCGTGCAGGACTACCTCGACGGCTACGCCAACGAACAGCACAAGCTGGGCCGCCTGTTGCGCAAGGCGCCCAATCATGTGTACGACGTGCGTGAATGGCTCACCTATATGAAAGTGGTGGGCAACGACAGCAAGCTGTCGGCCTGGCTGGCCTTCGGTTTCCTGGCCCTGTGCCTGGTCAATACCATCGGCCTGCTGCTGGCGAAGTTCTCGGTGCGCGCATCCGAAGTGGGCATCCGCCGTGCGCTGGGCGCGTCGCGGCGCGAGATCTTCCAGCAGTTCCTGGTCGAGACGGCGGTGGTCGGCCTGGCCGGCGGCATCCTCGGCTTGCTGCTCGCCTTTGGCGCGCTGGCCCTGATCGCCATGCAGTCCAAGCAGATGCAGGTGATCGCCCATATGGACTGGGTCATGCTTGCCTTTACCTTCGTGCTGTCGGTGGCCGCGGCCATGCTGGCCGGCTTGCTGCCGACCTGGCGTGCCTGCCAGGTCACGCCCGCCCTGCAACTTAAATCCCAGTGAGGATCGCCATGGAATTTCGTCCCATCCTATCTGCGCTGTTGCGCAACAAGACCGGTGCCGTGCTGGTCGCCATCCAGGTGGCGCTGTCGCTGGCGATCCTGGCCAACGCCCTGCACATCGTCCACGTGCGCCAGGAAGTGGCGGCGCGCCCGTCCGGCATCGCCGACGAAAGCTCGGTGTTTTATATCGACGTGCGCAACCTGCTCACGGCCGGCTTCGAAGAACAGCTGGCCATGCAGAAGCGCGAAGCGGCCGCCCTGCGCGCCGTCTCCGGCGTGGCCTCGGTGGCGCTGGTGTCGCAAATGCCGCTGACGCGCTCGGGCAGCACCAACAGCGTGGCGGTCGACCGCAAGCAGCTCAATGAAACGGCCGACGCCTCGTACTACATCACGGCCGATTCGCTGGTCGACACCCTGGGCCTGAAGATCGTCGAAGGGCGCGACTTCAGCGCCGCCGATGTCAAGGAAGTCGACTACACGAACAGCAAGTCGGAACCGCAGACGGTCATCATTACCCGCGCCCTGGCCGAGAAGATGTATCCGGGCGTGGCCTCGGTCGTAGGCAAGACGATGTTCTTCGGCACCGGCGACGACGCCACCGCCTCGCGCATCATCGGCGTGGTCGAGCGCTTGCAGACCCAGGGCGCTGCCGTGGGACTGGAAGGCGAGTATTCGACCATCGTGGCCGTGCGCGGCGCCGGCACCGTGCCGCGCGCCTCGTTTGCCGTGCGCACCGAACCGGGCCAGCTCGAGCGCGTGGTCAAGGAAGCCGAAGCGGCCCTGCATGCCAGCTCGACGGCACCGATGATCACGCGCGTGCGCCTGATGACGGAAGAGCGCACCGAGCGCTATCGGGCCGACGTGGCCCTGTCGTGGATGCTGATCACGGTCAGCATACTGCTGCTCTTGATCACCGCCAGCGGCATCGTCGGCATGGCCAGCCTGTGGGTGCAGCAGCGCC
>JAZJYP010000206.1:0-2445 GCA_040390345.1 Pseudomonadota bacterium | reverse complement strand
GTCGTGACGAACACGATGGCGATGCACAGGAACAGGAACAGGAAGTAGTAGGCGTTCACCGAAGGCATGGCGAAGCTGCCCAGCATCACGGTCGCATGCGAACCTGGCTCGCCGGCCAGCGACACGCCGAAGATGCGGATCGGGTCGATCAGGTTGATCCCCTGCGGGCCGTTGGTGAAATTGATCGGCTCGTTCAGGTTGTTCATGAAGATGCGGATGATTTCGCCGAAGCCCAGGGTCACGATGGCCAGGTAGTCGCCGCGCAGTTTCAGCGTCGGGGCCCCCAGCAGCGCGCCGAAGAAACCGGCCACGGCCGCGGCCAGCGGCACGATCAGCCACACCGACAAATGGATGCCGTTGCTGCGGATGTCTTCGCCCAGCAGGGACACGAGGGCATTGCCCAGCGCCGGATAGCCGTTGACGATCGATTCGAGCAGGGCCGAGAACTGCGGCGAAGCCAGCAGGCCAGTCAAGTAGGCGCCGACGGCGAAGAAGGCGATATAGCCCAGGTCGAGCAGGCCGGCGAAACCGACCACGATGTTCAGGCCCAGCGCCAGCATGATGTAGAGCAGCGCGATGTCGATGATGCGCACCCACGAATTACCGAACTGGGACGCGATGAAGGGGAAGATCAGCAAGCCGATCAGCACCACCGCCATGCTGGCGTAGGCTTTGCGCGGCTGGTGTTGGACGTCGAAATTAAGCAGTGCCATGGTATTTTCCTTCCCGCTCAGGCGCGGTCGGCAACACGCTCGCCCATGATGCCGGACGGACGGATGGTGAGGACGATGATGAGGACCACGAAGGCGAAGATGTCCTGGTAGTGGCTGCCGAGGAAGCCGCCGGTCAGGTCACCGATATAGCCCGCGCCCAGCGCTTCGATAATGCCGAGCACGATGCCGCCGATCATGGCGCCATAGATATTGCCGATCCCGCCCAGCACGGCGGCCGAGAAGGCTTTCAGGCCGGGCGTGAAGCCCATCGCGAACTGGATGGACGAATAGTTCGCGCCCCACATCACGCCGGCAACGGCAGCCAGCGCGGCGCCGATGGCGAAGGTAGCGACGATGACCTTGTTCGAGTCCACGCCCATCAGGCCGGCCACGCGCGGGTTTTCGGCCGTCGCGCGCATGGCGCGGCCCATCTTGGTTTTTTCAACCAGCAGCACCAGGCCAAACATCGACAGGGCCGCCAGCGCCAGCAGCAGCACCTGGGTTTGCGAGATGACGGCGCCGCCGATGGCGATCGGGTCGGTCGAGAGCAGTTGCGGGAATGGCAGCGGGCTGCGGCCCCAGATCATCATGGCGAAGGTTTGCAGCAGGATCGACACGCCGATGGCGGTGATCAGGGGAGCGAGGCGTGGCGCATTGCGCAGGCGGCGGTAGGCGACGCGCTCGATGATGATATTGACCAGCATGCACACGGGGATGGCGCCGACGATGGCGATCAAGAGCGACACATAGCCGGGCAAGCCGGGGAAGGCGGCATCGAGCAGCTTCAAGATGGTCAGGCCGACCATCGCGCCGATCATCAACACATCGCCATGGGCGAAGTTGATCAGGTTGAGCACACCGTACACCATCGTGTACCCGAGGGCGACCAGTGCGTACATACTGCCGAGCACCAGTCCGTTGAGTATCTGTTGGATAAATGTATCCATCTTTTGGCTGCCTCTTGTTTGATTCGAATTCTTCTGTGGTCCGACAGGCGGGGCACCTAATAAAAACGGCACTCGGGGGCTTGCCCCCGCAGTGCCGTCATGGCCTCACCTACAAATATTCCGAGCGTCGCAATGATAGCGAGGTTTCCGGAAAACGAATATCGGAAAATTGCCGAAGTTCCAAATATTGTTTTCCAGTCACATACATCATGAAATCAGGCCACGCCCGGTTTCACACCGTCGAGGCCCTTGGGCAACGGGAAGGTCACGTTCTCCTCCACGCCTTCCAATGCGCGCACGCTGCGCGCGCCCAATTCCTTCAGCCGCGCAATGACCGCTTCGACCAGCACTTCTGGAGCGGAAGCGCCGGCAGTGACGCCGATGCGCAGTTTGCCCGCCAGCCATTGGGGTTCGATCTGCGAGGCATTGTCGACCATATAGGCCGGCGTGCCCTTCTTCTCGGCCACTTCGCGCAGGCGGTTCGAGTTCGAGCTGTTCGGGCTGCCCACCACGATCACCACATCCACCTGCGGCGCCATGAACTTCACGGCTTCCTGGCGGTTGGTGGTGGCGTAGCAGATATCGCCTTTTTTCGGCTCAATAATATTCGGGAATTTGGCCTTGAGGGCTTCGATAATGTCGGCCGTGTCATCGACCGACAAGGTCGTTTGCGACACATAGGCGAGCAAATCCGGGTTTTTCACGCTCAGGCCCGCCACGTCTGCGACGGTTTCGACCAGGTACATGCCTTCTTCGGTCTGGCCCATCGTGCCTTCGACTTCCGG
>JAZJYP010000205.1:0-11795 GCA_040390345.1 Pseudomonadota bacterium | reverse complement strand
TGCCTAGAGTAAAACGTGGGGTTACAGCTCGTGCCCGTCATAAGAAAATTCTTGTACAAGCTAAAGGCTACCGTGGTCGCCGCAGCAAGGTATACCGTATTGCCAAGCAAGCCGTCATGCGCGCTGGCCAGTACGCCTACCGCGATCGCCGCAACAAGAAGCGCGTCTTCCGCGCTCTGTGGATCACCCGTATCAATGCCGCGTCGCGTTCGCACGGCATGACCTACAGCGTGTTCATGAACGGCCTGAAAAAGGCATCGATCGAACTGGACCGTAAAGTCCTGGCCGATATGGCTGTGATGGACAAGCCGGCCTTCGCCGCGATTGTCAACGCAGTGAAAGCAAAGATCGCTGCTTAATTCGCGCGGTCATTGTCAGCGCCGTCCCCGGACGGCGTGAAAAGAGCGGGGCAGAGGTTCAAACCTGTGCCCCGTTTTTGATTGTGGACTACAGGAAAACAAAAACGCATGAACTCCCTGGAAGAACTCGTCGTCGCCGCGCAGGCTGATTTTATCGCCGCCCCCGACGCTGCCGCACTGGAAAACGCCAAAGCCAAATACCTTGGCAAGACCGGCCAGATCACCGAACAGATGAAGGGCCTGGGCAAGCTCGACCCGGACCAGAAAAAGGCGCAAGGCGCCCTCATCAATGCCGCCAAGGTGCAGATTGAAGCGGCCCTGAACGCGCGCCGCGACGCCATCGCCAACGCCATCATGGAAGAGCGCCTCAACGCCGAAGCGATCGACGTGACCCTGCCGGGCCGCGGCCGCAGCAAGGGCGGCATCCACCCGGTGATGCGTTCCTGGGAACGGGTCGAAGAGATCTTCCGCTCGATCGGATTCGACGTGGCCGACGGCCCCGAGATCGAAACCGACTGGACCAATTTCACGGCCTTGAACAGCCCGGAAAACCATCCGGCCCGCTCGATGCAGGACACCTTCTACATCGAAGGCAATGACACGACCGGCAAGCCGCTGCTGCTGCGCACCCATACCTCGCCCATGCAGGTGCGCTACGCGCGCACGCACACGCCGCCAATCAAGGTGATCGCGCCGGGCCGCACCTACCGCGTCGACAGCGATGCGACCCACTCGCCGATGTTCCACCAGGTCGAAGGCCTGTGGATCGCTGAGAACATCAGCTTTGCCGACCTGAAGGGCGTGTACCTCAATTTCGTCAAGGCCTTCTTCGAGACCGACGACCTGCAGGTGCGCTTCCGCCCATCCTACTTCCCCTTCACCGAGCCATCGGCCGAAATCGATATCGCTTTCGGCAGCGGCCCGCTCAAGGGGCGCTGGCTGGAAGTGTCGGGCGCCGGCCAGGTGCACCCGACGGTGGTGAAGAACTTCGGCCTCGATCCGGAAAAATACATCGGCTTCGCGTTCGGCTCCGGCCTTGAGCGCCTGACCATGCTGCGCTACGGGATCAACGACCTGCGCCTGTTCTACGAAGGCGATTTGCGCTTCCTGAAGCAATTTAACTAGGCACTGGTGGGTCACGCTCCGCTTACCCACCCTACGCCTCTGCCACGGTCCCGGACCGAGGGTAGGGTGGGTGACGCCGCCATGGCGGACGTTACCCACCAAGCGTAACGACACATTTTGAAGGTTTGAATATGCAATTTTCTGAAAATTGGCTCCGCACGATGGTCGATCCGAAGATCACTTCGGATGAACTGGCACACCTGCTCACCATGTCGGGCCTGGAAGTGGAAGAAGTCGAAGCCGTCGCGCCGCCGTTCTCCAACGTCGTCGTGGCCGAAGTGCTGGAAGTGGCCAAGCATCCGAACGCCGACCGCCTTAACGTCTGCACCGTCAACGTCGGTACCGGCACGCATTTGAATATCGTGTGCGGCGCGCCCAATGTGCGCGCGGGGATGAAGGCAATCTGCGCCATGGCCGGCGCCGTGCTGCCGCCGGGTGCGGACGGCAAGCCGTTTGAAATCAAGGTCGGCGAACTGCGCGGCGTCGAGTCGCAGGGCATGATGTGCTCGGCCAGGGAACTGAAGTTGTCGGATGAGGCGAGCGGCCTGATGGAACTGCCGCACGACGCGCCGGTCGGCCAGAATATCCGCGACTACCTCGCATTGAACGACCTGAAGTTCACCATCAAGCTCACTCCGAACAAGGCCGACTGCCTGTCCGTGCTGGGCGTGGCGCGCGAAGTGTCGGCCCTGACCGGCACGCCGCTGCACCTGCCCACGACGCGCGCCGTGCCCGTCACCTCGGGCGACATCTTGCCCGTCAAAATCGCCGCGCCGGACCTGTGCGGGCGCTTTTCGGGCCGCGTGATCCACGGCCTGAACGCACGCGCTGAAACGCCGGCCTGGATGAAGCAGCGCCTCGAGCGCAGCGGCCAGCGCCCCGTGTCGGCCCTGGTTGACATTTCCAACTACGTGATGCTCGAACTGGGCCGTCCGACCCACGTGTTCGACCTGGCGAAAATCCACGGCGGCCTGACCGTGCGCTGGGGCCGCAAGGGCGAAACGCTCAAGCTCCTCAATGGCAACACGGTCGACGTGGACGAGTGGGTCGGCGTCATCGCCGACGACAAGGAACTCGAATCGCTGGCCGGCATCATGGGCGGCGACGCCACCGCCGTCTCGCTCGACACCGAAAACATCTATCTTGAAGCCGCGTTCTGGTGGCCCAACGCCATCCAGGGCCGCGCGCGCCGCTACAACTTCTCGACCGATGCGGCGCACCGCTTCGAGCGCGGCGTCGACTACGCCACCACGATCGAACACATCGAGCGCATCACCGCGCTGATCGTCGAAATCTGCGGCACCACGCACACGCAAGTCGGTCCCGTCGACGACCAGGTCGTCAACGTGCCGCAGCGCGAAGCGGTCCTCATGCGCACCGCGCGCGCCCAGAAGGTAATCGGCGTGCCGCTCACCGACGACGTCATCGCCGACATCTTCCGCCGCCTGAACCTCGAGTTCACGCACAAGCCGGGCGAATTCGCCGTCATGTCGCCGTCTTTCCGCTTCGATATCGAAATCGAGGAAGACCTGATCGAAGAAGTGGCGCGCGTCTA
Source organism: Pseudomonadota bacterium (assembly GCA_040390345.1). Classification (GTDB taxonomy): domain Bacteria; phylum Pseudomonadota; class Gammaproteobacteria; order Burkholderiales; family Burkholderiaceae_D; genus Telluria_A. Next base: position 8,756 of record JAZJYP010000205.1, on the reverse strand, counting down.
CGGCTTCGAGAACATCCCGGCCCATCCGCCGGTGGCCGCGCACGAGATGAAACTCGCGCCCGAGAACACCCGTTCGCTGTTCGCCGTGCGCCACCAGCTGGCCGACCTGGGCTTCCAGGAAGTGGTCAACATGAGCTTCGTCGAGTCGGCCTGGGAAGACGACTTCGCCGCCAACCTTGACCAGATCAAGCTGCAAAACCCGATCGCCAGCCAGCTGTCGGTGATGCGCTCGACCTTGATTGGTTCGCTGGTGGCCAATGTGCGCTACAACCTCAACCGCAAGGCCGGGCGCGTGCGCGCCTTCGAAGTGGGCGCCGTATTCAAGCGCAATGCCGCCGCCCTCGACGGTCCGCTGGCCGTGGCCGGCTTCGACCAGCCCAAGCGCGTCGCCGCCATCGCCTACGGCCCGGCCCTGGACGAGCAATGGGACGTGGCCAGCCGCCCGGTCGACTATTTCGACCTCAAGGCCGACCTCGAAGCCTTGTTTGCGCCGCGCCAGCTGCGCTTTGCCAAGACCGAGCATCCTGCACTGCACCCGGGCCGCTCGGCCACGGTCTCGCTCGACGGCGCCCTGATCGGCGTCATCGGCGAGCTGCACCCGCGCTGGCTGCAGAAATACGAACTGGCGCAGGCGCCGGTCGTGTTCGAAGTCGATGCTGCTGCCTTGCAGCAACGTCCGCTGCCGTCCTACGAAGAGATTTCCAAGTTCCCGGGCGCGACGCGCGACCTGGCCCTGGTACTCAAACAGGACGTCGCCACGCAGGCCGTGCTCGATGTATTTGCTTCCGTGAAGAAAGTAAGTCCATCGGGAAAGATTGTGCAAGCCATTGTTTTGTTTGATGAATATCGCGGAAAAGGACTGGAGGCCGATGAAAAAAGCCTTGCTTTCCGCTTTGGCTTGCAAGATACTCAAAACACCTTGAACGATGCAGTCGTGGACGGCGTTATTGCCGAAATGATCACGGCGGCCAAAGAACAACTCGGCGCAAAGCAGCGTTCCTAAACCTCGACTGAAGGCAGGGCCAGAAAATTAATAATAACGACGTCGATACCGCCGTTCTGCAATCCGCGCTGGCGGCCGACCTGCATCGTGCGATGCAGGTGGCCAAGGTGCGCGCGGAAGCGGAAAAAGATTTGCCGACCTTGACCAAGGCCGAACTTGCCGAACTGCTGTTCGAGCAAGTGGGCCTGAACAAGCGCGAAGCGAAGGACATGGTCGAAACCTTTTTCGACGAAATCCGCAATGCCCTCGAGCGTGGCGAAGCGGTCAAGCTGTCCGGCTTTGGCAACTTCCAGCTGCGCGACAAGCCGCAGCGCCCGGGCCGCAATCCCAAGACCGGCGAGGAAATCCCCATCACGGCGCGCCGCGTCGTGACCTTCCACGCCAGCCAGAAACTCAAGGGCATGGTCGAAGAAACCAATCCGCTGGCACGCGCCGCCTGAACTGAACCATGAACGATAGGCCCAGCAAGTCCGACCTGGTGGTATTGCCGTCGATTCCGGCCAAGCGTTACTTCACGATCGGTGAAGTGAGCGAGCTGTGCGGCGTGAAACCCCATGTCTTGCGCTATTGGGAACAGGAATTCACGCAGCTCAAGCCCGTCAAGCGGCGCGGCAACCGGCGCTATTACCAGCACCACGAAGTGCTGTTGATCCGTCGCATACGCGAATTGCTCTACGAACAAGGCTTTACCATCAGCGGCGCACGCAACAAGCTCGACAGCCGCGCGGCCGAGGCCCAGGGGCACGACGAGCAGCTCGACGCCGTGACACCCGGCCACGACGCTGGCGTGGCCGAGCGCGGCGAGATCCGGCGTGAGTTGCTGGCCATCCTGGACTTGTTGAAACGCGCCTGACCGGGCCAAGCGAAGGGGACGCGCCAGCGTCCTTTTTTTATGGCATGGTGTAACACATTGTGTACGGCGTCCAGTGACAAAGATGCGGTGCTAGAATAGGCCGCATGTGAATATGCATGAGGAAACGGAAGTGCAGTGCAAGGGAAGAACATGATACGCGTTGCCATTTGCGATGACCACCAGATAGTCCGGGCGGGCTTCAAGCAGATCTTCTCGTCGTCCGACGATTTTGATGTCGTCGCCGAAGGGGCGACCGGGCGTGAAGCCCTCGATATCGCGCGCCGCGAAATTTGCGACGTGCTCTTGCTCGACATCGCCATGCCCGACCAGAGCGGCATCGACACGCTGCGCACGATCCGCCAGGGCCAGCCGGCCTTGCCGATCCTGATCCTGTCGGGCTATCCGGCGCAGCAGTACGCGCTGAACCTGTTCAAGATGGGTGCCAATGGCTACCTGAACAAGGAGTGCGAGGCCGACGAACTCAAGACCGCCGTGCGTACCGTCTATCAGGGCCGCCGCTACGTCAGTGCCACGGTCGGCGAATTGCTCGCGCAAAGTTTCGACCGCGACCCCAACACGGCCTTGCACACCGAATTGTCGGACCGCGAATTCCAAGTCTTCCTGCGCCTGGCCAAGGGCGCGACCGTGTCCGACATCGGGGTGGCGCTGTCGCTGTCGATCAAGACGGTGTCGACCTACCGCACCCGCATCATGGAAAAAATGGGCTTGCAGTCGAACAGCGACCTGACCTATTACGCGATGAAAAACAACCTGCTCGACTAGTGCGCACGGTTGCACGCGCCCGGGCAACCGACATTTCCCAGCCGTTTTATAATTCTTCGAAACCGGCCTTGCAGCACGCATAAGGAATTCGAGGATGTACTTCACCACCGCGTCGACAGGCAAGCCCCGCCTGCCTTACTACATCACGATCCTGTGCCTGGCCTGCGTCCTCATCCTGGTGGGCAATGGCGCCAGCCTGATCGGCAACCTGAGCTCGCTGCGCGGCGCCAACACGCTGCAAAGCCAGACCTCGCGCGTGGGCGACCGCCTGCAATACCTGAACGTGCTCGTCATGGATGCCGAGAGCAGCCTGCGCGGCTATTTCCTGTCCGGCTCCGACGCCTACCTGGGCCCCTGGCGCACAGCCAGCGCCGAGATCGATCCGGCCCTGGCCGAACTCGACACCCTGCTGGCCGACAATCCTTCGCAGCGGCGCAACCTGGGCCAGTTGCGCGCGCTGATCCACCGCCGCATGAGCCTGATGAACCAGTCGGTCGAGGTCTACCGCCAGGGTGGCTTGCACGATATCGTCAAGATCGCCGAAACGGGCGACACCAAGTCGGTGATGGATGAAATCCGCCTGCTCGTCGTCATCATGGCGCAGGAACAGAATGAATTGCTGGCCGCGCGCGCGGCCGCCTTCTACCGGGACTACCAGAATGCCGTGCTCATTGGCGTGGGCATCAATGTGGTGGCCATCCTGGTGCTGGGCCTGTTCTACCGCCTAGTGCGGCGCAGCTATTTCACGCGCGTGGCGACCGAGCAGGCGCTGCAGGCGGCCAATGACAACCTCGAATCGATGGTGGCGCAGCGAACCGAGCAGCTGTCGGTGCTCTCGCGCCACTTGATCAGCGTGGCCGAAGTGGAAAAGGCCAAGCTGGCGCGCGAGCTGCACGACGAAATGGGCGCCAACCTGACGGCCATCAGCATGGACATCAACACCGTCAGCGCGCGCCTGGCCGCCAGCGATCCGCAGTGCGGCGCCATGCTCGAACGGGCGCGCGCGGCCCTGGTCGACACGGTCGAACTGAAACGGCGCATCATCGAAGACCTGCGCCCGAGCATGCTCGACCACCTGGGCCTGTCGGCGGCCCTGCATAGCTATTGTGCCCAGTTCAAGGCTGTCAGCGGCGTCCATTGCGAAGCCCTGGTCGATGGCGAGGTCGACGTGGCCGATCCCATGCAATCGATCGCCGTGTTCCGCATCGTGCAGGAGTCGCTTAACAATATCGGCAAGTATGCGCAGGCACGCAATGTGGTAGTGCACCTGGCGCGCGAAGATGATGCCTTGTTCCTGGAAGTGTCCGATGACGGGATCGGCATTCCCGTCGATGCGGCCAGCAAGGCCCGTTCGCACGGCTTGCTGGGGATGCGCGAACGGGCCTTGCTGCTCGGTGGTTCATTGAAGGTGCAGCGCGGCCCCGGGCAGGTGGGCACCTGCGTCTCGGCGACGATTCCGCTGACGCAGCTGGCCGGCGGCGTGGCGGGCGCGCCTAGCGTGCCACATCCTGCAGCAGGCGGTCATATTCCGTCTTCGCCACCTTGTAGCACTCACCCGCATACGCTTCCAGACCTCGACGGTCAATTACCGTGATATTGCCGCGGCGGTATTGGATCAGGCCGTCCTCTTGCAGTTTGCCGGCGGCCGCCGTGATGCTCTCGCGGCGCACGCCGAGCATGATGGAGATGAGTTCCTGGGTCACTTTCAATTCGTTGCCAGGCGAGCGGTCGAGGCGGTCGAGCAGCCAGCGGCACAGCTTTTGTTCGATCGAGCTGTGGCGCCCGCCGACAGCGTTCTGGGCCATCTGCGCGAACAGGGCATTGGTATAGCGCATCAGCAGCTGGGGCAGGGCGCCGCCGCGCGCAAAGGCGTCGCGCAGACATTGGGCGCGCAAGCGGTAGCCGTAGCCGGCCCCTTGCACGACGCCGCTGCACATGGCGCGTTCGCCCATGAACAGCGACACGCCGACCACGCCTTCGTGGCCGATCACGGCAATCTCGGTGGTGGCGCCATCTTCCATCACATAGAGCAATGACACGATGGCCGTGGTCGGGAAGTAGACGTAGTCGAGCTTGCCGCCGTATTCGAATAATTCCTTGCCAAATGGCAGGGCTACCAGTTCCAGGTCAGCGAACAGGGCTTCGAGGTCGGCCCGGGGCAGGGCGGCCAGCAATTCGTTCTGCTGGGTGCCGCTGTAACTGATAGTGGTGGTGGGGGCGTGCATTTGGTTCATCTTGTTCCTCACTGTTCAAACATCCTTGATGCGATGTGTGTACATTAGGGCAAGCGTGCGATTCCGAACATAAGACTGCCATCCGCCCCCATGTAGGCTCGGCGCATGATGTTCTGTAGGCATGCTCCTACTGGTCACTCCCCTTGCCGTGCAATCCGCGCGCGCCTCCCCCCTTTCTTGCATGAAAAAACCTATCGATTGTCGTAACAAAATATATTTTCATTTTTGGAAACTATATTTCTTTACAGGTCATAGAAATGTCATGATAATAAGAAAACCAAGTAGCGTTATGTGCCGTTGCTCTGCAAGGTACGCCACACCAGCAGCGATGCTGGGCCGGAAAGCCATGGATCTCCCGCGAGACCGCCAGGTTGCACAACAAATGACGTAGCAGTTGATGCAGCTTTACAACAGTCTGACTAGTTTTCAAACCGCTTTAATGTGCGCGCTCGGCGGCTTTTCCGCCTGAGTCAGCCGCATGGCCAACCTATAAAAGAACACAAATAGAGGGAAATCATGAAAGACAGCAGCCGCCACACCGCCGTAACGACATCCAAGCAGACCCAGAACGAGAACCAGGCAGTCTCTGGTCGCGAAATCGCCTTCATCGACCCGACCGTTTCCGACCTGCAAACGCTGCTCGCCGGCATGCGCCCGGGTGTCGAGGCGATCCTCTTGTCCGGCAACGCGCCGGCCCTGGCCGAAATGGCGGACGCTGTCGCCGCACGCGGCAGTTTTGACGCCATCCACGTGGTGGCACACGGTGCGTCTGGCGAAGTGCGCTTCGGCGCCGGCGCCTTGGCGCTCGAAACGATCGATGACCATGCAACGCCATTGAACACGCTGGGCGCCGCACTGGCGCGGCAGGGGCGTCTGCTCCTGTGGAGCTGCGAAACTGGCCAGGGCGAATGCGGAAGCGCCTTCGTCAGCGCCATGGCGCGTGCCACCGGCGCAGCCGTCGGCGCCGCCAGCGGCCTGATCGGCGCTGCCGCGCAGGGAGGCAGCTGGACGCTCGACGGCATCGCCGCCGCCGCGCCACTGAGTGTCCAGGCGCAAGAGCGCTATGCCGCCGTGCTTGCCGCCACCAAGGCTCCTGTCATTTCGACCGTGACCGACAATATTGGTGGCGTCACCGGCACCCTGAGCTCCGGCCAAAGCACGGACGACACCGACCTGGCCATCAAGCTCACGTTCGCGAGCGGCGGCACCGCCCCGGTCGCGGGCGACACGATCAAGCTCTTCAACGGTGCCAGCCAGCTCGGCACGACCTACACGCTCACCCCCACCGACATCAGCGCCGGCTTTGCCACCGTCCAGACCGGCGCTTTGAGCAATGGCACTACCTACACCATTACTGCCACGATCAACAATAGCAGTGGCGCCAGCGCCGCGTCGGGCAGTTTTGTCGTGACCGAAGATACCAGCGCCCCCGCCGCACCGTCGACTCCCGATATGGCGGCAGCCTCCGATACCGGTAGCTCCGCCACCGACAACGTGACCAAGACCGCCACGCCGACCTTCACCGGGACGGCCGAGGCGAACAGCACCGTCAAACTGTTCGAGGGCATCACCCTGCTGGGCAGCGCCACGGCCGACGCCAGCGGCAACTGGTCGATCACCAGCTCGACGCTTGCAGGCGGCGCGCACTCCATCACGGCCAAGGCCACCGACGCGGCCGGCAATACCGGCGTCGCCTCGGGGGCGCTGGCCATCACCATCGACAGCACCGCTCCCAATGCACCTGCAGGGCTCGACCTGGTCAGTGCTTCCGACTCGGGTCCAAGCTCGACCGACAACCTGACCAACGTCACCACGCCGACCATCACCGGCACGGCCGAAGCGAACAGCACCATCACCTTGTTCGACGGGCTCGTCCAGGTCGGCAGCGCCACTGCCACTGCCGGCGGCACCTGGAGCATCACCACTTCCGCTCTGGCCGCCGGCCTGCATTCGCTCACCGCCCAGGCCACTGATGCGGCCGGCAATACCGGCGTCGCCTCGTCCGCGCTCAGCATCAATATCGATAACGGTGCACCGCCTGCGCCCTCCGCGCCAGATCTGACAACGGCAACGGACACGGGTTCCTCGCACAGCGACAACCTCACTAACAACACCACCCCGGTCTTTAGCGGCACGGCCGAAGCCAACAGCACCGTCACGTTGTTCGATGGCAGCAGCCTGGTGGGCAGCGCCAGCGCTGACGGCAGCGGCAACTGGACCATTACCAGCTCGACCTTGAGTGCAGGGGCGCATTCGCTCACGGCCAAGGCGACCGACGCCGCCGGCAACGTCAGCATCGCATCGGGCGCGCTTGCGATCTCGATCGACACCGGCGCTCCAGCGACGCCTGGCGCGCCCGACCTGACGGCAGCGTCGGACTCCGGCACTTCGTCGACCGACAATTTGACCAACATTACTACGCCCACCTTTAGTGGCAACGCCGAAGCGAACAGCACCGTCACGCTGTTTGACGGCGCCACCCAGGTTGGCAGCGCAACGGCGGACAACGCTGGCGCCTACAGCGTCACCAGTTCGACCTTGGCCACCGGTGCCCACAACATGACGATCAAGGCCACCGATGCCGCTGGCAATACGAGTGCCGCTTCCGCCGCCCTGGCCATCACGATCGATACGACCGCGCCTACCGTTCCTTCCGGCCTTGACCTCGTGGTAGCGTCCGATTCGGGCGCATCGGGCACGGACAATATTACCAATGTCACCACGCCACAGTTTAGCGGTTCGGCCGATTCCGGCACTGTCATCAATCTGTTCGACGGCAGCACCCTGGTCGGAACCACGACGGCCAACGGCGGCGGCCACTGGAACATTACCAGCTCGGCACTGACGGCGGGTAGCCATGTCATCACCGCCAAGTCGACCGATGCCGCCGGCAACACCTCGGTGTCGACGCCATTGACCGTGACCATCGACACGACGACAGCGACGCCATCGACGCCGCTGCTGGCCGCCGCGTCCGATTCAGGCATATCGAATAGTGACGGTATCAGCAACGTCACGACGCCGACGCTCAGCGGCACGGCCGAAGCGAACAGTACCGTGGTGCTGCTGGATGGCGCCACCCAGGTTGGCACGGCCACTGCCGATGCCAGCGGCAACTGGAGCATCACCAGCGCTGCGCTGGCGCAGGGCAATCACAACCTGACTGCCAAGGCGACCGACATCGCCGGCAACGTCAGTGCAGCTTCCGGCGCTCTGGCGCTGACCATTGATACGGCGGCGCCCTCGGCGCCCTCGGCGCTGGTGCTGAGCGCTGCATCGGACAGCGGTTCGTCCTCGTCCGACCACATCACGAATGTCACGACACCGACGGTTTCCGGCACCGCCGAGGCAAACAGCAGCGTGACTTTGTATGACGGTGCGACGGCGGTGGGCAATGCGAACGCAAACGCGAGTGGTGCATGGGTCATTAACAGCGCGGCCCTCGCGAGCGGTAATCACTTGTTGACTGCCAAGGCCGTGGACGCCGCTGGAAATGTGAGTGCAAGTTCGAATAACCTGGCCGTGTCCATTGATGTCTCTGCGCCTGCCATCACTTCGGCTGGCAGTGCGGCGGCGATCAATGAAAATAGCGGCGCGAACCAGGTCGTGTATACCGCGACGGCGACGGACAGCAATGCGATCGTGTATAGCCTGGCAGGTGGCAGCGACAGCAACCTGAGCATTAACAGCACGAGCGGCGCCGTGAGCCTGGCAGCCAATCCCGATTTTGAGGGGCAGTCAGCTTATTCCTTCACGGTTGTCGCAACTGATAGCGCTGGCAATCAGAGCCAGGAAGCTGTGACTTTGGCCGTCAATAATGTTGACGAAGCGCCTGTCGTCACCAACGCAGGCGCAGCAGGTGACGAAGACACGACAATCCAGG
>JAZJYP010000204.1:0-3606 GCA_040390345.1 Pseudomonadota bacterium | reverse complement strand
ACCGCCGTCTTGGCGTGGTAGTGCACGAACTTGCTGCGCTTGTCGAAAAAGGCGGTGTCGTATTCATCGGCCTCGATGACGAAGAAGTCGGAAACCGCCTTGGCGTCGGTGGCGCCGGACAGGCGCGCCGAAATGCCGAAATTGAGCGGCACGCCGCCGATCAGGAAGCCGGGCGCATAGCCGGCGTCTTCCAGGATCCAGGCCAGCATCGACGAGGTCGTCGTCTTGCCGTGCGTGCCGGCCACGGCCAGCACCCATTTGTTGCGCAAGATGTGTTCGCCGATCCACTGCGGGCCCGACACATAGGGCAGCGAACGGTTGAGGATTTCCTCGACCAGGGGATTGCCACGCGAGACCACATTGCCAATCACGTACAGGTCGGGCTTGAGCGCGACCTGCTCCGGGCCGAAGCCCTGGATCAGTTCTATCCCCTGGGCCGCGAGCTGGGTGCTCATCGGCGGATACACATTGGCATCGCAGCCGGTGACTTTGTGGCCGGCTTCCTTGGCGAGCACGGCCAGGCCGCCCATGAAGGTGCCGCAAATGCCGAGGATATGAATATGCATGATGAGGCAGGAAAATGTCGAATATGCGATTTTACCTGAGCCGCCGGCATTTTCCCGTCCAGAGTATCATCACGCCCATGATGAAACATCCCAGCATGGATCCGCAAACGCTGCGCGCGCACATCGCCGCGCTGGCCGCGCGCCTGATCGCCGTCGATGGCGCCGACTACGCCAGCGCCAAGCGCAAGGCCGCCCACCAGCTGCTCGGCGACGGCCTCCATGCCAGCGCCCTGCCCGACGACCGCCAGGTCGAAGAGGAAGTGCGTCAATACCACGCCCTGTTTTCCGGACCGGCCCAGCCGGCCCGCGTGTTCCACCTGCGCACGCTCGCGCTGCAAGTGATGGCACTGCTCGCGCCCTTCCGGCCTTACCTGACGGGCGCCGTGTTGAGCGCTTCGGCCGGAGAACATGACGATATTCAATTACAATTGTTCGCCGAAAGCGGCAAGGATGTCGAAATCTTCCTGCTCAACCAGAACCTCAATATTGAAATTTCTGAAACCCCGCACTTCAAGGGCGCGCGCCACGACCCCGTCGAAACGGTCAGTTTCCTGTGGCGCCGCGAAGGCGTGCATGCCCAGATATATGCACTTGATGACTTGCGCGGCGCACTCAAGGCGCGTCCCGACGGCCGCCTGGCGCGCATCGACGCCGATGCCTTGCGCCACCTGATGAACACACCGGAACCCCAACCATGACAAAAAAGAATCTTCTCGCCTATGGCCTCATCGCGCTGCTGTTTGGCGCCAGCGGCGCTTATGTCGGCCTGAACCAGAAAGACGCGGCGCCCGCAACGACGGTCATCGCGCCCACGCCGGGTGGCGTGCCGCACAGCGTCGTCAATGAATTGTTCGCACAATCGATGAAGGACGTCAGCGGCAAGGAGCAGCCCTTGTCACAATGGAAAGGCAAGCCCCTGCTGGTCAATTTCTGGGCGCCCTGGTGCGCGCCCTGCGTGCAGGAAATGCCGGAACTGTCGGCGCTCTCGTCCGCGCCCGGCAGTGGCGTGCAGGTGATTGGCATTGGCATTGATTCGCCAAGCAATATCGCCGAATTCGCCGGCAAATTCAGGATCGCCTATCCGCTCTACGTGGCCGGCATGAGCGGCACCGACCTCGCGCGCGCCTTCGGCAATGCGGCCGGCGGCCTGCCCTACACGGTGCTGATCGGGGCCGATGGCCAGGTCAAGAAAACCTACCTGGGCCGCCTCAAATTCGCGCAGTTGAAGGCCGATCTGGCCGCCCTGAAGTCGTAAGACTTGTCCTACGCGAAACCCTGCGCTACGTCAAGCGGAAAAGTTTTTCGCTTGCCATTGGCCGCAGTTAGCGGCAAAATGCCTGACTTTCGCGTAGAAGCGGTACTCTAAAACATGGCTAAAAACCTGCTCCTGCTCAACGGACCCAACCTGAATCTGCTGGGAACCCGCGAGCCTGCGGTGTACGGCGCCAGCACCCTGGCCGACATCGAAACGGCCGCCATCGCGCAAGCGGCGGCGGGCGGCGCAAGCCTGTCTTGTTTCCAGAGCAACCACGAGGGGGCGCTGATCGACCGCATCCATGCCGCCAGGTCCGAGGGCATCGAAGCGATCGTCATCAATCCGGGCGGACTCACCCATACCAGCGTGGCGCTGCGCGATGCGCTGGCCGGCGTGGCCATCCCTTTCATTGAAGTCCATATTTCCAATATTTATCAGCGCGAAGAATTTCGCCACCACTCATTCCTGTCGGCCATTGCGGCGGGCACGATCTGCGGCCTGGGCATCGACGGCTATCGCCTGGCCATCGACTTCATCCTTAAAAAGCGTTAATCTTCGCCATCTTCACGCATTTTCCGCGACGCGCCGGTGATCCCGGCCGCCGTATAACTCAATAACAGGATACATTCCAAGGGGTTTCACATGGATCTACGAAAACTCAAGACACTGATCGACCTGGTCGCCGAATCGGATATCGCCGAGCTGGAAGTGACCGAGGGCGAGAGCAAAGTTCGCATCGTCAAGTCTTCCGCCATCCCGCAAAACCAGATGGTCATGATGCCATCTGCCGGCATGCAACAGCACTATGCCGCCCCTGCTCCCCATGCCGCGCCCGCCGCAGCGCCGGCCGCTGTCGTGGCCGCCGAGCCGACCGGCCATGTCGTCAAGTCGCCGATGGTGGGCACCTTCTACCGCTCGTCCGCACCGGGCTCGCCAGCCTATGTGGAAGTAGGCTCGAATATCAAGGAAGGCGACACCCTGTGCATCATCGAAGCGATGAAGCTGCTCAATGAAATCGATTCGGACGTCTCCGGTGTCGTGACCAAGATCCTGGTAGAAAACGGCCAGCCGGTCGAATTCGGTCAACCGCTGTTTGTGATCGGCTAATTCCCGCCATGTTTGAGAAAATCCTTATCGCCAACCGCGGCGAAATCGCGCTACGCATCCAGCGCGCCTGCCGCGAGATGGGCATCAAGACCGTCGTCGTGCACTCCGAGGCCGACAAAGACGCCAAGTACGTCAAGCTCGCCGATGAGTCCGTCTGCATCGGCCCGGCGCCATCGTCGCTGTCCTACCTGAACATGCCCGCTATTATTAGTGCGGCCGAGGTCACCGACGCCGAAGCGATCCACCCCGGCTACGGCTTCCTGTCGGAAAACGCGAACTTTGCCGAACGCGTGGAAAAATCCGGCTTCGTCTTCATCGGTCCGCGCGCCGACTCGATCCGCATGATGGGCGACAAGGTCACGGCCAAGCAGACCATGATCAAGGCCGGCGTACCCTGCGTGCCCGGCTCCGACGGCGCCCTCCCGGACGACCCGAAAGAAATCATCCAGACCGCGCGCCGCGTGGGCTACCCCGTCATCATCAAGGCGGCCGGCGGCGGTGGCGGACGCGGTATGCGCGTGGTCCACACCGAAGCGGCCCTGCTGAATGCCGTGGCGATGACCAAGACCGAAGCGGGCACCGCGTTTGGCAATCCGGAAGTGTATATGGAGAAGTACCTGGAAAATCCGCGCCACGTGGAAATCCAGATCCTCGCCGACGAACACAAGAACGCGGTCT
>JAZJYP010000203.1:2330-17822 GCA_040390345.1 Pseudomonadota bacterium | reverse complement strand
TGGCCGGCTGCGACCTGCTCACCATCAGCCCCGACCTGCTGCAAAAGCTGGCCGAGTCGAATGAGCCAATCACGCGCAAGCTGGCCGATGCACCGAACGCCATCAGCATCGAGAAAGTCGCGCTCGACGAAAAGACCTTCCGCTTCATGCTCAACGAAGACGCGATGGCAACCGAAAAACTGGCCGAAGGCATCCGCGCCTTCTGCGCCGATTCCGGCAAATTGAAGCAGATCATCACCGGCATGCGCTGATTCGCAATATGCGGGGGTAGCGGCACAAATGGCGCGCTTGCGCTATGCTACCCCCTGGCGCCTTCCCGGCCGCCTCGCACCTCCCGTTGGACCGCTGCACTGTATGTACAACCTGCATAGGATGCCGAACGAATGCGCCTTGAATTTGCCGTTGCCGCCTCCCTGACCACGCTCGCCCTGCTGGCTGCCTGTGGCGCCAAAGACAGCGCGCCGCCCGCCGGCGCCCAGCGTCCGCCGCCCGAAGTGGGCGTCATCACCACCAAACTCGAACCTGTAGCGCTGCAAACCGAATTGCCCGCGCGCGTTGAGCCCTTGCGTACGGCCCAGGTGCGCGCCCGCGTCAATGGCGTCGTGCTGCGGCGCCTGTTCACCGAAGGCAGCGAGGTCAAGGCCGGCCAGGTGTTGTTCGAGATCGATCCCGCGCCCTACCAGGCCGCGCTGCACAGCGCCCAGGCGGCATTGGGCAAGGCCCAGGCCAACCTGACCCAGGCTAGCGCCCAGGCCGAGCGCTACAAGCCGCTGGTTGAAGCGGCCGCCGTCAGCAAGCAGGAGTACGTCAATACGGTGGCCGCGCAGAAGCAGGCCGAAGCCGATGTGGCGGCAGGCCGCGCCGCCGTGCAAACGGCACAGATCAACGCCGGCTACGCCAGCGTGAGTGCGCCGATTGCCGGCCATATCGGGCGCGCGCTGGTAACCGAAGGCGCGCTCGTCTCCGCCACCGAAGCGACCCAGCTGGCCCTGATCCAGCAAACCTCCAGCGTCTACCTCAATATCACGCAGTCCGCCGCCGACGTGCAGCGCTTGCGCAAGGCCGCCGGGCTGAAACTGCGCGCCGACAATGCTGTGCCCGTCACGGTGCTCCTCGACGACGGCACCGAATTGAAAACCAAGGGCAAGCTGCTGTTCTCCGACCTGACGGTCGACCCCACGTCCGGCCAGGTGGCCCTGCGCGCCGAAATCGCCAATCCGGACGGGCAACTGCTGCCCAACCAGTATGTGCGGGTGCGCCTGGCCCAGGCCGACCTGCCGGCCGCCATCCTGGTGCCGCAGCAGGCGGTGACGCGCAATAACCAGGGCGACACCGTCATCGTCGTGGGCGCCGACGGCAAGCCGGGGCCGCGTCCTGTGAAGATCGGTTCGCAGTCCGGCACCAGCTGGATCATCCTCGATGGCCTGAAGGCCGGCGAGCAGGTCGTCGTCGACGGCTTCCAGAAAATGATGGTGCCTGGGGCGCCGGTCAAACCGGTGCCCTTTACCGCAACGACGGCAGGACGCTGAGATGGCGCCCTTCTTTATTGACCGCCCCATCTTCGCATGGGTGATCGCGCTGTTCATCATGGTGCTGGGCGGCGTGGCCATCACGCAGCTGCCGGTGGCCCAGTATCCACCGGTAGCGCCGCCATCGATCGTCATCACGGCGGCTTATCCCGGCGCCTCTGCGCAGACGCTCGAAGACGCCGTCATCAGCGTCATCGAACGCGAGATGAACGGTTCGCCCGGCCTGATCTACATGGAGTCGATCAGCCAGGCCAACGGCACCGGCACCATAACGCTGTCGTTCGAGACCGGCACCAATGCCGACCTGGCCCAGGTCGACGTGCAGAACCGCCTGGGCCGCGCCACGCCGCGCCTGCCGCAGTCGGTGATCCAGCAAGGCGTGCGGGTGGACAAGGCACGCTCGAACTTCCTGATGTTTGCCATCCTCTCGTCGGACGATCCGAAGTGGAACCCGATCGCGCTGGGCGACTACGCTTCGCGCACGGTGCTGCCGGAAATCCAGCGCATCACCGGCGTGGGCCAGGCGCAGCTGTTCGGCACGGAAAAGGCGATGCGCATCTGGATCGACCCGGCCAAGCTGGTGGGCTACAACCTCTCGCCGACCGACGTCAATAACGCGATCCGTTCGCAAAACGCCCAGGTTTCGTCGGGCACCATCGGCGACCTGCCGCACATTCCGGGACAAACCATCACGGCGACCGTGGTCGTGGCCGGCCAGCTGTCGTCGGTCGAAGAATTCGGCAAGATCATCCTGCGTGCCAATCCCGATGGTTCGACCGTGCGCCTGAAAGACGTGGCGCGCATCGAGATCGGCGGCCAGAACTACTCCACCGCCGCGCGCCTGAACGGCAAGCCGTCGACCGGTATCGGCATCCAGCTCTCGCCCACCGGCAATGCGCTGGAAACGGCGAAGCTGGTGCGTGCCCGCATGGGCGAACTGGCGCGCTACTTCCCACCGGGGATGAAGTGGGCGATTCCTTTCGACAGCTCGGCCTTCATCGACATCTCCATCAAGCAGGTCGTTGAAACGCTCGTGGAAGCGGTAATCCTGGTGTTCCTGGTGATGTACCTGTTCCTGCAAAACTTCCGCTACACGATCATTCCCACCATCGTGGTGCCGGTGGCCTTGCTCGGCTCCCTGTCGATGCTGCTGGCACTGGGCTTTTCCATCAATGTACTCACCATGTTCGGCATGGTGCTGGTGATCGGCATCGTCGTTGATGATGCCATCGTCGTGGTGGAAAACGTCGAACGGATCATGAGCGAGGAAGGCTTGCCGCCGCTGGAGGCGACGCGCAAGGCCATGGGCCAGATCTCGGGCGCCATCGTCGGCATCACCGTCGTGCTCATTTCCGTGTTCGTGCCGCTGGCCTTCTTCAGCGGCGCGGTCGGTAACATCTACCGCCAGTTCTCGGCCGTGATGGTATCGTCGATTGCCTTCTCGGCCTTCATGGCCCTGTCGCTCACGCCGGCGCTGTGCGCACACTTGCTGCAACCGGTGGAAGCGGGCCACCATCATGCCAAGACCGGCTTCTTCGGCTGGTTCAACCGCGGCTTCACGCGCACGGCCAAGGACTACGAAAGCTTTGTCGCCAAGATCCTGCGCCATACCTCGCGGGCGCTGATCGTCTTCGTGCTGCTCATTGGCGTCGTTGCGCTGATGTTCGAGCGCATGCCCACGTCGTTCCTGCCGAACGAAGACCAGGGCTATATCATCGTCAACTTCCAGCTGCCGCCGGGCGCCACGCTCGAACGCACCACCAAGGTAATCATGGCGGCGGAAGACTACATCCTCAAGCAGCCGGAAATCAAGAGCATGGTGGGCGTGTCCGGTTTCAGCTTCTCGGGCCAGGGCCAGAACGCCGCGCTAGGCTTCCTCACGCTGAAGGACTGGAAAGAACGGCACGGCCAGGAACACAGCGCGCAGGACGTGGCCGGGCGCATCACGGGCAGCCTGTCGGCGATCCACGACGCTTTCATCTTCGCCGTCAGCCCGCCGCCGATTCCCGAACTGGGACGCGGCACCGGCTTTTCCTTCCGCCTGCAGGACCGCGGCGACAACGGCCGCGCTGCCTTGCTGGCCGCGCGCAACCAGTTGATGGGAGCAGCGGCCAAGAGCCCCATCCTCGCCGGCGTAAGGCCCGAAGGCCTGGAAGACGCGCCCCAGCTCCAGCTTGACATCGACCGCGACAAGGCCAATGCCCTGGGCGTGACGTTCGATGCCATCAACAATGCCATTTCGACGGCCTTGGGCTCGGCCTACATTAACGATTTCCCCAACGCCGGCCGCCTGCAGCGCGTGATTGTGCAAGCCGACGCCCCCGCACGCATGCAGCCGGAAGACCTGCTGCGCCTGTACGCGCTGAACCTGCGCGGCCAGCAAGTGCCGGTGTCGGCCTTCGCGACGACGCGCTGGATTTCGGGGCCGATGCAGACAGTGCGCTATAACGGCTATTCGACGATGCGCCTGTCCGGCGATGCCGCGCCCGGCCACAGCACCGGTGAAGCGCTGGCCGAAATGGAACGCCTCGCCGCCGGCCTGCCGCCCGGCTTCGCCTACGAATGGACCGGCCAGTCGCGCGAAGAAAAGCTGTCCGGCTCGACCGTGCAAGTGCTGGTGGGCTTCGCGCTGCTGGCCGTCTTCCTGGCCCTGGCGGCACTGTACGAAAGCTGGTCGATCCCGCTGGCGGTGCTGCTGGTGGTGCCCTTCGGCGTGTTCGGCGCCCTGCTTGGCGCGACCGCGCGCGGCTTCCCCAACGACGTCTATTTCAAGGTCGGCCTGATCACCATCATTGGCCTGGGTGCCAAGAACGCCGTGCTGATCATCGAATTTGCCAAGGACTTGCAGGCCCAGGGCAAGACCCTGGTGGAAGCGGCCATTGCCGCCTGCCACCTGCGTTTCCGTCCGATCCTGATGACGTCGATGGCCTTCATCCTCGGCGTGCTGCCGCTGGTTGTGGCCACGGGTGCAGGCTCGGCCAGCCAGCATACGATCGGCACCGGCGTCATGGCCGGCATGTTCACTGCGACCACGCTGGGCGTATTGTTCGTCCCGGTCTTCTTCGTTGTCGTGCGCACGCTGTTCAAGGGCAGGAAGCGCCATGATTAAAAAACTGATCCTCCTCTTGCCCCTGGCCGGCTGCTCGCTGGCCCCGACGTA
Organism: Pseudomonadota bacterium; assembly: GCA_040390345.1. Taxonomy (GTDB): domain Bacteria; phylum Pseudomonadota; class Gammaproteobacteria; order Burkholderiales; family Burkholderiaceae_D; genus Telluria_A. The sequence goes on along the minus strand of JAZJYP010000203.1, from coordinate 13,133 downwards.
CGAGCGCCCGCCGGCACCGGTTGCGGCCACTTATCCTGTCGCCACCGGCGCGGCGGCCGCACAGCTGACGTGGCAGCAGTACTTCGCCGACGCGCGCTTGCAGGAATTGATCCGGCTCGCGATCGCCAACAACCGCGACCTGCGTGTGGCCGTGCTCAATATCGAGCAGGCGCGTGCCCAGTTCCAGGTGCGCCGCGCCGACCTGCTGCCGACCGTGAACGCCGGCATCAGCGGCAGCCGCACGCCCGGCGCCAACGAGACCATCACCAGCGCCTACAGTGCCGGCCTGACAGTGAGCGCGTTCGAGCTGGACCTGTTCGGCCGCGTGCGCAGCCTGTCCAATGCAGCGCTCGCGCAATACCTGGCGACCGAAGAAGCACGCAAGGCCGCGCACATTGCGCTGGTGGCCTCGGTGGCGAATGCCTACTTGTCCCTGCTGGCCGACGACGAATCGCTGGCGCTGACGCAGAAGACGCTCGACACGCGTGGCGAATCGCTCAAGCTGGTGCAGCTCAAGTTCGACAACGGCATCGTCTCGCGCGTCGATTTGCAGCAGGCCGTGTCGCTCGTTGAAACAGCGCGCGTGGTGCTGGCGCAGCAGCAGCGCCAGCGCGCCGCCGACGTCAACCTGCTCACGCTGCTGGTGGGCCAAACCCTGCCCGAAGCGGCGCAAGGCGGCGCCCTGGCCAACACGACGCTGGCCGAGCTGCCCGGCGGCCTGCCCTCGGACTTGCTGAACGCGCGCCCTGACATCCGCGCCGCCGAACAGCAGCTCATTGCCGCCAACGCCAATATCGGCGCCGCGCGCGCCGCCTTCTTCCCGCACATTTCACTGACTGGCGGCGTGGGCACGGGCAGTTCGCAGCTCAGTGGCTTGTTCAAGAGCGGCTCCTGGGGCTGGACGTTTGCGCCGCAGGCACTGGTGCCGATTTTCGATTACGGCCGCAACAGCGCCAACCTTGGCAGCGCCAGGGCCGGCCGCGACATCGCCGTGGCGCAGTACGAAAAAGCCATCCAGTCCGCCTTCCGCGAAGTGGCCGATGCGCTGGCGGGCCAGGCCACGTATGGCGAGCAGCTGCGCGCCCAGCGCGCCGTAGCGGCGGCCGAACAGGACCGCTTCAACCTGGCCGACCTGCGCTACCGTAATGGCGCGGCCAGCTACTTCGACCTGCTCGACGCCCAGCGCTCGCTGTTCGCCGCGCAGCAGGCGGCAGTGCAAGCCAACCTCGCGCGCCTGCAAAACCAGGTCACCTTGTACCGCGCCCTCGGCGGAGGTCTATAGGCCGGATCCGCGTGGGCACGTGTGCCCACATGCCCTAAACCAAGAACATCTGCTGGAGGTCGTTGAGGAAGCGCTGGCCCAGGGCCGTGGGCTTGATGACCTTGTGGTCGCGGTACAGCAGGCCCTTCGCTTCGGCTTCGTTGAGCTGCTTGTCGATGGCCGTGATGCTCATGCCGGTGCGCTCGCCAAACAGGTTGGGGTCGAAGCCATCGACCAGGCGCAAGGTGTTGAGCATGAATTCGAAGCCCATGTCGCCGCGCGCGATTTCCACTTCTTCGGAAACCGGATTGCCGGCGCGCGCCGCCTCGATATAGGACTGCGGCTGCTTGAAGCGCGCCTGGCGCAGCACGCGGTGCGGGAAGGAGATCTTCGAATGCGCGCCGGCGCCAATGCCCAGGTAGTCGCCAAACTCCCAGTAATTGCGGTTGTGGCGCGCCTGGTGCCCCGGCTGGGCATAGGCCGAAACTTCGTACTGCTGGTAGCCCGCCTGCGCCGTCTCGGCCGCGATCATGTCCTGCATGTCGGCGCTCACATCGTCGTCCGGCAGCGCCGGCGGAAACTTGGCGAAGACCGTGTTCGGCTCCATCGTCAAATGGTACAGCGACAGGTGCGGCGGCTTGAAGGACATGGCCGTGGCCAGGTCGCTGTGCGCCTGGGCCAGCGTTTGCGACGGCAGCGCATACATCAGGTCGAGGTTGAAGTTGTCGAAGTTGGCGTGCGCAATGTCCACCGCGCGGCGCGCTTCGTCGCCATCGTGGATGCGGCCCAGCGCCTTCAGGTGCGCGGGATTAAAACTCTGGATACCCACCGACAGGCGGTTCACCCCGCTGGCGCGGAAGGATTTGAATTTTTCCTGCTCGAACGTGCCGGGATTGGCTTCCATCGTGATCTCGCACTCGGCGTCGAGCGGCAGCAAGGTGCGCAGGTCCGATAACAGGCGGTCCAGGCCGGCCGCCGACATCAGACTGGGCGTGCCGCCGCCGATGAAGATGGTGTAGACCTTGCGGCCCCAGATCAGCGGCAGCGACTGTTCCAGGTCGGCGCGCACGGCGTCGAGATACTCTTTTTCAGGCAGCTCGCCCTTGGCCTCGTGCGAATTGAAGTCGCAATAAGGGCACTTGCGCACGCACCAGGGATAGTGCACATAGATCGACAGCGGCGGCAGCGCTGCCAGGTTCAAGGCGCCCGGCTGCAAATACTGCAGCGCGCTTGCGGCCGGCGAACGGGCGTCCGGCTTGTGAATCTTAATGGGGATCATCGCAGCTTCTCGACCAGTGCGCGCAAGGCCTGGCCGCGATGCGACAAGCCATTCTTTTCCTGCGGCGTGAGTTCAGCGGCGCATTTGCCCAGCGCCGGAATCCAGAAGTGCGGATCGTAACCAAAGCCATTGCTGCCGCGCGCCGCCGGCGTGATCTCGCCATGCCAGGTGCCGTCGGCGATGACCGGTTGCGGATCGTCGGCATGGCGCACATAGACCAGCACGCAATAGTAGTAGGCCGATTTGTCGGCATGTGGCGCCAGGTCGGCGATGACTTTTTCGTTATTGCGCGCGTCCGATTTCGGCTCGCCAGCAAAGCGCGCCGAATACACGCCAGGCGCGCCGCCAAGGGCATTGACGCACACGCCCGAATCGTCGGCCAGGGCCGGCAGCCCCGTCAGGCGCGCGGCGTGGCGCGCCTTTTCGAGTGCATTTTCAACAAAGGTGGCGTGCGGCTCCTGGGCCTCGGGCACATCGAATTCTCCCTGCGGGTGCAGTTCGAAGCCGATCGGGCCGAGGATCTCGGCGAATTCTTTCAGTTTGCCGGCATTGTTGGAGGCGAGGACGAGGCGTTGGGTCATGGCAGTCAAAGTAGAACGGAAGCCGTCATTTTACCCGTCCATGCCACTGGCGCGCCGTTTCTGCTACGCTAAGGGGCACCATGCGCCTTTCCGCCGTTCTCGCAGCCCTCGCCATTGCCCTGCTGGGCCGGGTCGCCCATGCCCAGACGGTCACGGTCTACACCAGTGCCAATTTCGCGCCCCTGATGGTGGGCAATGGGCGCGGCCTCTATCCGGACCTGGTGGCCTACCTGAACCTGCAACATCCCGGCGGCCTGCATTTCAAGCTGGCCTACCTGCCGCGCAAGCGCCTGCAGGTCAAGCTGGAAGACGGCAGTATCGACGGCATCGTCATCGGCATGATGCCCGAATGGTTCGACGATGCCGCCCAGACCAAATACCTGTGGACGGCGCCGTTCGCCTACGACCGCTTCACGCTCGTCTCGCGCAGCGCCAGGCCGCTCGACCCGGAACGCGGGGACAAGCTCGAAGGGGCCACGATCGGCCTGGCGCTCGGCTATGTCTACCCAGGGATCGACACATGGATGGCGCGCCACCACATGGTGCGCAACAACGCGCCCAGCGAAGAAACCAGCCTCGATAAGCTGGTATTGGGACGGATCGACGCCGTCGTGGTGGCCGAATCGATCGCCCGCTATTACATCAAGAAGCATGCCTTGTCCGGCCAGCTGCAAATCCACGCCTTGCCGCTGGAGGGAGCGGAACGGCGCTTCCTGGTGCCGCATGCGCAGCGTGGCGTGTTCGAACAGATCGCGCCACTGGTGAGGAAACTCAAGGACGACCCGGCCTGGCAGCAGCGCAGTGCCGCCTACCAGTGACAGGAGCGCCAACCTATCAGTTGTAATAGGTCAACGACTCTTGCCCAACGAGCATAATGAGGTCGCTTACCCGGGAGTCTCATGTCGATTCAGAATCCAATTTGGCCAGCCCGCCTGGCCCTGCGCCAACCGGTTTGCCGGCGCCGCGCTACCACCTCCACCGCCACCGGCGCGCGTGCGTGGGGCCGCCGTTCCCAGTCCGCCCCCAATGCCGCGCCGGTGTGCATCGGCTACCGCAGCACTTAGCTACCCGCCACCTGCAACACCAGCTTGCCGTTGTTCGCGCCCGTGAACAAGCGGCCGAAGGTCTCGGGGAAGGTTTCGAGGCCCTGCACCACGTCTTCACGCGTCTTCAATTTGCCGGCGGCGATCCAGCCCCCCATCGCCACGATCGCTTCCATCGCACGCGGATAGTAGTCCGCCACCATGATGCCCTTCATCGTCGCGCGCTTGACCAGCAGTTGCAGGTAATTGGCCGGGCCCTTGATCTCGCCGGTGTTGTTGTACTGCGAAATGGCGCCGCAGATGACGATGCGCGCGCCATGGGCCAGCTGGTTGAGCACCGTGTCGAGGATCTCGCCACCGACATTGTCGAAGTACAGGTCCACGCCCTTTGGCGCATGCTGTTGCAGGGCCGCTTTCACGTCTTCGTTCTTGTAGTCGATGGCGGCATCGAAGCCCAGTTCCTCGACCAGGTAGCGGCACTTGTCGGCGCCACCGGCAATGCCGATCACGCGCGCGCCCTTGATCTTGGCTACCTGCCCCACCACCATGCCCACCGCGCCGGCGGCACCGGAGACGACGACGGTGTCCGTCTCCTTCAGCGCGCCCGTGTCGAGCAAGCCGAAGTAACCGGTCAGGCCCGGCATGCCCAGCGCACCCAGGTAGAGTGGCAGCGGCGCCAGCTTCGGGTCCACCTTGGTCAGGCCCTGGCCATTGGAAATGGCATATTCCTGCACCCCCAGCAGGCCCGTCACATGGTCGCCCACGGCAAAACCTGGATGGTTCGACACCGTCACCCGGCCCACCGCAATGGCGCGCATCACTTCACCAATGGCCACCGGCGGCATATACGATTCGCGCGAGTCGTTCATCCAGCCGCGCATGGCCGGGTCGAGCGAGACGTACAGGATCTTGACCTGGACTTCGCCTTCAGCAGGCGCGCGCAGGTCTTCCTGGGCGTAGTGGAAGTCGCTGCGCTGGACGGCACCGACGGGGCGACGGACAAGGCGGAACTGGTGGTTGATGGTGTTCATGCGGTTCTCCAAAGGGTTGATGGAATGAAGTATAGGCCCCCTATCGTTGCTTGATAAGTCATCAATTAAGCATTACATTGTTGACTAATCAAGGACAATCCATGCTCAATCCCCAGCGCCTCGCCATCTTCGCCACCATCGTCCAGAGCGGCAGCATCAGCGCCGCCGCCATTGCCCTGCGTTGCGGGAAGTCGGTCGTGTCGCGCCAGCTCGCGCGCCTCGAAGAAGACCTGGGCGCGCGCCTGATCCAGCGCTCCACGCGCCGCCTGGCCCTGACCGAAATCGGCGAACTGGTGCTGGCCGAGGCACGCCGCATCGAACAGTCGATGCAGGCCATCGAACAGCTCACCGACCAGTACCAGCAGCAGGTGCGCGGCGTGCTGCGCGTGTCCTGCTCGGTGGCCGGGCGCCAGCTGCTGGTACCCATCGTGGCCGAATTCACGGCCGACTACCCGCAGGTGAAGGTGGTGCTGCAGCTGGAAGACCGGCTGGTGGACCTGATCGCCGAACAGGTCGATGTGGCGATCCGCTCCTCGAACCTGGACGATTCGAGCCTGGTGGCGCGCAAGCTGGCCGACAATCCGCCCATCGTCGTGGCAGCGCCGTCCTACCTCGCGCGCGCCGGCATGCCGGCCACGCCGGAGGCGCTGCGCGGACACGCTTGCCTGCTGTTCGCAAACGGTGGGCGCGTGTTCGACGATTGGGTTTTCATCGGCACGGATGGCCCGCAGACGGTGCGGGTCGACGGCCCGCTCCAGGTCAACGACAGCGGCGCCCTGATCACCGCGGCGGTGGCCGGCCTGGGAATCCTGCGCTTGCCGCGCCCGCTGGTGGTGGAGGAAATGGCACGCGGCGACCTGGTGCCGGTGCTGGCCCACTGGAAGCTGCCGCCAGGCCTGCCGATTTATGCCGTCTACCCGGCGCGCGACTTCCTGCCGCTCAAGACCGCTGCCTTCATCGCCCTCCTGCAGCGCCGCCTCGGCAACGCCTAGACGCTTCTGCTATAGTCGCTGCGATGGAAAATCCCGACTTCAATTACGGCTCCGATCCCTCCGGCCTGGTGTGGGGTTTCCTGTTCGGGCGCGGTGCGCTCGCCCAGGTGCTCGACGCCAATGCGGCGCTGGCCTGGATGGAAGCGCGCGGCGCGGGCGAATTCATTTGGCTGCACTTCAACCTGTCCAACACCGGCAGCGAAAAATGGCTCAAGGCCCATGCCGGCCTGGCCGAAGAATTCTTCGAGACCTTGCACCAGGGCTCGCGTTCGACGCGCATCGAGCTGGCCGACGACAACCTGATCGCCGTCGTCAACGATGTCCTGCACAACTTTTCCTTCGACCCGTCCGAGATTTCGACCTTGTGGACCAATGTGTCGCATGACGTCGTCATCAGCGCGCGGCGCAAACCGCTGCAGTCGATCGAACGCCTGCGCCAGGCGGTCAAGAATGGCGAGCCGATTCGCTCCTCCGTGGAGCTGCTGGTGCACTTGCTGCGCGACCAGGCCGACGTGCTGGTCAATATCGTGCGCAGTGCGGTCGACAAGGTCGATGCGATCGAAGACACGCTGCTGGCCGGACGCCTTGTGCACAAGCGCGAAGACCTTGGCGCGCTGCGGCGCGTGCTGGTGCGCCTGCGCCGCCTGCTGGCGCCGGAACCGGCGGCCCTGTTCCGCCTGCTGCAACGCCCGCCCTCGTGGGTGGCCGATGTCGACGCCCAGGACTTGCGCCAGTCGACGGAGGAATTCTCGGTGGTGCTGAACGATATGGCGGCGCTGCAGGAGCGCATCAAGCTGCTGCAGGAAGAACTGGCCGCACGCGTGAACGAGGAAAACAGCCAGAGCCTGTTCGTGCTGACCATCGTGACGGTGCTGGCCCTGCCGATCAATATCATCGCTGGCCTGTTCGGGATGAATGTGGGCGGCGTGCCGCTGAACCAGCACCCGGACGGGTTCTGGCTCGTCGTTGGCATCGTCGTTACCTTCACGGCCGTCGCGGGCTGGATCGTGGTCCGTCTGCAGCGCCGCCCACGCTAAGCTTGGTGGGCGGGCGTAGCGATACCCACCTTTTTACAGGCCCAAACTGGACTTCTGCAACCTGACCAGGTCGGCAATGCCACCCTGCGCCAGGTCCAGCAGGCGGTTCATGCCGGCGCGGTCGAACGCCGCGCCTTCGGCCGTGCCCTGCACTTCAATGAAATGGCCGGCATCGGTCATCACCACGTTCATGTCGGTGTCGCAGCCCGAATCTTCGACGTAGTCCAGGTCCAGCACCGGCATGCCCTTGTACACACCCACCGAAATGGCCGCCACAAAATGCTTGAGCGGCACGGCCGGCAGCAGGCCCCGCTCGACCAGCTTGGAAAACGCGTCGTAAGCGGCCACCATGGCGCCGGTAATGGACGCGGTGCGCGTGCCGCCATCGGCCTGGATCACATCGCAATCGAGGTTGAGCGTGCGCTCGCCAAACGCGTCGAGGTCGAACGCTGCGCGCAGCGAGCGGCCAATCAGGCGCTGGATTTCCTGGGTGCGGCCGGACTGCTTGCCGCGCGCCGCCTCGCGGTCCATGCGCGTGTGGGTCGAGCGCGGCAGCATGCCGTATTCGGCCGTCATCCAGCCCTGTCCTTTGCCTTTCAAAAAGCCCGGCACTTTCTCTTCGATGCTGGCCGTGCAAATTACCTTGGTGTCGCCGCATTCGATCAGTACAGAGCCTTCGGCATGCTTGGTGTACTGGCGCGTGATGACGATTTTGCGCAACTGGTCCACCGCACGGCCGCTGGGGCGGTTTTCAAAATTCATAATGGTGCTTTCTTATTTAAGGACTTGGGAGGATTTTTCGATGGCGTCGCGGATCTCCGCGATCGCCTTTTCTATTTCGTCGTCATTGAAGGCGTCATGTTCGACTGGCTCCTCGGCCACCGGCGTGGTCTGGATCGTCGTGCTGACCAGGTTCTCGGGCAGCATCATCGTCGAAATCACGGTGGCCATGTCGGCGGTGACGGAGGAGGCCACTTCGACGTCCGGGCTGCCCTGCCACATGATGGCCAGGGCGGTCGTATTGTCGCTCTTCTCGCCGGCGATGGCCACGGCCATATTGATCAGGTCCGGCACCGCGCGCACAATGGTCTGGGTCGACAGGCGGTGCACGATCTCTTCGTCCGGCAGCATCGACCACAGGCCGTCGGAGCACAGCATCAGCACGTCGCCCGACTGCAGGCTGGCCTGGCGCGACACGTCGACCTTGGGCAGTTGCGACGCACCGAGGCAGTTATACAGCTTGTTGCGGTCCGGGTGGGTCGCGCGTTCGGCCGGTGTTGCCTCGCCCTTGGCGATCAGGTGTTCGATATGCGAATGGTCGCGCGTCTGCGCCAGGACCTGGCCGCGCCGCACCCAGTACAGGCGCGAATCGCCGCAATGGGCCCAGATGGCCGTATTGTGCTGCACCAGGCAGGCCACCACGGTGGTGCGTGGCGTGTCCGGCAGGTTGTTGGCCGCGCGGTAGCGGTGGATCTCGTGGTGGGCCGCAAGGAAGGCCTCTTCCAGGAAGCGCTCCGGCTTCTTCACATAGGGCGTGGCGTGCTTCTGGAACAGGGCCGACATGGTCTGCATCGTCAGCGTGGCCGCCATCTCGCCGCGCAGATGGCCGCCCATGCCATCGGTCAGCACCAGCAGCAGCGCGTCGCGCGTGAAGCTGTAGCCCATGCGGTCCTGGTTGGACTTGCGCCCGCCAATATGGCTTTCCTGATACACCGAAAATTGCATGTTTTCCCCGTCAGGCCTTGTTGCGGCCAAGGTTGCCCAGCCGGTCGACCAGGCCGCGGAACTGGCCCGACAGTTTTTGCAGCGTGCCCTGCTCCACCGGTGCCGGCGGCGGCAGCTGGAGTACCTTCTGCAGCGCGAACAGGCTTTGCGGACGCGCCAGCGGATCCATCTCCAGGCACCAGCGTACCAGCTTGACCAGATCGGCAGAGTACGATTCTTCAAGGCGCTTGAAATGCGCCTCCATCTTGTCGTCGACCTTGCGCTGGTCGGCCGGCTGCGGCGGCTGGCTGGCCATGCAGGCGAAGATCGAGGCGCCGATGCTGTAAATATCGGACCATGGGCCCAGCGCCGCCATCTTGTTGTACAGGTCGGGCGGGGCGAAGCCGGGCGTGTACATCGGCGTGAGCTTGGGCACTTCCGAGTTCACGGTCTGGCGCGCCGCACCAAAATCGAGCAGGATCGGCGTGCGGTCGGTGCGCAGGTAGATATTGGCCGGCTTCAGGTCCAGGTGAAGCAGCTTGTTGGCATGGACTTCACGCAGGCCGCCGCACACCCCCATGAAGATCTGGCGGATGAAGCCTTCACTGAGGCGGCTGCCCTTGGCGGCCAGGCGCGCGATGTGCTCCTGCAGCGAGTGGCCGGACTCGTAGCCCATGACCATGTAGACGGTCTCGTTGGCGCGGAAGAAGTTCAGCACCCGCACCACGTTCGGATGGGCGATCTTGGCCAGCGCCCGCCCCTCCTCGAAAAAGCATTTCAGGCCGATGCGGAAGGTGGGCAGGTTTTGCTTGGAAATGACGGGCACGAGTTCGCCCGGCTGGCGCAAGGCCAGGGCGCTGGGGAGGTACTCCTTGATCGCCACCGCATTGCCTTCCTCGTCGTAGGCCAGGTACACAATACTGAACCCACCCGACGCAATTTTCTTTACAATGCGATATCCAGCAATTTCCAGCCCATCGGGCAGGGGAGCGTTGTTTTGTGCAGCCATTAAAGAGTTCCTTGCATAACACGGCGATTGTGTGGATAAATCACTGCTTTGTAAAGAAAAGATAAAAACCGGGGACTCCATTGAGCATTTCTAGCATGACAGGCTATGCGGTCGCCACCAGCGAAGGCGCGGCCGGCACCCTTACGATCGAGATCAAGAGCGTCAATTCACGCTTCCTCGATCTCCAGTTCCGCATCAACGACGAGCTGCGCGCACTGGAACCGGACCTGCGCTCGGCCATCATGGCGGCCATCACGCGCGGCAAAGTCGAAGCGCGCCTGTCCTTCGGGCGCAAGGTCGCCGGCGGCTCGCAAGCCTTGAACGAAGCCCTGCTGGCCGACCTGGCGCGCCTGCAAGCGGAAGTGACGAAGCATTTCGTCTCGGCGCCGACCATGACGGTGGCCGAGCTGCTGCGCTGGCCCGGCGTGATCGAAGAGTCGCACGTGGGCCAGGAGTCGCTGCAGGCCGACGTCGCCGCCCTCACCGCCAAGACCGTTGAAGCCTTTGTCGAGAGCCGCCGGCGCGAAGGCGCCGCCCTCGAAGCGATGCTCGTTGCCCGCATCGACGCGATGGACGTCATCGTCAAGCGCATCACCCCATTGATCCCGCAAGTGATCGCCCAGTTCCAGCAAAAAGCCGTCGAGCGCATGCAGGACGCGCTGGGCCTGGCCGGCCACGGCACCCCGTCCACCCTGACGCGCCAGGAAGCGTTCGAGCGCATCCGCCAGGAAGTGACCTTGTACGGCATCCGCATCGACGTCTCCGAAGAACTGTCGCGCCTGACGGCCCACCTGACCGAGACACGCCACATCCTGAAAAAAGGCGGCCAGGTCGGCAAGCGCCTCGACTTCATGATGCAGGAACTG
>JAZJYP010000203.1:0-2320 GCA_040390345.1 Pseudomonadota bacterium | reverse complement strand
GAATCGCGAGGCCAATACCCTCGGCGCCAAGGCCTCCGTCAAGGAACTGGCCGACGCCTCGATGGAACTGAAGCTCTTGATCGAGCAGATGCGCGAACAGGTCCAGAACCTGGAGTAAATCCCCGTGTGGTGGGCGCTCCTGTATCTTGGTAAAATGCGCCATTCGATACAAGGAGCGCTATGTCCTCTCCCCACACTTTCTCGGGCAGCCTGTTCATGGTGTCCGCGCCTTCGGGCGCCGGCAAGTCCACCCTGGTCAACGCCCTCCTGGCGCAGGAACCGGGCATCAAGCTGTCCATCTCGACGACCACGCGCCCGCCGCGCCCGGGCGAGACCGACGGCAAGGAATACCACTTCACCACCGCCGACGACTTCATCGCGCGCGCGGCCAAGGGCGAATTCCTCGAATGGGCCGAAGTGCACGGCAATTACTACGGCACCTCGCGCGTGGTGGTCGAAGCCGAAATGAAAAAGGGCACCGACATCCTGCTCGAAATCGACTGGCAGGGCGCGCGCCAGGTCAAGGAACAGTTCCCGCAGGCGGCCGGCATCTTCATTTTGCCGCCCTCGATCGCGGCCCTCGAAGAGCGTTTGTACAAGCGCGGCCAGGACGAACCGCACATCATCACGCGCCGCCTGCTGGCGGCCGGCGGCGAGATGGCGCATGCCCCGGAGTTCGAGTATGTTATTATTAATGAAGAGTTCAACGTCGCCTTGTCCGAGATGAGCGCGATTGTCAAAGCGATGCGCAGCCGTTTTTCCCAGCAAATGGCGCGCAATACCTCGCTGTTTGCCCAGTTGGGCATCCACGCACACTGAACACACCACCGATTCTTTATGGAGTAAGCATGGCACGTATCACGATCGAAGATTGTCTGAAAAGCATCCCTAACCGCTTCCAGCTGACCCTGGCCGCCACCTATCGCGCCCGTCAGTTGCTCCAAGGCCACACTCCTAAGGTCGACGCCAAGGACAAGCCAACCGTCGTCGCGCTGCGTGAAATCGCCGCCGGCAAGGTCGGTATCGAAATGCTGAAAAAGGTGCCGATGTAAGTCAGCACCGCGTTCCTTCCGTGACGGGCCGTCCTTCTGGTATTCTTTGTTTATGAACCTAAGCACCCCGGATCCGACACTGGCAGGAACGCCCCCCAAACGGGCGTCGCGCGCGCCGTCCAAGTCGAAAGACAACGCTGCTCCCCCACCTGCGCCCGCTCAGGGTGTCGCCTCCGTCAGCCTGCTGTCGGAAAAACTCGCCGCCTACCTCTCCCCCGCCGAACTGAAAAAGGTCAAGGAAGCCTATCGCTTCTCCGACGAGATGCACCTGGGACAGGTACGCAAGTCGGGTGAACCGTATATCTCCCATCCGATTGCCGTGGCCGAAATCTGCGCCGACTGGAAGCTCGACGCCCAGGCCATCATGGCCGCCCTGCTGCACGACGTGATGGAAGACCAGGACGTCAAGAAGGAAGAGCTGATCGAACGCTTCGGCGCGCCGGTGGCCAACCTGGTCGACGGCCTGTCCAAGCTGGAAAAGATCGAGTTCCAGAGCCAGATCGAGGCGCAGGCGGAAAACTTCCGCAAGATGCTGCTGGCGATGGCGTCCGACGTGCGCGTCATCCTCATCAAGCTGGCCGACCGCCTGCACAATATGCGCACGCTCGAGCACATGACGGCCGCCAAGAAGCGCCGCATCGCCTCCGAGACGATGGAAGTGTATGTGCCCATCGCCCACCGCCTGGGCCTGAACAATATCTACCGCGAGCTGCAAGACCTGTCCTTCGCCCACCTCTACCCGGTGCGCTACACGGTGCTGGGCAAGGCCGTCAAGGCCGCGCGCGGCAACCGCCGCGAAGTGGTCAAGAAGATCCTCGAATCGGTGAAGAACACCTTGGCCATGGCCGGCCTGCAAGCCGAAGTCTACGGCCGCGAAAAGACCCTGTACGGCATCTATCGCAAGATGCGCACCAAGCACCTGTCGTTCTCGCAGGTGCTCGACGTGTATGGTTTCCGCGTCGTCGTCGACAGCTTCGCCAACTGCTATGTGGCGCTCGGTACCCTGCACGGCCTGTACAAGCCGATGCCGGGCAAGTTCAAGGATTACATCGCGATCCGCAAATTGAATGGCTACCAGTCGCTGCACACGACCCTGATCGGCCCTTACGGCACCCCGGTCGAATTCCAGATCCGCACGCAGGAGATGCATCGCACGGCCGAATCGGGCGTGGCCGCGCACTGGCTCTACAAGACGGGCGACTCGAACATGTCGGACCTGCAGCAGCGCACCCACGCCTGGCTGCAGTCGCTGCTCGACATCCAGCAGC
>JAZJYP010000202.1:0-2999 GCA_040390345.1 Pseudomonadota bacterium | reverse complement strand
CTGCGCACATTCAGCAAGCGCGGCGGCAAATATCCGGACCGCCCGACCAAGCTGGCCGTGCCGCCCGAGCTCGATCCGCTCAATCCGGCGTCGCAGAACAAGACGTAAAGTGCTGGCGACGTGCTAAATTGAAGATGATCGAGCGTGCACGCAGGTGAGCCAATGGAGCGCATGATTTTGACTGAACGGATGGCGAGCATTTCGGCATTTCGTCAACATCCTTTGCGCGTAATGGCTGCAGCTGATGGACTTTCTGTGGCGATCTTGAGGCACGGGGAGCCGGTATTTTATTGCGTACCTGCCAGGCTCTATGAGGCGATGATCAGTCAGATTGAGGATGTTGAACTCAATGCACTGGCCGATAAGCGCCAGGGTCAGGCTGTTATTGATGTTGATTTCGATTTGCTGTAGAGGCCCTTGGCTCAGCATGGTGGGCACCCGTGCCCACCCTACGTAAATTGGGAGGGCGCGGTGAGGGATCGTCCACATGATGAGGCGATGGCGGAATTCTTCAGGAACGATCCTGGATTCGCCGTCGATATCCTAAACGCCATATTCGCCGACAGTGATGATCAAGGTGAGCTTGCATCCGTCATGCATCAATTGGCGATGGCGTTTGGCGGCGACGGTGCCGTCTTTGACGCGCCCAACCCTGGTTCGGTTCCGCCGAAGGCGAGGGAGCTTACGCTGGCCAGCCTGCTGGCGATCTTGAAAACAATGGGGTTTTGCCTGACCGTGCAGGCGATGCCAAGCCCTGCTTCTCTATGACGTTTTGAACTAGCGGGGCTTTCACCCCCTGTTCGGCCCTTGGCGGCCACCCTGGATGCCCAATAATGTCGACTGGGATTCATTCATCTGGGAACAACGATCATGGACAGCATCAAATTACCGGCCTGGTTCGTCAATATGGGCGGCGGCAAGGCGATGGCGGCTCCGATCATCATCATCTTGCTGCTCACGATGATGGTGCTGCCGCTGCCGGCCTTCGTGCTGGACGTGTTCTTCAGCTTTAATATCGCGCTCGCCGTGATCGTGCTGCTCACCAGCCTGTACACGGTCAAGCCGCTCGACTTCATGGCCTTCCCGACCATCCTGCTGGTGTCGACGATGCTGCGCCTGTCGCTCAACGTCGCTTCCACGCGCGTGGTGCTCACGGAAGGGCACACGGGCGGTGCGGCTGCGGGCAAGGTCATCGAGGCGTTCGGCCACTTTCTGATTGGCGGCAATTACGCGGTCGGTATCGTGGTCTTCATCATCCTTACCATCATCAACTTCACCGTCGTCACCAAAGGCGCGGGCCGGATCGCCGAAGTGGGCGCGCGTTTCGCCCTCGATGCGATGCCGGGCAAGCAGATGGCGATCGACGCGGACTTGAACGCGGGCCTGATCGGCGAGGCCGAGGCGCGCCGCCGCCGCACGGAAGTGGCGCAGGAAGCGGAATTCTACGGCGCCATGGACGGTGCTTCGAAATACGTGCGTGGCGATGCCGTGGCCGGCATCATGGTCACGGTGATCAATATCATCGGCGGCCTGCTGGTGGGCATGCTGCAGCACGACCTGGCCTTCCAGGACGCGCTGAAAAATTACACCTTGCTGGCCATCGGCGACGGCCTCGTCGCGCAGATTCCTTCGCTGATCATTTCGACGGCGGCCGGTATCGTCGTCTCGCGCGTGGCATCGGAACATGACATCGGCTCGCAGCTGATCAACCAGCTGTTCGCCAAGCCGCAGGTGCTCTACATCACGGCCGGCATCCTGGGCGGCATGGGCATCATTCCCGGCATGCCCAACCTGGTATTCCTGCTGCTGGCGGCCTTGCTGGCCGGCTGCGCCTACCTGATCAGCAAGCGCGGCGCGGCGGCTGCGGCCGAACCGGATGCGCCGGCCCCGGTGGCAGCGCCCGAGCAGGAAGAGGCGAGCTGGCAAGACATCATGCCCGTCGATACCCTGGGCCTGGAAGTGGGCTACCGCTTGATTCCGCTGGTGGACAAGCAGCAGGGCGGCGAGCTGCTCAAGCGCATCAAGGGCATCCGCAAGAAATTCGCGCAAGAAGTGGGCTTCCTGGCGCCGCCCGTGCACATCCGCGACAACCTGGAACTCAAACCGTCGGCCTACCGCATCACGCTCAAGGGCGTGGAAGTGGGGCAGGGCGAGGCCTTGAATGGGCAGTTCCTGGCGATCAATCCGGGCATGGCCAGCGGCAACCTGCCGGGGCTGGTGACGACCGATCCGGCCTTCGGCTTGCCGGCCACGTGGATCGACGCGAGCTTGCGCGACGAGGCGCAGAGCATGGGCTATACCGTCGTCGATGCGGGCACGGTGGTGGCCACGCACCTGAACCATTTGATTACGACGCATGCGTCCGAGCTGTTGGGCCGTGCCGAGGTGCAGTCGCTGCTCGACCATCTGGCCAAGGATGCGCCGAAGCTGGTCGAGGACCTGGTGCCGAAGGTGGTGTCGCTGTCGACCTTGCAGAAGGTGCTGCAGAACTTGCTGGTGGAGGGCGTGCACATCCGCGATATGCGCTCGATCATCGAGACCTTGTCCGAGTATGCGCACATCCAGGATCCGAACGAGTTGACGGCGCTGGTGCGCGTCGCCTTGGGCCGGGCGATTGTGCAGCAGCTATTCCCGGGCACAAACGAGTTGTCGGTGATGACGCTCGATAACCGGCTGGAGCGCTTGCTCATGCAGGCCATGGGCGGTGGCGGCGAGGCCGGCATTGAGCCGGGCCTGGCCGATACGATCGCGCAACAGGCCGGCGCGGCAGCGGCGCAGCAGGAGCAGATGGGCTTGACGCCGGTGTTGCTGGTGCCGGGGCCGCTGCGCGCCTTGCTGAGCCGCTTCCTGCGGCGCGCCTTGCCGCAGCTGAAGGTGTTGTCACATAACGAGATTCCGGAATCGAAGACCATTCGCGTGACGAATTTGGTGGGTGCACCGGCCTAAATTGCAGTCAAAAACTTCGGGGTCACATCTGACATTCGGACATTGCTTTACAA
>JAZJYP010000201.1:0-13482 GCA_040390345.1 Pseudomonadota bacterium | reverse complement strand
GGCCATCAGCGATATCGCCGAAATTTTGGGCTATGCCGAATCGAGTGTGCTCACACGCGCGTTTCAGCGCTGGTACGGCGTTAGTCCACGGGCCGCGCGAAACGGCGCTGTATAGCTTGGCGTCTGCGTCCATCTCAGCCATGCACTTCGTGATTGCATCCATTGTGGCGTACAAAGTCAATTTTTGTGCCAGACAATTCTTTATTCTCTAGTATTTTTCGGCATCGCAGTCGGCCATGCTTGCCGCGCCAAAAACACAACGAGGAACATCATTTATGGCAATGACCAACAATCTGTCGCTAGGTGCCGCCGCCGCGCTGGCCGTCACCCTGCTGTGCGCGGGCTGCGCCAGCGGGCCGGGGCCAGCGGTATCGCTGGCCCCGGAAGCGCCGCCGACCTCGCCGGCGCAAGTGAAGGAAATCAAGGCCGGCTATCTGGCCGGTTATCTAGCGCGCAATGAATTGCCGAATAGCTTGAAACTACTGCCTGCGCCGCCGACTGCCGGTTCGGCCGCGCTCGCCGCCGACGAGGATGCCTACAACACCACGCGCGCCTTGCGCGGCACGCCGCGCTGGACGGTGGCCATGCGTGATGCCAATTTGCTGTTCCCGCAAGCGGCCGCAAGTTTCGCCTGCACGGCCGGCCTGCCGATTTCGCAGGAAGCCACGCCAAACTTGAACATGTTGTTGCGCCGCACGCTGGCCGATGCCGGCCTGTCTACCTACGCGGCAAAGCTGACCTATAAGCGCATGCGCCCCTTCGTCGCGCACGGCGACACCAGTTGCACGCCGGCCGAAGAAGCCGAATTGCGTAGCGATGGCTCGTATCCGTCCGGCCATAGCGCGGTCGGTTGGGCCTGGGCGCTGGTGTTGGCCGAACTGGTGCCGGAACGGGCCGATGCGCTGCTGGCGCGCGGCCATGAATTCGGTCAAAGTCGCGTGGTCTGCGGCGTGCATTGGCAGAGCGATGTGTTGGCCGGACGCGACATGGCCGCAGCCGCAGTGGCGCGTCTGCACGCCCATCCAATGTTTACCGCCCAACTGGCAGCCGCGAAGGTGGAAATCGCCGACGTGCGCCAAAAAGGCGCGCAAGCGGCGCCCGAGTGCGAGGCCGGCGCCAACTGAACGTCGGCCGTGCCGGTCGCACCGGATGCCGTCGGCGCAACCGGCATTGAGAAGGATGCTGTCTTTGATTACATCGAGATGTTTTACAATCCAAAGCGTCGGCATGGTTTCAACGACATGCTATCGCCGGTTAATTTCGAAAAGCGGTATTTTCAGCGGCTCAAAGGTGTCTTTAGAACTTGTGGCGATTCACAAGGGGGGTGCTCTGTGCGCGGGGAACTACGCAAAAGGTAGGCAGAAAGGTAGGTAGGACCAAAACTATCCAAATGAAGAAAATCGAATCATGATCAAGTCAGCTGAGCGTAAAGTGCCAGCACCAGCTCTTTCACCAGGCTCCCGGTATTGGCGCGCAGGAGGCACTCGATGGAGCCTCTAGTCTTGGCGCTTCCTTACACGATGAGAAACATAGACCGACAACAGCAAGAATCATCAGATGAAAATATGCGGTATTTGATGATATTATGCCAATATTAACATTTCATGCGACCTTCGCCGAATCTATGTCCACTTCTCGCAAAACAATTCTTGCCGTGCTTTTCACTATCGGCATGGTGGCAAATGTCGCCAAGGCTGCAATCGTTACGTTGACAATCAGCGGAACGGTGACTGCAGGCGTTGACCTTCTTGGCCAGTTCAAGACCGGATCGCCCGATTTGACGGGGCAGGCGTATGTTCAGACCTTGTCGTTCGATACGAGCGACCTGAACGTGATTGACAGCACGCCCTATCGCTTTGCCGCAGGATTTGACAACAAGCTGATTCATGCCTCTGGCTCATCGACAATCAATGGCCAAACGTTTTCATGGCAATCGGCCATCGCGCAGGCGCATCTTGCGTTGAGCGCGCAAGTCGTGCACGGCGGAGGCGATGAGTTTCAGATGGGGGCAGATGTCTGGGCCAGTCCTGCCGAATACCTGCAGGCAGGTATGTACCTCAATTCTTCGCAGGTTTCCTTCGTCGACAACGCGGACCCAGGCAAAGCCCATGATTTCAACGGTGACCTGTCGGGATATTCACCCTATGCCTATTTCGTCAATAGCCAGGGCCTTGGCCAATACACCTATTTCGAAGGCAATCTTTCAAGCGTCAGCTACGAGGTGAGCCCAGTGCCTGAAGCGTCGCAGTTTGCCATGCTGTTGTTCGGCCTGGGTGCCGCCGCGCTGCTGGGAAGGAAAAAGAATCGCCAACAGTGACGCGCTTGCGTCAGGCAGCCTGCAAAATCAGCCCGCACCAGCGGGCTTTTTTAATGTCTGTTCCGGCGCCGGAATGATTCCGGGTAGACGTCGGAGCGCACATCGATCATCGGGTCGGCGGCGTTGATGCCGTCGGGCAGGGCGACAGGCAGGAAGAGCAGGCGTGCCTGGGCGGCGTCGTTGTCGGCGGCCAGGCGCGTGAGGACCAGCGTGCCCAGTTCGACCACTTGGCGGTTCTCCGGCCACACCGTGCTGGGATCGTCGAGGCGGTCGCCCGGCGCGGCAAGCTGCAACACCAGTTTGTAGCGGATGGCCTCGCCTGCGATGCGTGTGCGCAGTTCTTCGCGCAGGAAGTTGGGATCCTTGCCGGCCGCTTCGGCCTCGCCCAGGAATTGCTGGCCCGCGGCCGCACGCAGCTGGTAGCGCCCAAACACAGCCTTGCCTTTCTCCGGCGTGAATTCGAAGGCATTGACGCCGAAGTAGGTGAGTGTGGCATAGCTGGCGGGCACCCGGTGCGGCTGGGTCAGGAAGGCGCGTGCGACGGGATGGGCGGCGAGGTAGCTGTCCAGCGGCGACGGTTTGGGACCTTTCGGATCACTGCCATACATGGCGGCCAGCAGTTCGTGGAAGTCGCGTCCGGTCGGCGAGGGGAAACCGTTGTGGGAATGCGCCACGAGGTCGGTCGCCAGACCGCCCGGCAAATGAAATTTGATGGCCATGCCATAAGGGGCGGCCATGGCGTGCTGGTCGGCGATGGCGGGGATGCCGGCAAAATCGGAAAAGCGTACCGTCACGGGCACTGGCCCGCCTTGCAGGTGGATTGCTTTGCTGATGGCCCGCGCGCCGCCGGCCGCCATGAAACTGCCTTCCAGGACGATGCCCTTGGCGTGCACGGCGCGCGCGCCCGGGTGCTGGCCGAATAAGTGGTTGAGGTCGTCAACGAACTGTTCCGGCTCCGGTGCCTGCTGGGCGGCTACCGTCCCGGCCAGTGCGACCAGGCATGCCGCCGTGGCGGTGCAAATGATCTGACGAAGACGCATTGGCGTTGCTCCATATGACGGTAAATGATCGCAGGCGTATTTTCTTAGCGCGCTATCGATTTGCTATACTACCTCAGGACGCGAACCTCTACCGAAGGCCAGGCCATGACCGCCACACCCGCACCGCCGCGACTGGACGAGCACCTGTGTTTCAAGCTGTACTCGACCTCGCTAAAAATGACGCAGATCTACAAGCCCATCCTGGCCGCGCTGCGCCTGACCTATCCGCAATACCTGGTCATGGTGGTGCTGTGGGAAGAGGAGGGCATCGGCATCAAGGATATCGCGGAACGACTGCAGCAGGACTCCGGTTCGATCACGCCGCTGGTCAAACGCCTCGAAACGGAGGGTTACCTGATCCGCAACCGCAATCCCAACGATGAACGCAATCGCGTGCTCACGCTCACCAAGGCCGGCAAGGCCCTGCGCCAGCAAGGCTTGGTGGTGAGCCGCCAAATTGCCGAACAATGTGGCATCAGCGCCAGCGTCGCTGGCACCCTGATGGCCGATCTGGATGTGCTTAACGCCAACCTGGCCAGCCGCGCAGACCCGGACGCTTAGGGCCCGGCTGCGCTTGGCGCCGTTCAGTTCTTTTTGGCCGCAATGTCGCGCGCTGCTTGCTCGATTAGCTGGGCCACCACCTTTGCCTGCGAGATGTACACAGAATGGCTGCCTGCCACTTCGACCACCTTGGCATGGATGCGCTGGGACATGAAGCGCTGTGCTGGCGGCGGAATCATCTTGTCGTCCTTGGCCACCAGGTAGTAGCTCGGTTTGACCTTCCACGACGCTTCGCTCACCGCGCCGGTCAGGGCGGCGACGCCCCACGGCAGCTGGGAGGCGGCCATGAAGCTGGCCTTGCCCGGCTCGATGTCGCCGGCAAAGGACGCGGCAAACTTGGCTTGGTCGAGCAGCAGGAAGCCGTCGACGGGGGCAAGGATCGGCGGCACCGGCGCGCCCGGCACCGGGTCCTTGATCAGTGAGGCGACCGATTCGCCTTTGTCCGGGGCAAAAGCGGCGATATATACGAGGCCTTTGACGGCAGGGTCATTGCCCGCTTCCGTAATGACGACGCCGCCGTAGGAGTGGCCAACCAGCAGGACCGGGCCCTTCTGGGCGTCGATGACACGCTTGGTGAAGGCCACGTCGTCGGCCAGCGAGATGGTGGGATGCTGTACCACGGCGACCTGGTAGCCATCCTTCTTCAGGATCTGGTCCACCTGTTCCCAGCCGGAGCCGTCGACAAAGCCGCCATGGACGAGGACGATGGAAAGTGCGAGTGCGTTCATGATATTTCCTTTCAAATCAGTGAGTGGGGAGGCTTCATATTACTTAGCGCGCTAAGCAATTGCAAGCAACTGATTTGAATATTTCTTGATCGACACGATTGAAGTTGGCTATTGCCGGCCGTGAGCGGCGCGCGCAACTGGCGCGCCGCCTGATCAGGGCCAGGCGGACTGTCCGCTGGCCCCTCCTGCCTAGCGGCTGGCGCGTTCGATCCAGCCCTTGATGCCGGCGTGCGCGCCGACCGCCTGGTACAGGGCCATCAGTTTGGGGCAGTGCGCGAAGACGGTCGTGGGAATATGGTCGACCGTGCCGCTGGCGAGCCAGCGCACCACCATGTAGAGCTTGATGTCGGCCACATTGAGGATGTCGCCGCCGACGAAGGGGCCGGCGCCCAACTGCTGCTCGACGTAGCTGCCCCAGGCCGGCAGGTAGCCGCGCGCCAGCTCTTCGCGGGCTGCGCGTTTTTGTGCCTCGTCCGCGATGCGCAGGGTCGGGCCGACGTTGTGGCGCAGGTCTTCGACAAAACTCATCAGGGCTTCATGCTGGGCCGCTTCAAAGGCATCCTGCGGGTGCAGCCTGTGCTGGCGGCCAAGGTAGACCAGGATGGCGTTGGACTGGCCCAGTGCCGGTTTGCCCGGCAGTTCCAGGATCGGCATGGCGCCGAAAGGCGTCTCGGCCTTCATGGCCGGCCATTGTTCGCGTGCGATGCGCACGTCGTCGAAGTCGACGCCGGCCAGGTGCAGGGCAATGCGGCATTCTTCGCCGCGGCTGCCGGCGATATCGAAGTAAATCAGGCGTGGCTTGGTCATCGCAATAACTCCTCAGTGAGTGGCATGGCGCTCCACTGTAATGCATCTGGAAAAATTTTACCTGAGGCGCCAATTTGAGCCAGCGCAGTCCCGGGGTGAATTGATACCGGTGGTACATTGACACGGGCCGGAACGGCGTCGAAGATGAATGGATGGAACCCGTCTCCCGTGCCGAACATGATGCCAAACTCAGCGCTGCTGAAGCGCGGACGGAAATGCACATCTCAGAATTACGGGCAATCGTTGACGCTTCTATCGCCCGTGGTGAGGCCCGCGATCGAATTGCTGACGTGCGCAATCTGGAGATGGCCCAGAACCTCGTGGATATGCGTGCGGAAACTCGCAGCGAGATTCGTGAATTGCGCGGCCAGATGTCCAGCCTGAAAACGACCATCGTCGTGACTGGGATCGCGTCGGTGCTGACCGTAATCTTTGGCGTGGCGGGTATCAACGCGGCGTT
This sequence comes from Pseudomonadota bacterium, assembly GCA_040390345.1. Lineage (GTDB taxonomy): Bacteria > Pseudomonadota > Gammaproteobacteria > Burkholderiales > Burkholderiaceae_D > Telluria_A. Next base: position 7,569 of record JAZJYP010000201.1, on the reverse strand, counting down.
GCTGTCGAATATGCTGGCATCGTTTGAGTCTGGCAAATCCGCCGCCGCCACCCACGCGGAACTCAAGCAGCAAGGCGAGGAAACCGCTACCCTGGTGCGGCAGATACAGCGACAGCTGCAGCAGCCGGCGCCTGCGACGAAGTGAGCTCTCCCGAGGCCAGCGCCACGCGGTCGCGCCCTTCGGCCTTGGCGCGGTAGAGGGCGAGGTCGGCGCGCGTGAGCAGGGCGTCGAGGCCGTTACCCGTTTCATCCTGGCCGGCGATGCCGATGCTTACCGTGCAGCGCGGCAGAACGCCGCCATCGGCTTCGCGCAGCAGGGTTTGCACGCGCGCGGCCACCAGCTGGGCCAATTCGACGCTGGTGCGTGGCAGCAGGACGATGAATTCCTCGCCGCCAAAGCGCGCCACGTCGTCGGTGGCGCGCAAAGCCTGGCGGATCACGCCTGTCACATGCACCAGCACCTTGTCGCCCATCCCGTGGCCATGGCGGTCGTTGATGGCCTTGAAAAAGTCGAGGTCAATCGACAGCACGGCCAGCGCTTGGCGGTCGCGCTGCATGCGCGCCACTTCGTGCAGGTATTTTTCAGTAAAGCCGCGCCGGTTCAAGGCACCCGTCAGCGGGTCGAGGTTGGCGCGCTGTTCGAGCAGCGTTTGCAGGCGGTGGATGGCCACCGTCATGAAGCCGACCGCCAGCATCAGGCTCATGATATTGCCGGTGGCCAGGTAGGTGACGTTGAGCGCGTTCGGGTCGGTGCTGGGCAAGGCGAAGCCGATCGCGCGCGCGCCGAGCACGACCACCTGGATCATCACCAGGCCGCCGAAGAACCAGCTGGAAAAATGATGTTCGCCGTGGCGTGCAATGGTCGCCAGCAGCGCCCCTTGCATCAGCAGGTAGATGACCGAGAACAGCACAATGCGCTTGGCCATGTCCGGCTCGATCCACAGCCACCAGGCCAGTCCGGCCAAGCCGCCGATCCATGCCAGGTGCACCAGCCACCAGCTGGGGCGGCGTCCGTAGAAGATCTGGGTGCCGGCCAGGCAGAAGCCCATGGCCAGGAACAGCGCACCGTTCGCGCCGAGCACGCCCAGCCAGTCCGGCAGCGGCATCGGGCGCAGCCAGGTGAGCAGGCGCCCGACCATGAAGCATAGCGAGGCGAGGGCCCACCATCCGAGGCCATCGACGCCAGCAGGGAAGCTGCGCTGCGCAGCGAGCAGCACAATGGCCATCGTGCCGGAGGAGATGGCCGCCATCAGCACGATGGTCGGTACGTCGAGTGAAGTCATGAAAGGGCAGGCAGGGAACGAAGCCGCAGTGTAACAGGCGCGCCGGCGAACATCAGCGGGCGCTGCGCGGCAGGGTCACGGTCAGGGTGGTGCGGCGGGTCGCGTCGTCGGTGCTCATGGCGATGCTGCCGCCCTGGGCCTGGGCCAGCAGGCGCGCCGAATAGGTGCCGATGCCGCTGCCGCCCGGTTTGCCGAAAGTGGCATAACGTTCAAAGAAGCGCTCACGCATCGGCGCTGGCACCACGCCATCGTTTGCAATCAGCACGCTCAATGGTTCGCCGGCCAGCAGGGTGATTTGCACGGCGCTGGCGTCGGGCGCGGCTTCACAGGCGTTCTTGACCAGGTTGTGGAAAATGGCCTGGCACAGCGTCGTATCGCCGCGTGCACGGGTCGGCGGGGCGTCGACGGAAATGGTCAGGCGCTTGCTTGCATGGACGGCGCGCGCGGCGTCGCCCACACCATGCAGTACGGCCGACAGGTCGACGTCTGCGGGCTGGAGCTGGTAGGCGCCCGTCTCGATCAGGAACAGGTCGGACGAGAGATTGACCGTCGCGACGGCCTGCGCGGCGCTGTGGGCGATCACGCTGGCCTGGCGTGCATGCTCCGGGCCCAGTGAAGGATCGGCGGCCAGTTGTTCGGCCAGGCCGAGCACGCCCGCCAGCGGGCCGCGGATATCATGGCGCAGCATGCGTTCGACGTCTTCGCGCAGGCGCGCGTTGTCCAGCATGGCGTCGTATTCGGCCTGGCGCTGCAGGTGCACGGCGATATAGCGCATGAAATTCTGCACGCGCAGTTGCAGCAGTTCCGGGTCCACCGGCTTGCTGACAAAATCGACCGCACCCAGGCCCAGGCCGCGCTTGCGCGCCGCGGCGTCGTTCAGGGCGGTGACGAAGATGACGGGAATATGGGCGCTGGCCGGATGCTCGCGCATGCGCTGGGCCACTTCGAAGCCGTCCATCCCGGGCATCATCACGTCAAGCAGCACCAGGTCGGGCGGATTGTCGGAGTGGCACATGGCCAGCGCCTTGGCGCCGTTGTGGGCCACGCGTACGCGGTAGCTGTCTTCGAACAGGTCGGCAATCAGGCGCAGGTTTTCCGGGGTGTCGTCCACCACCAGCAGGGTTGGCTGCGGTACGTCCGTCGGCGCCAGTGGCGCGCGCACCGGTGCACTGCCGGGGGCGCGGCGGATCAGGGCGCCGGCGATCTTGTCTTCCAGGCGCTGGCGCGTGTAAGGCTTGACCAGCAGGTCGGAAACGCCGGCGGCAATGGCTTGGGCAATGCGTTCGCGGTCGGCGTCGGCGGTGACGATCACCATCGGCAGTTGCGCCAGTTTGTCGTGCTGGCGCATCTGGCGCAGCAGTTCCAGGCCGTCCATGACCGGCATATTCCAGTCCGACAGCACCAGGTCGAAGGGACGCGTGAGCATCAGGCGCAGCGCTTCGGCGCCGTTGGGCGCGGTCTGGACTTCCTGTGCACCGAGCGCGCGCAACTGGTTGGCGGTGATCTGGCACATGGCCGGGACATCGTCGACCACCAGGAAGTTGAGTTTTTCGAAGTTCATAGCTGGCGGGCGGCCTGTTCGGCCAGGTCGGCGTCGGTGTCGATATAGCGGCTGGCGATGGCGCGGCACTCTTCCTGCAAGGCGAGGAAGGCGTCGAGGATGTCCGGGTCGAAATGGGTGCCGCGCCCGTCGGTCATGATGGCCACCGCTTTTTCATGCGGCATCGGATCCTTGTAGACGCGCCGGCTGATCAGCGCATCGTACACGTCGGCCACCGCCATCAGGCGCGCCGACAGGGGAATGGCGTCGCCGGCCAGGCCTTCCGGGTAGCCGCTGCCATCCCATTTTTCCTGGTGCGCGTAGGCGATCTCCTTGGCGCATTGCAGGAAGGGCACGTTGACGCCAAGGCGCGTTTCGGCCTGGATGATGGCGTCGCGCCCCAGCGTGGTGTGGGTCTTCATGATCTCCATCTCGGCCGGCTCGAAGCGGCCCGGCTTGAGCAGGATACGGTCCGGGATGCCCACCTTGCCGATATCGTGCAGCGGGGCGGACTTGAACAGCAGTTCGATATAGCGCGCCGTGAGCACGCCGGCAAAGCGCGGATGCGTGGCCAGGCGTTCGGCCAGGATCTTGACGTAGAACTGGGTGCGGATGATGTGGTTGCCCGTTTCGTTGTCGCGCGTTTCGGCCAGCGAGGCCATGGTCAGGATCGTCACGTCCTGCACCGCGCGCACTTCCTCGGTGCGCCGTTCGACTTCCTGTTCGAGGTAGGCGTTCTGGTCGCGTAAAAAATCGCTCGACGCCTTGAGCGCGAGATGGGTCTTGACGCGTGCCAATACGATCGGCGGGCTGACCGGCTTGGTGATGTAGTCGACGGCACCCAGGTCGAAGCCGCGCTGCTCGTCTTCGACCTGGCTTTTCGCCGTCAAGAAGATGATCGGCACGATCGCCGTCTTGGGATCGGCCTGCAGCTGGCGGCACACTTCGTAGCCGTCCATCTCGGGCATCATGATGTCGAGCAGGATCAGGTCGGGCGGCGTGTCGGAGCGGGCGATCTTGAGGGCGCGCGCGCCGCTTGGGGCGACCTTGACCGTGTAGTCGTCGGACAGCAGGTCGCTCATCAGGGACAGGTTTTCCGGCGTATCGTCCACCACCAGCACCACCGGCTTGCGGGTGAAGTCGAGCGGATTGTTCATGGGGCGTCCTCATTGATGTGGGCGGGCAGGGCTTCGTCCAGGATGGCGAGCGCTGCCTCGAAATCGAATTGGCCGATCGCCTGCTGCAGGGCGCGGAAATGCTGCGGCAGGGCGGCGGCGAGCATGGCCTGGTGCTCGAGCAGCACCTTCTCGGCCTTGGCATCGTCGTCGGCCAGCAGGCGCGCCAGCTGGCGGCACACGGCTTCACATTGCGCCGCATCGACACTGGCGGCGGGCAACGCCGGCGCCGCCGCCGGCAAGGCCGCGCGCAGGGCGGCGAGCTGGCTGGCCAGTGCCTGTTCAAGCTTGGCCAACAGGGCATCGGCAGGTTCACCGTGGCCCAGCGCCCGTTCCAGTGCGTCGGCTGCCTGTTGCAAGGCATCGGCGCCGATATTGCCGGCCAGGCCTTTGAGGGTGTGGGCCAGGCGCACGGCGGTCGCGTGGTCGCCGGCGGCCAAGGCGGCGCGCACCTGGGCTGCGCTGGCGGCCTGGTTGTCGACAAAGCCGCGCAGCATGGCCAGGTAGCGGGCACGCTTGCCCAGCACGCGGCGCAGGCCGGCGGCCATATCGAGTCCGTCGATGGCGGCGGGCAGGCCGCCATCGTCCTCAATGGGCGCAGCTGCCTGGGGCCGCAACAGCGGCACGTGGCGCGGCGCGATGGCGCGCAGCAGGGCGCCGAACAGCTGTTCCGGCTCGATCGGCTTGGTGACGAAGTCGATCATGCCCGCTTCGATGCACAGGTCGCGGTCGCTCTGCATGGCGTTGGCCGTCATCGCCACGATCGGCAGGCCCGACAGGCGCGCTTCGGCGCGCAGCAGGCGCGTTGCTTCAACGCCGTCCATTTCCGGCATCTGCATGTCCATCAGGATGATGTCGTAGGGCTGGGCCAGCGCCATGGCCACGGCTTCGCGGCCGTTGTTGGCGATCTCCACGACCAGGCCTGCGTCCTGCAGCAGTTCGCTGGCCACTTGCTGGTTCAGGGCATTGTCTTCGGCCAGCAGCACGCGCGCGCCGGCGATCGTGGCCAGGGCGTCGGCTTGCGGCGCGGCCGAGTAGCGCGCTTCGTCATCGCTGGTGCCGCCGAGCAGGCGGATCAGCGTATTGAACAGCACCGAGGCATTGACGGGCTTGATCAGCACGTCCTCGATATCGGCCGCGCGCGCCTGGGCCAGCACTTCTTCGCGCCCGAAGGCGGTGACCATGGCCAGGTGGGGCAGGGCGGTGCCCAATGCGGCGCGCAGGGCGTGCGCCGTGTCGATGCCGCTCATTCCGGGCATTTGCCAGTCGAGCAGGATCACGTTGAAAGGCTGCGCTGCGCTGCGCACGCAGGCCAGCGCGGCCTCGCCCGATTCGGCCGTGGCCACCTCGAAGCTCATCGCCGCCAGCGTCAGGGCCAGCACCGAGCGGGCGCTGTCGTTGTCGTCGACCACCAGCACACGGCGCCCGCGCAGGTCCGGCTGCGGCAGCAATTTGGCGCGGGTGGCGTGGCCCAGGCCCAGGCGGGCGGTGAACCAGAAGGTGGAGCCCTTGCCCAGTTCGCTTTCGACGCCGACGCTGCCGCCCATCAGTTCGGCCAGCTTCTTCGAGATGGCCAGGCCCAGGCCCGTGCCGCCGTACTTGCGGGTGGTCGAGGCGTCGGCCTGCTGGAAGCTCTGGAACAGCTGCGCCATCTGTTGCGGCGAGAGGCCAATGCCGGTGTCGTGCACGGCGAAATGCAGCAGCACGCCCGTTTCGCCCGATTCCTTGACGCGCACCGTCATGCGCACTTCACCGGCTTCGGTGAACTTGACGGCGTTGTTGGCATAGTTGATGAGGATCTGGCCCAGGCGCAGCGGGTCGCCCAGCAGGCTGCCCGGCACCTCGGCGCCGATGTCGAAGACCAGCTCCAGGCCCTTGGCATTGACCTTGTCGGCGATGACGGTGGCGACGTTTTCGAGCACCTGGTCCAGTTCGAACGGCGTCTGTTCGACACTGAGCTTGTCGGCCTCGATCTTGGAAAAATCGAGGATGTCGTTGATGATGCCCAGAAGGTGCTTGCCGGCCCGTTCGATCTTCTGGATGTAGTCCTGCTGGCGCGCCGTCAGCGCCGTCTTCAGGGCCAGGTGGCTCATGCCGATGATGGCGTTCATCGGTGTGCGGATCTCGTGGCTCATATTGGCCAGGAACAGGGACTTGCTGCGGGTGGCGTCTTCGGCCGCCAGCTTGGCCAGCTGCAGCGCCTGGCCGGCCGTGTGTTCGGCGGTGACATCGGCCAGGTAGCCGTTCCACACTTCTTCGCCATCGGGCTGGTGCGCCAGCGCGCAGTGCCATTCGATCCAGCGCGCCTCGCTCTCGCCGCCGCCGAAACTGAGGCGCTCGTGCACATTGCGGTGGTGGCGCGCCGCTTCGCCGATGTGTTCAAGCAGGCCGCCTTTGCCGTCCGGGTCGATCCGGGAAAACAGCGTCGCACCGCTGGCCAGCACATCGCTCGCCTGCAGGCCGGTGATGGCGGTGACGGCGGGGCTCATGAACTGGAAGCTGGGCCGCTTGCCGGCGTCGAGCGTGAACTGGTAGACGGCCACGGGCAGGTTGTTGGTGATCTGGCGCATGCGGCGCTCGTTTTCGAAGCGCAGCAGGCGCGTCGCCTCGAGCGTGCGCTGGCGGCCCAGCACCACCAGGGCGCACAGCCAGAAGGCCAGCAGCACGCCGGCGGCCAGCACCAGTTCGCGCCACAGCGGCAGCCATTCCGACTTGTCCTGCAGGACGACGATGCGCCAGGCGCCGGCGTCGTCGAGCCAGTTGATCGGGGTCGACGAGACGGCGTGGCTGCGCCCTTCGAAGCGCACGTCGCGGCCATCGACGGCAAACGGCAGCAGCAGTGGCGGGCCGGAATCGAAGAGGGTGCCGAATTGCTTGTCGGTGGCCAGTTCGGCGCGCCGGTTGGCGTCGATCGGGGCGGCCAGCTTGAACAGGAATTCATTGCGGTTGGTGGCGAACACCATGCCGTCGGGCGACACCAGCAGTACCGGATGGGGGCTGCCCTGCAGCAGGCGGTCGATGTCGGCCACTGCCATCTTGATCGTGTAGACGCCGGAGATCGGCGTGTCGCGCGTGTTGCCGCTATAGACGGGAGCGGCGAAATACAGGCCCCGTTCGTGCGAGGTGCCGCCGATGGCCGGATACACATTGGCCACGCCGGCCAGCGCGCGCCGGCAGTAGGGGCGGAAACGCAGGTTCTTGCCCAGGCCACTGGCCTTGCCTTCCTTGTTCAGGTAGGCGACGGTGGTGCCGTCGCCGGACAGGACGAAGACGTTTTCGGCGCCATACTGGTCGAGGATGGCGGCGAAGTCGACGTGGATTTCGCGCGCATCCTCCTCGAGCGTCCCTGCCAGCAGCTTCTTGATGCTGTCTTCGACCAGGCCCATCAGGATGGCGCCGCCGATGACCTTGTTGTCGGTGCTTTCGGCCTGCACCCGGTTGGCCACTTCCACCGTCTCATTGACCAAGTCGCGGCGGTGCTGCTGGAAGATCAGTTCGCGCTGCACCAGCACGGCCAGGATGGCGGCGATGACGGCGGCCGTGCCCCAGCGCAGCAGCCTGGCGTGGCGGT
>JAZJYP010000200.1:0-14700 GCA_040390345.1 Pseudomonadota bacterium | reverse complement strand
GGTGTCGGTGGAGAGCTCGGCGGCGAGCACTTTTTTCAGTTCGTCGACGCTCTCGAGCACGGCGCCCACTTCGACCGCCGCCTCGGGGGCATCGTCCTCGCCCGACTCGCCCGCTTCAATGGCAACGTCGTCCAGCGGCTCGTCCGGAAACTCGTCCGAGACCGAATCCTCATCCAGCTGGCGCGGCGATTGGCTCATATGCGCATCTTAACGAGAGGGCAAGAATTTTGAGGGATCGACCGGCTTGCCCTGCTGGCGGATCTCAAAGTGCAATTTGACCGTGTCGGCGTCGGAATCGCCCATTTCGGCGATGATCTGCCCCTTGTTGACCTTGTCGCCCTCCTTGACCACGATGGTCCGGTTATGGGCATACGCCGACAACAAGCTATTGCTATGTTTCACAATCACGAGATTACCATATCCGCGGATGCCACTACCGGCATACATGACTTTTCCTGCACCGGCGGCCATGACTTGCTGGCCGGCCTTGCCGGCGATATCGATGCCCTTGTTCTTGCCTTCATCGAAGGTGGCGACGATCTTGCCGTCGGACGGCCACATCCAGGACAGCTTTTCGTCGTCAAGGGCGGTGACGGTGGCGCCGGGCGCGATGGCCGGCGCGGTGGCCGGGGCCGGCGTGGCCACGGCCGCTTCAGCCACGGCCACCTTGGCCTCGGCCCGGGCGCCCTCGCCTTTTTGCAGTTCGGCCAGGTTCGCCTCCGAATACGGCTTCTTGTCGCCGCGCGGCTGCACTTTTTTCGGCACCGGCGGCACCACCGGCTTGGATTCGGCGGGCGGCATCGTCACCGGTTGCGTCTGGGCGGCACCGGCGACGTGCTCGGGCGGCGCCACGCGCAGCACCTGGTCGACCTTGATGTCGTCCGGGTTGGCCAGGTTGTTCCAGGCTGCCAGGTCGCGGTAGTTCTGCCCGTGGTTGAGGGCGATCTGGATCAGGGTATCGCCCTTCTTGACGGTATAGGTGGGGCCGCGCACTTCTTCCTTGGCCGATTCTTCGGCCACGGGGCCGGTGGCCGGGCGCGAGGCCGGGGTTGGCGTGGGCAGGGCCCGGTCGATCACGGGGGCCTGGCGCAGCGTGCTGCTGCACCCGCCCAGCAGGGCGAGCGAGATCGACAGGATCAGGAGTTGGTGGCTTTGGTTTATTCGCATCTTGAAAAGGTTCGCTATTCTGGAGGTGGGCTTATACGGTGCCGGGGCGCAGCGGAACGAAATGGCAGTCTTCCAGCATCGCGCTGGTCCACGCCGATTTTCCGGTGCGCGTAATCAGTTGCAGCTGCTGCTGGCGCGCGCCCACGGGGGCGACCAGGCGCCCGCCGATGGTCAGTTGTTCGAGCAGGGCTTGCGGCACTTCCAGGCCGGCAGCGGCCAGGATGATGCCGTCGAACGGCGCCGCCTGCGGCAAGCCTAGCATACCATCTCCATAGTGCAAACGCAGGTTGGCGATGCGCAGGGCGCGCAGCTTGTTCTTGGCCAGTTCGTGCAGCGGCTTGATGCGCTCGATCGAATACACCTCGCGCGCCACGCAGGCCAGCACGGCCGCCTGGTAGCCGCAGCCGGTGCCGATTTCGAGCACCCGGTTCAGGGCGCCGCCGTTGCGCATCACTTCGATCATGCGCGCCACGATATAGGGCTGGGAGATGGTCTGGTGGTGGCCGATCGGCAGCGAGGCATCGATATAGGCCTGGGCCGACAGGGCCTGGTCGATGAAGGCGTGGCGCGGCACCGTGTCGAGCGCGGCCAGCACCACCGGGTCCTGCACGCCCTGTTTGGCCACGCGCGTGACCATCGCGTGGCGGATCGCGTCCGACACCATCAGGTCGGCGCGCGGTGCGGCCACCGGCTGGGGCGCGGCGCGCTGGGCGGCGTAGCTGTGGGCCTTGGACGGCGCGGCAGATGGCGCCGGACGCACGGCCTGGCCGGCCTGGCGCGCGGCGTTTTGCGTGGCCGTCTGCGGCGTCGCCACGCGGGTGGGCGAGAAGGCGGTCGGCTTGGCGTTGCCGGTGCCGGTCACCGAGGACAGCGGCAGGGGGAAGTTGCTGCGCTTGCCGCTCATGCCAGGCCCCGCGCCAGCGTATCGAGTTGGCTGCGATGGGTCAGGTCGATCTGCAGCGGCGTGACCGACACGCGCCCCTGCGCCGTGGCAAAGAAATCGGTGCCCTCGCCGGCATCCTTGGTCGCGCCCGGCGGCCCGATCCAGAAAATTTCACGCCCGCGCGGGTCCGCCGAACGGATCACCGGTTCGGCCTGGTGGCGCCGCCCCAGGCGGGTGGCCGTCAGCGGGCCGATCTGCTCAAACGGCAGGTTCGGGATGTTCACATTCAGCAGGTAGGGCGCGGGCAGTTCGTCGAAACGGCGCAGCACGATCTCGCGTGCCATGCGGGCGGCCGCGTCGATATGCTCCCAGCCGTGCTGGACCTGGGAAAACGCGATCGCCGGGATGCCGAACAAAAAGCCTTCGGTGGCGGCGGCCACGGTGCCCGAATAGAGCGTATCGTCGCCCATGTTCTGGCCATTGTTGATGCCCGAGACGACCAGGTCGGGCCGGAAGTCGAGCATGCCCGTCAGCGCCACGTGCACGCAGTCGGTCGGCGTGCCATTGACGAAATAAAAGCCATTGGCCGCCCGCTGGACCGACAGCGGCCGGTCCAGCGACAGCGAGTTCGAGGCGCCGGAGCGGTTGCCCTCAGGCGCGACCACGACAATGTCGGCGATCGCCGCCAAGGCATCGGCCAGCGCATTGATACCGGGTGCGAGGTAGCCGTCGTCATTACTGATAAGGATTCTCATGCCAGCGATTTTACCTGAAGCACTGGCCGCACCACCTCCCGCAGCCCAAGTTTTATTCGCCCCCTTCCGCTTCGGGCAAGGCATCGGCCAGGCGGCGCTGCTCGCCGCACCCGCGCGCACCGGGTGCGCGCCCTTCCCGACTGGCCGGCCAGGGGGCCTCGCGCGCGCCGCGCCAGTCCTCGCCGTGGGGGCCGGCGGCGATGCCGCGCGCCTGGACGGTGCATGCCGCCGCCTCGGCCGGCATGCCGGCGCTGCGCCGGCGCACCCGGCCCAGCGCGTCGTGCAGGCTGCGCGCAGGCGCCGGTTCTTCCATGCGTTCGAGCAGCGCCGCCAGTTGCGCCATGCTGGCCAGCGTGTCTTCGTGTTCGCTGCCAAGCAGGCGCTGGCGCCCTTCGAGCACGCGTTCGTGCAGCATGCGTGCGCGCCCCAGCTCGCCCTGGCATTCGAGCGTGCTGGCCTGGGCTGCCACACTGGCCAGGGTGGCACGATGGCTGGGGCCGAGCTGCCGCTCGAAGGCGTCGATCACTTCGGCATGCAAACCCAGGGCGGCGTCGAACTGGCCCTGCAGGCCGAGCGTGGTGGCCAGCCCCAGGCGCGCCGCCAGGGTCTCGGGATGGGACAGGCCGAGCGAGCGCTTGCAGTCTTCCAGCAGCAGCTCGTACAGGAAGGCCGCTTCGGCCAGCTTGCCGCTGCGCGCCATCAGCGCGGCCAGCTCGGCACGGCTGGCACGGGTGTCGCCATGCAGCTCGCCGAGCAGGTCGCGGCGCAGCTGCGTGCTTTCCTCGAAACAGGGGCGGGCCAGGCGGTCGCGCCCCTGGCCGCGATACAGCTGGCCAAGCACATGCAGGTCGCGCGCCAGCGGCAGGAACACGGCGCTGCCCGGGGCCAGCTCGCCATGCCCGCGCGCCTTGCCGATGGCCTTGAGCAGGGAAATTTCCGTGTGCGACTGCCAGGGCAGGCCGCTGCCGTCGAGCCAATGGAGCAAGGCGTCGATGGAGCGCACCAGCGAAAAACGGTCGCCCGCGCCGTTGCAGGGCACGCGCGCCGAGGGCAGTTGCTGCATCTGCACTTCGTCGAGGTAGCTGCCCAGCTGTACCTGGCCCATGCCGTAACATTGGCACAGCAAGGCTTCCAGTGTGCCCTGGTAGTGCGCGCGCCAGGCCTGGCGCCGTTCGGCATCGACGCTGTCGACCCCAGCCGCGACCGGGTAGACCAGCAGCGCGCGCTGCTCCTCGGCGTGGCTGGCGCGGTAAGCGATGGCCCGCTCGACGACCCCGGCCATGCCCTCGAGGCTGCCAGCCTCGGGCGTGAACAGGGCCACCAGCTTGCGCGGCAGCACCGTCGTGCACAGGCTCACCAGGGCCGAGCGCCCGGCGCGGGCGTCGACCAGCACGTGCTGGAAATGGCCTGCCATGCGCGCGCCGAAGCAGCGCAGCAAGGCCGGGCAGGCAATGAACAGGGCGTCCCAGTCGAAGCCGCCGGCGCGCTCGCCATAACTGGCATCGAAACGCCCGGCCGCCATCAGGTAGAGCGGGCGGGCCGGATCGACCCGCGTGATGAAACCGTGCCAGTCAATGGCGTCGAGCACCTGGCCGGCCAGGGCCTCGCCGGACGGCGCCGCCGGGCCCTGCCCCAGCTCGTGCAGGCGCACGCGGCAGGCTTCAAAGAATTCGAGCACGCCCCCGTGCTCGCTTGCGCAATCATGCTCGTCAAATTGCTGGTGCAGGCCGGGCGCTTCGAGGTCCCAGTCGATCATCAGGACGGGCACGCTGGCCCGCTGCCGTGCCGCCAGCAAGACGGCGGTATGGGACAGCGCTGTCCTGCGTGCGGCGCCATTCTCGTAGGCATAAAACGTGGTGACTTCGCCGGGTGCCGACAGCGGCGCAAGCGAGATGCGGGGATGTTCCATAGTACTCCTCATTTTTTTGGAAGAAGTGGTTCGTGATGGTCGCGCCATGGAGGTGGGACAGCTGGCAGGACGATTTGGTTGCAGTTGCCGGCGCCCGAAACAGGGATTTTTTGGCATTCGTAGAGCGCGCCGATGCGCGCGGCAAGCTTTTCGATGTGGGGCAGGAAATCGGGGTGGGTTTTGAGCTCGCCCGTGGCCAGGGAGTAACGGGAAAAGTCGAGGTAGAAGCCGGGCCCCTTGATTTGGGCGGGCAAGCCCAGCGCGGACTGGGTCTGGATAATAGGAATGATCAGGCGGCTGGGCAAGTCGTACCAGCGGCTGCGCTCGGCCTCGATCATTTGCATGGCGGCATACTCGCGCCGCGTGTAGCCGTGGGCTTCATATTTGGGCGTATATATGGCGATCATGCACACGCTCTGGCACAGGGCGCGCGCGATGTGGCGCTCGAGGTCGTCGCCGCCGGCGAACTGCTCGGTGTCGATGAAGAGCTCGTTTTCCTGGTCAAAATACGGTTCCAGGTAACAGCGCAAGGCGTCGACCAGATCGTCCTTGAAGTGCTGCATCAGTCCGTATTTGCCTTGCGCATAACTGATAAAACAGCCGTGCCGCAGTTCCATCCCAGCCTCCCGGAGCATTCACGTCGGTGGCGCGCCACCCTGACTGTAGCAAGCGCGACAACATCGGCCTTGCGCCCGCACAAAGCGCGCGCAGCAGGGAAATCGGGCATAATGGAACGACCGCTCTATTTATGACAATGACAGGAGACGCCAATGAAAGCCGTGGTTTGCCAAGCCTGGGGAATGCCCGACACCCTCGTTATCGAGGACCTGCCCGATTGCGTTCCCGGCCCCGGCCAGGTGGCCATCGATGTGCACGCGGCCGGCGTCAACTTTCCCGACGTTCTGATCATCCAGGGCAAGTACCAGTTCAAGCCCGAACTGCCGTTTACACCGGGCAGTGAACTGTCGGGCACGGTGCGCGCGGTGGGCGACGGCGTGAGTGCCTATCGCGTGGGCGACCGGGTGATCGCCTTCACCTCCCAGGGCGCGTTTGCCCAGCAAGTGGTGGTGCCGGTGGCGGGCCTGATGCCCATGCCAGCGGGCATGGATTTCGACGTCGCCGCCGCCATTACCCTCACCTATGGCACCTCGCACCATGCGGTGGTCGACCGCGCCGCCCTGAAGGCAGGCGAGACGATGCTGGTGCTGGGCGCGGCCGGCGGCGTGGGCCTGGCGGCCATCGAGATTGGCAAGGCGCTGGGCGCGCGCGTGATCGCCGCAGCGTCGAGCGACGAAAAACTGGCCGTGTGCAAGGAACATGGGGCCGATGCCCTGATCAATTACACGCGCGACGATCTGCGCGAAGCGATCAAGCAAGCGACCGAAGGGCGCGGCCCGGATGTCATTTACGACCCCGTCGGCGGTGCCTACAGCGAAGCGGCGTTCCGCTCGATCGGCTGGCGCGGGCGCTACCTGGTGGTCGGCTTTGCCAATGGCGACATCCCCAAGCTGCCGCTGAACCTGACCCTGCTCAAGGGCGCTGCGCTGGTGGGAGTGTTCTGGGGCGAGTTCGCCAAGCGCGAACCGAAGGCCAACCTGGCGGCGATGCGCCAGTTGCTCGGCTGGCTGGCCGAAGGCACGATCCGGCCACACATTTCAGGGCGCTATGCGCTGGCCGAGACGGCCCAGGCCCTCAATGACATGGCGGCGCGCAAGGTCACCGGCAAGGTGGTGATCGAGCCCGGCCGTTAAGCGTGCACGATGCGGTCGCGCCCCATGTGTTTGGCTTCGTAAAGGGCGCCGTCGGCGCGCTTGAGCACGTCCTCGTCGCTCAGGTCGCCCGGTAGCAGTTCGCTCAGGCCACCACTGATGGTAGCGCCCTCGCCCAGCGTGCCGAGGGCCTTGAGTGCCAGCGCCACCTGCCGGCGCAGGCGTTCGGCGATCGGCGCGGCCTGGGACAGGGTCGTATGCGGCATCAGGACGACGAACTCGTCGCCGCCCAGCCGGGTCGGGAAATCGGTGGCGCGCACTTCCTTGCGGCACACGTCGGCCGTGGTGGCGATGGCCGTGTCGCCGGCCAGGTGGCCATAGGCGTCGTTGATGCGCTTGAAGTTATCGACGTCAAAGATCAGCACCGGCGTCGGTGTGCCGTAGCGCGCGTACAGGTCGAAGTGCTGGCGCAGCGTTTCCATCAGCTTGCGGCGGTTGAACAGGCCGCTCAGCGCGTCGGTCTCGCTTTGCAGGCGCAGCAAGTCTTCCAGGGCCTTGCGCTCGGTGACGTTGCTGGCCACCCACAGCACGGCGTCTTCGCCGTCCACCTCGAAGTCCAGCGCCTGCACCCGGCCCTCGAACCAGATCGTCTCTTGCGGCCCGGCGACCGGCAAGCCGCGCACGTCGGCACTGGCCAGCGGATATTCGACCACGTGCAGCGCACGCGAGCCGATCGCCTGCGCAATCTGGCGCAAGAACCAGTTGGCCTTTTCCGCCACCAGCACGTCGCGCATGAACTTGCCGACCAGGCCGCTGCTCTCGTGGTAGTAGCGCAAATCCGAACCACCGAAGATGGCCGCATAGCGCCCGCTGCGCGTGAGGATGAAAGCCGGGTCGGGCAAGGTCTTGAGGACGGCGCTCATTTCTGCGCTCGATAACAAGAGGTGCTCCCGGATGGCGTCGCTCATCACGGGATTATGCAAGGCGTGGAAGCAACTATCAGTCACTGTTTCATTTCGAGCGGAAAGCGCTTTGCAGCGCCGCGTTGCCAAAACCGCCCGCTGCCTCGCCGTGCACGGCATAGCGGTACAGGGCGGCCGAATAAATACCGCCCAGCGCGGCATGCACCAGCACGGAACCGAGTATCAGTATCACCAGCGCCGCGACCAGCAAAGCCACCAGCACCATGCTGTGCAGGTAGGCCGCGCCAAGGATCAGGGCTACGCCCCCCAAGCCCAGCGCCAGGTGCAGGACGGTGAACGCCAAACCCATGCCGACATTGCCGATGACGTTTTCGCCCCAGGTGCGCTTGAGCAGGACGGCGCTGTCGCGCACCGCCTCGACCGGACCGACGTCGCGCGCGACCAGCACCGGCACCACCAGGGCGGTGGCGACGGTCCAGCCGGCACCGAGCAAGCCGGCGATCCATTTGCCGACAAAACCGACGCGCTCCTGGATCATGCGCAGCACCATGCCGACGGTGGCGGCAATGACGGCATACCCGAGGATCGTGCCAAAGCGCGCGTTGGCCACGCGCAGGCCGTCACCGATGGTCGGTACGCCGCCATCGAGTCGGATCATGGTCGCCCCCACCAGGGCCGTATTGAAATAGAAGATGACGACGTACTGCACCACATAGAAGGCGAACGCAAAGGCGTAGACGGGCGCACGGCCGACCTCGCCCTGCTCGAGCGCGTCGAAGCCGCCCAGGCCGAACAGGGGCAGCAGGAAGCAGGCCGCCACCATCAGGAAGGCGACGCCGGAACACAGGGGGAAGACCAGCAAGTGGGTGTCCTGGGCCAGGACGGATGCGCTGGCGCGCACCAGGTTCAGGCTGCGGGTGAAGCGTTCAAACATGGGTACGGCTCCGGTTGGGAAAAACCCGCCAAGGGTAGCGCAAAAGGCGCCCGCCAATACTCACGAATTGTCGCTGCAACCGGTTAGAGTGCAGCGCCCTGCCCGCTTATTTGGCCTCGCTGGCGATCCAGGCCGTCATCGTCGTCTCCAGCAGGGCCAGCGGCAGCGGGCCCTCGGCCAGGATCGCATCGTGGAAGCGCGCCAGCTTGAACTTCGGTCCCAGCGCCGCCTGCGCACGCTGGCGCAGTTCCATGATTTTCAATGCGCCGATCTTGTAGCCCAGGGCCTGGCCCGGCCAGGCCATATAGCGCTCGGTGGCGTTGCGCGCCTCGTCGTCGCCGGCACCGGCCTTCTCGACCAGGAAGGCAATGGTCTGTTCGCGCGTCCAGCCCTTGGCATGCAGGCCCGTGTCGACCACCAGGCGCGCAGCGCGCACCATGTCGTACATCAGGTGGCCGGCGTAGGCATTGGCATCGTCATACAGGCCCATCTCGCGGCCCAGGGTTTCTGCGTACAGCGCCCAGCCTTCGATATAGGCATTGTTGGGACTGAAGCGGCGGAAGTCGGGAATGGCCAGTTCCAGCTGTTTCGACACCTGGAAATGGTGGCCCGGCTGCGCCTCGTGCAGGAACAGCGTGGTCATATGCGTGGTGTCGTATTTCTTCGGGTCCGTGATGACGGCCCAGAACACGCCGGGGCGCTTGCCATCGGACGAACCGGCCGAATAGTGGTCGGACGCGGCGTCGCGCGTCAGTTCCGGTTCCGGCCGGATCTCCAGCGCCGACTTGGGCAAGGTCGCAAACAATTCCGGCAGGCGTTTGACGATGCGCGCGTTGAGCGCGCGGTAAGCGTCGAGGACTTCAGCGTCGGACTTGAAGGGCAGGTTGTGCGGCTGCTGCTTCAACCAGCGCATCAATCCCATGGGCTCGCCCGTGTAGCCCAGCCGGGGGCCGAGCTTGGCCAGTTCCGCGGTAATGCGCGCCATCTCGGCCAGGCCAAGCGCATGGATCTGGTCCGGGCTCATGGTCGTCGTCGTTTGCACCTGCACCCAGGCGCGGTACCAGGCGGCGCCATTGGGCAGCGCGCCCAGGCCGGCCGTCGCGCGTGCGGCCGGCAGGTAGTCGTGCTCGACGAAGGCGGCCAGCTTGCGCAGGGCCGGCAAGGTGCGGCCTTGCACTTCATTGCGGTAGGCACCGGTCAGGCGGGCCTTGTCGCCGGCACCAAAACCGGCCGGGAACTGGCGGATCGGCGTGCTGAAATCGCTCTGCTCGACGCTGGCCGCGGCCATCGTCTTCAACTGGGGCAGCAGCGCCACCACGATCGCCTTGGGCTGCACGATACCGCTGGCCATGCCGCTGCGCATAGCGGCGATGGCGGCATCGACCCATTGCGGCAGCTGCGCGATGCGTTTGAGGAATTTGTCGTATTCGGCTACCGTGCCGATCGGCTGCGAGCTCTGGCCGCCTGCCAGGTTGGCCAGCGTGGCGGGCAGGCCGTCCATCTGGTTCAGCGGCAGCAGGTAGTCCTTGAACGGCTCGAGCGCCAGCAAGGCATGGACCTCGGCGGCCAGGATGTCATAGCTGCTCAGGTCAAGGCCGGCGAGCTTGCTGCGGTCGATCGCCATCAAATCGTTTTGCACCTCGTGCAGCATGGCCAGCTGGCGCGCGCGCACGGCCGGATTGACCGTCATCGTCAATTCATCGTCGAAGCGGTTGTCGCCATAAGATGTCGCGCCGACCGGATCGAAGTGGGCCTGGGCCATGTAGTAGCGATCGGCCAGGGCATTGATCTGCTGGGCCGGCGTGGCGGCAGCGGCGCTGAAACAGGCGGCGCACAGGGCGCCGGCGAACATGGATTTAAACAGCGTCATGGGGCGTTGTGCTCGGTAGGTTGGCGAAGAAGGCAATCACGTCCTCCTGCAAGCGCGTGCGCTTGAAGCTGGGCAGGCTTTGCCAGATGCGTTTGCCATAAGGCTTGGAGATCAGGCGCGGATCGCAGATCATCAGCACGCCGCGATCGGTCTCGTCGCGAATCAGGCGCCCGGCGCCCTGCTTGAGGTTGATGATCGCTTCGGGCAGCTGGTGGTGCATGAAGCCGTTCATGCCCTGCTTTTCCATCACTTCGATGCGCGCGGCCAGCACCGGATCGTCCGGCGGGGCAAACGGCAGCTTGTCGATGATGACCAGCGAGAGCGCGTCGCCGCGCACGTCGACGCCTTCCCAGAAGCTCTGGCTGCCGATCAGCACGGCGTTGCCGGCGTTGCGGAAAGAGTCGAGCAGCTCGGTGCGTCCCCGTTCACCCTGGACGAACAGCGGATAGTCGAGGCCACGCTCGGCGAATTCGGCGCGCAGGCGTTCGGCCGCGTGCTTGACGGCGCGGATGGTGGTGCACAGCAGGAAGGTGCGCCCGCCCGCCGCTTCGATGATCGGCAACGCACAGTCGATGACGGCGTCGGTGTAGCCGAAGGAATTCGGTTCCGGCAGGCCGGTGGGCACGTAGAGCAAGCCCTGCTCTTCGTAATTGAAGGGACTCGGCCAGGTGTGCGCCGGCTCGCCCTCGAGGCCCATCTGGTTGGCGAAGTGCTTGAAGTCCTGTTTCACGGCCAGCGTGGCCGAGGTGAAGATCCAGCTGCGCGGCGTGCCTTCGCGCTGGTTGCTGAAGATCGGCGCGATCGACAGTGGCGTCTTGTGCAGCTGCAGGGACGAGGAAAACGCTTCAACCCACAGCACCGCTTCGTCGCCTTCGACGACCTTGCCCTTGCCCGGTTCGGCGCGCCAGGCATCGAGCGCGGCGGCCAGTTCGACCGCGCGCACGCGGCACTGTTCCAGCGTCTCGGCCCGCTCGGCGTTCGCTTCGAGCGTGTCGACCATGCCGGCCAGCTGGGCCTTCAGGTCGGCCAGCGCGGGGAAGAAGTCGGACGAGGGCATGATCTGCGCCAGCGACAGGCGCATGATGTCTTGCGCGAAGGTCAGGCGCAGGTCGCGCGCGGACTTCTCGACCGCCACCACGACCTTGGCCCAGTCCGGCCCGCCGCGCGCATGGGCCAGGCCCTCGGCCAGCACGTCGCGGCACAGTTCGAGCACCTGCGAGGTCGATACGGTCTGGCCGAAGAACAGCGTGGCCGTGTCGGGCAGCTGGTGCGCCTCGTCGAAGATGATGGTGTTGGCCGAGGGCAGCAGTTCGGCCACGCCGGTGTCCTTCAGGGCCACGTCGGCGAAGAACAGGTGGTGGTTGACCACGACCACATCGGCCTGCTGCGCTTCGCGGCGCGCCTTCATGACGAAGCAGTCCTGGTAGTACTGGCACTCGGTGCCCATGCAGGTGTCGCGCGTGGACGTGACCAGGTTCCAGATCAGGGCGTTCTCGGGCACCTTGGCCAGTTCGGCCTTGTCGCCCGAACTGGTCATCTTGATGAAGCGCGAGATCTCGCGCAGGTAGCCGACATCGTCACGCGACGTCATGCGGCCGTTCTGCTGGGTGCGCTCGAGGTGGTAGTGGCAGACGTAGTTCGAGCGTCCCTTGAGCAGGGCCACCGACACGGGCGCCTTGAGCGCGGCGCGCACGGTCGGGATGTCGCGCATGAACAACTGGTCCTGCAAGTTCTTGGTCCCGGTCGAGACGATGGTCTTGCCGCCCCAGAGCAGGGCCGGGACCAGGTAGGCAAAGGTCTTGCCGGTGCCCGTGCCGGCCTCGGCGATCAGGGTGCGCTGGCCGTCGATGGCCGCCGCGATCGCCTTGGCCATCTCGGTCTGCGAGCGGCGCGGGCTGAAACTGCCCACGGACGGGGCCAGCGGGCCGCCGCTGGAAAACAGCTGGTCGATCTCGGCGTCGTGTTTGCCCGGCGCGGGCGTGGAAGTGGAATCGGTCAAAATGGCAGTCGGTGAAGCGAAGGCGAATCAGGCCGGAACGTCCGGCACCAATTGCATTTTCAGCAGGGTGATATGGTCTTTCAACTGCAATTTGCGCTTCTTGAGGCGGCGTAGCTGCAACTGGTCGTGGTGGCCGTCGAGGGTCAGCATATCGATGACGGCGTCCAGGTCGCGGTGTTCAACGTCGAGCTCGATCAGGCGGCGCTGGATTTCTTCGACATCTGTCATAGTGTGGCATTCCCAACAGGTTTGTTTCAAGAACTGCAAAAGTATGGCCAGTATGCGCTTACAATCGCTTGCAAAGTTTGTCGCTGTGTAAATAGTCTCCGCTTGCAACATTATGCCATCTCGGTGCATAGTTTAATCTACACCGACGCTGCCGCCAACCGAGATTGGTGCGGCGGGCCCAGGAAAGGCCAGAGAAAACCGCTTATGACCGATTACAAGATTGAAGCAGGTACCGCCCAGCACGTGGGTAGCCGCCTGCAACAGAACGACCGCGCCGCCCTGTTCGGCAGCACCCGTGCGCCCGGCTATATGCTGGCCGTGCTATCTGACGGCGTGGCCGGCGGGGCCACCGCCTCCGACCAGGTCCTGCACACGGCCAAACAGGTGTTCGACGACTTCAAGCCGGGTGACGCGCCCAGCAACGAGCGCCTGGCCGAGCTGCTGCGCGAGATCGTCCATGAAACCCATCTCGTCATCAAGATGAATGGTGTGACGAGCCAGAGCGAGCCGCTGGCCAGCTTTGTCGGCCTGGTCATTACACCGCACGGACAGGCGGTCTGGGCCCATGTGGGCGATTCGCGCTTTTACCGCTTCGCCAATGGCCAGTGCCTGGCGCGCTCGAACGACGCCGATTACATCGAACACCTGGTCAGCTCGGAAAAACTGCCGCCGGAAGCGGCGCGCAACCACCGCCATTCGAAGCTGCTGCTCAATTTGCTGGGCAATAGCCGCAAGGAACCGTATGCCACCATCGGCAGCTACGACAAGCTCGCCGCCGGCGATGCCTTCCTGCTGTGCACCGACGGGTTGTGGCACTTCTTCACCGATGCCGAGCTGGGCGCGGTGACGGCCAAGAACACGCCGCGCCAGGCTTCCGAAATGCTGATCAACAAGGCCCAGGAGCGGGCCCAGGGCAAGGGCGACAACTGCACCATGGCCATCGTCAAACTGATCAAGCCGCCCAAGGAGGCGCCGTCCTACACGGTCCAGAAGATGGGCCGCGCCGTTTAGCTTGGCATTGCCGCAGGGTGGGCCCGGCCCTTGCAGGGGCCGGGCCCACCCTGCGCCGCCAAGGCCTTATTTGCCGTCGCCCTCGTTTTCGGCTTTTTCCATTTTCTTGGCGGCGATGTCGCGCTGGCGCTGTTCGGAGTCGAGGCGTTTCTTCGCAAAGGCGGCGGCCTTGGCGGCGCGCTGGGCCGCTTCGGCCTTGTCCTTGGCCGCTTGCTTCTTCAGCTTGGCATCTTGCCTGGCCTGGCGCTCGGCCAGGGTCACGCTCGCCGGCGTCGGCGGCGCAGCTTCCGCCGGGGCCGCTTTGGGCGGCGCGGCAGCGAGCTCGGCGGCCAGCTTGGCCTGGCGCTCGAGTTCTTCCTTTTCCGCCTCGGCCAGCTTGCGGTCGCGCTCGTCGACCGAGGCCTTGCGCTTGAAGCGCTCGGCTTCGACTTCCACCGCGCGCGCCTGGTTCAGCACCAGGCGGCGCTTTTCCTTGGCCTTGTCGAGGCAGTTGTTGACGAAGAACTTGGCGTAGCAGATGCGCTCGCTGGCAGCGTAGTCGGCTTCGGCGGCGGCGCGCTCACGGCGGGCCTGTTCGAGCGAGGCGTCGGCCTGCTCGACCGATTGCGATAGCGGCACCACCGGCGCATAGGTCGGGCTCACGGCCACCGAGCCGCAGGCGGCCAGCACGATGAGCGGAACGATGCGTAAGAAAAAGTTAGTCATGGAGACCCTGGTTTAAGCGATGGCGTCGGCGACGTCGCGCCGCTGCGCATCCATGTAGTCGCGCGATTGCATTTCAATGATACGCGAGACGGTGCGGTGGAATTCGTTCGCCAGCATGCCTTGCGCGTACAGCTCTTCGGGCGGCACCTCGGCCGACATCAGGAGCTTGACCTTGTGGTCGTAAAACACGTCGATCAGCCAGGTGAAGCGGCGCGCCTCGGACGACTGCCCGGCCGACATGGCCGGAATGCCCGACAGGATCACGGTGTGGAAGCGGCTGGCGATTTCCAGATAGTCGTTCTGGGAACGCGGGCCGCCGCACAGGGTCGCAAAATCGAACCAGATGATGCCGCCGGCGCGGCGCAAGGCGCGGATGTCGCGCTCTTCGATACGCACATGCGGGTCTTCGTCGGCCGTCTCGGCGATGCTGGCGTAGGCCGCGCGCAGGGCTGCGTCGGCCTCGGCGCCCGGTGGCGTCAGGTAGCTCTCGACCTGCTCGAGCGCGCGCTTGCGGTAGTCGACGCCGGCATCGACGTTCATCACGTCCAGCTTGTCCTTGAGCAGGGCGATGGTCGGCAGCATGCGGTCGCGGTGCAGGCCCTCCGGG
>JAZJYP010000199.1:0-26453 GCA_040390345.1 Pseudomonadota bacterium | reverse complement strand
GTTGAATTCATTGAAATCATAATACAAGGGTGGGTAAGCGCAGCGTCACCCACCACATGCCTCAATAATTCTTGAAGAAGTCGCGCACCGCCACGGAACAGCCAATGAAGGCCGTGTAACCGTGGTAGTTGTCGTTGGAGTTGGGATTATCATTCGCAGCCACAACGCGCTGGCGCGCCTTGGCAAAGGCCGTCTTGGCCGCCGCATACGGGTCGCCCGCCGCGACGGGTGAGTCGACATCGAGCACCGACACGGTGTTGGCGGCCAGGCCATGGGCGGCGAAGTAGGCCATTGTCAACTGGGCATTGTAGAAGCCCACTTCATTGTCGCCATTTCCGCCACACATGAGCATGGGGGATTTGGGCGTCCAGGTGCGCAAGTCGTTCTTCAGCGCGGCCAGGCGCATCGGAGCCGTTGCGGCGCAATCGAGGGGAGCGACCGCCGAGGTCACATTGCAAGGGTGGGCGCCGGCATCGGCAACGAGCTTGACGACATAGCTCGTTTTCAGCAAGCTCGTTTCCGGCGTGCCGTAGTAGAGCTTCTGGTCGGCCGTCAGGCTGGCGTAGTTGGGCATGTCGTTGGCCAGCATGTAGCGCGGCAGCTTATTGGTCAGGAACAGCGCGTCGGTCGAGCCCTTGGTGGGGAACATGCCTTCGATGCCGGCGGCGTAGGTGGCCGAATACACGTCCGTGATCGCCGAGTACAGGTTGCCGTAGGCCTTCTGCCAGACCGGGATCTGCATCGCGTAGTGCATGATCGATTCCTGGTCGATCTGGCTCAGGTCGTCGAGGGCGTGCGGGTTGGTCAGCACGTTTTCGTAGCCGACGCTCTCGGCGTAATTGCCCGATTGCGGCGCGGCGGCCGTCACGGCGATGCCAGCGGCCTGCATGGCGCGCGCGGTGGCCATCGTCACATAGCCACCTTCCGAGTAGCCGGTCAGGAACAGCTTGCCATTGTCGGACACGGACACGGCGGCGAGCGCGCTGCGCCCGGCCGACAGGGCGTCGATCATCTCCTTGCCGTTCTGGTCACCGATATGGTGCGGGTGATAGCTCAAGGTCGACGTGTCGTAGCCGGCGTAGTTGGGCGCGATCACCAGGTAGCCCTGGGCCGCGTACATAGCCGCGACCGTGATCGAGGTGGCGCCATACGGCGCCTTGGTGCTGAAGTCGCTCATGTTGACGTTCTGCACGTTCGAGCTGCCATGGCCGTACATCATCAGGGGGCGCTTGCCGCTGCAGGCCGCGCCGCTACCGGTGGGGATCATCAGCGCCGCCGACGAGGTGGTCGCTTCGCCGGCCGCGCCGACGGTGTTGTATTCAAAGTGGTGGACGTCGACGCCGCACGGTAGCGAGGCGACGGCGTCGTTGATGCTCGCGCCGATGAAGCCGAATTTGTCGATCTGGGCTTTGAGCGTGGCCGGATCGTAGCTGGCCACCTTGTTCATGCCAGCGCGAAGAAAGCCGCGCGTGCCGCTGGTATCGACCGTGCCGCTGCCCTGGCCGGGGTTGCCGTCACTGGTCTTGACGGGCGGCGCCGCCGTGCCGCCACCACCGCCACCACAGCCTGCCAGCACGGCAAGGAAGAATATCGCTTTGAAATTTGTCTGCATGCTCGCTCCAGAATGAGTGCGCCGATCGAAGGGATCGAACTGGCACCGATTCTGGCGCCATGCGCTTTCGGGCGCATGTGCCGAAAGATAGAGGCCTCAGGCGGCCAGGCGCAGCGGCGCCGCACGCAGCGCCAGCATCGGGGCGCCTTCGAGCGTGAAGGTGGACACGAGCGAGGTCAATTCGGCTGCCTTGCTGTGCATGGCATCGGCGGCGCTGGCGGCCTGGTCGACCAGGGCGGCGTTCTGGCGCGTGTCGCTTTCGATGGCGGCGATCACATCGTGCAGGTGGGCGATGCCGCTTTCCTGCTCGGCGCCGGCGGCGCTGATGGCGGCGATGCGCTCGCTCACGCGCGCGACACTGTCGACGATCTCGCGCATGGTGGCGCCGGCGGCCCCGGCGCGCTCGCTGCCCACGGCGATCTGGCTGCGCGAATCGTTGATCAGGGTCTTGATCTCGCGCGCGGCAGTGGCCGAGCGCTGCGCCAGGTTGCGCACTTCGCCTGCCACGACGGCGAAGCCGCGGCCCTGCTCGCCGGCGCGCGCCGCTTCCACGGCCGCATTCAGGGCCAGCAGGTTGGTCTGGAAAGCGATGGCGTCGATCACGCCGGTGATCTCGACGATCTTGCTGCCGGAGGCGTTAATGGCGGCCATCGTCTCGACCACTTCGTCGACCACGGCACCGCCTTTGCTGGCCACCTGCGAGGCCGATACGGCCAGCTGGTCGGCGGCGCGCGCATTCGAGGTATTGGCGCGCACGGTGGCGGCCAGGGTGTCCATCGAGCTGGCCGTCGAATGCAGCACGCCGGCCTGGCGCTCGGTGCGACGCGCCAGGTCCAGGTTGCCCGAGGCGACGTCGCAGGAAGCAGCATCGATCAGGCAGGCGCCGGCGCGTACCTGGTCGACGGTGTGGGCCAGTTGCGCCGTCATGGTGCCCAGGGCATCGAGCAGTTCGCCGAATTCGTCGCTGCGGCGGTGCACGGCGGCGACCGTCAAGTCGCCCGCGGCGACGCGCTCGGCCAGGGCGACGGCTTCGCGCAGGGGCACGACGACGGCGTGCGTGATACGCCAGGCCAAAACGGCACCGATGGCGATGGCCGCGGCACCCAAGGCGAGCAGCAAGTTGCGGCTGGTGGCCGCATCCTGGTGCGAGGTGGCGGCCAGGGCGCGCGCCTGTTCGCCCTGGTAGGCGAGCAATGCCTCGAGCGCCGCCGTGCTGGCGCCAAAGCTCGGGTCGAGGCGGCCGTCGAGAATGGCAGCGACGTCCTGCACGCGGCCCATGTCTTTCAGCTTGAGCATCTCGTCGCGCAGCACGCGGTAGCTGCGCAGGGTCGTCGACGCCTGTTCAAGGAGGGCCGACTCGCGCGCCGCGCGCGGCATCGCCTCGAGCTGGGCCTGCAAGGCGGCCACGTGCTTTTCGCCAGCGACGAGCTGGGACTGGAAGTATTCGCCCACTTCAAGGCTGTCGCTGCGGGCGATGGAGATGGCGCGGATGCCGTTCAGGCGCATCGCACCGAGCAGTTCGGCGGTCAGCTGCTGGCGCGCCAGCTTGTCGTTGACCAGCAACTGGGCCTGCGCATTGGCCGCCTGCAGGCGCCACAACGACAGTGCCGTCATGCAGGCCATGATCAGCAGGACGATGGCAAAGGCGGCCAGGACGCGCGTGCCGGTACGCAGGGAAGGAAAGGTCATCGGGAATCCATCGGGTCGTATTGCAATGCGGCAATGGTAAGCCCCGAATATTGCAACTTGATGACGTAGAGAAAGAATCTGGTGCCGGTATGTTTCCCGACCGCCGGCGCCGGTAGAGCGGCTTGCAAGGGCCGCAGGTTCAGAACGGCGCCAGCATAGCGCGCGAATATGACGGCGGTTTGACCGCGGGACGAAAAAAATCCCGCACGCGGCGGGATTCTTTGGGGCTGCGGGCCGACTCAGGCGGCGCGCTTGCGGCGTGCGGCGAATCCGACCAGGCCGAGGCCGGCCAGCAGCATGCCATAGGTTTCCGGTTCCGGTACGGCAGTGACGGAAATGTCGTCCAGCGCGGCGCCATAGTAGCTGTTGTTGCCATTGCCCGAGAAGCGCAGCGTGCTCAGTTCCGCATCGGCCACGAAGGAGAAGCTCTGTGGCACCCAGCCCATCGCTGCATGGTTGGTGCTGCCAGTGGCGAAGCTGAATGCGTTGCTGCCGCCATTGACACCGGCGGTGATCATCTTGATGTCGGCGCCGGCATCAGGATTGCCAGCCATCATGAAGCTCACGACATAGGTCTGGCCTGGCGTGGTCGCGAACGATTGCGCGATCGTGCCGGCATTGAGGCCGTTCAGGTCCAGGCTGTTGTTGCCCGAACTTGGCTGCCAGTAGCTGCCGATCAGGTCGACACTGCCCGCTTCGATCGTCCAGCCGCCCATGGTGCTGGTGGCGCTGAAGGTTTGGAAAACGTTGTTTGGTGCAACTGCTTCGAAACCACCATCGACAATCAGGCTCGCTGCCTGGGCCAAAGGCGCCAGCAGGGCGAGGGTGGCGATACCCATGATGTTCTTGATCTTGGACATGGAAATATTCCTGTTTCTAAAAGTTATAGTGGAAAAGCTGAGTCGCATTATGCATTCAAGAATTTATTAATGTCAAGAAATCATTATAAATTTCTACATTGAAACTTTGAGTTGCGCCACGGTAAATCCAAGCTGTTCGATTGCCTGCACCGCCGCATCGAGCCGGGTGAACACCTGGGGATTGAGGGTTTGAACTTCCAGCAACATGCCCGCTTCGCCCTTGCTACCGACCAGGCGCACGGTCCATTCATTCCTGCTCATGGGTACGCGCACCAGCGCGGCCTGGGTCAGGCGACCCGCAGCGAAATCACGCCGCCCCTGTTCCATCGTGCGATTGCACTCGATCATGCTATTCTCCGGCCACCAGGATCATGCCAGTCACAATCCTTGCGGGAACAATTTTACAGGGAAGGCACCTTCAAGTAGACTCGAACGGCCTGCCCCCTCCAACGAAGGAAGCGCCATAATTGTTCAACATCGCCAACCCATTTACCCAGGTTCTCCTTCCGCTGGTGGTCATGGTGGTGATGTTCGCACTCGGGACCACACTCACACTGGCTGACCTGCGGCGCGTGCTGCGCCAGCCGCAAGCCCTGCTCATGGGGCTGCTGGCCCATACCGTGCTGCTGCCGGCGCTGGCCATCGGCGTGGCCATCCTGTTGCGGCTGGCGCCCCCGATGGCGGTTGGCCTGGTGCTCATCGCCGCCTGCCCGGCCAATGCCGCGGTCAACCTGTTCACCTACCTCGCGCGCGGCGACACCATGCTGTCGGTGGCCCTGACGGCCTGCGCCAGCATGCTCTCGGTGCTGACGATTCCGCTATTCATGAGCCTGGCCTTGCCGCTGTTCCAGGGCGGCGACGCGGCCGTGCGCTTTCCGCTGCTGCCCACGGCCCTGGGCTTGTTCCTGGTAACGACGTTGCCCGTGATGGGTGGCATGCTGCTGCGCCGGCGCAGTCCGCACTTCGCACGTGAACTCGAGTCGCGCATGGCCCGCTTCGGGGCCATCCTGATCGTGCTCATCGTCGCCGGCGCCATCTGGTCAGCCCAGAGCGACATCCTCCAGGCCCTGGTGCGTATGGGCACGCCGGTGCTGCTCCTGAATGTCTTTTCGATGGCGACGGCCTGGAGCCTGGCCATCCTGATGCGCCTGCCCAAAGAACAATGTGTCGCCGTCGGCTTCGAAAACGGCCTGCAGAATTTCGGCCTTGCCGCCTTTGTCGCCCTGTCCCTGATGCAGGACGCCGAATTGCTCATCCCCGCCGTCGCCTACGGCCTGACGATGTGGACCACCGCCATCGGCGTGCTCCTGCTGGTGCGCCTTAAGCGGCCGCGCGCCAGCGCCAACGACCTCACCTGAAGCTTGGCAAACCGCCGGCCGAAGGCAGCTTCCTCAGGCGCGGCCAGTGTGCGTCGTGCGGTTGTGGATCAGCGTCTCGGCCAGCGCGCGCGGCACCTCGGAATAATGGCGGAACTCCATCGTGAAGGTGGCGCGGCCCTGGGTCAGTGAACGCAAGGTCGTCGCATAGCCGAACATCTCGGTCAGCGGCACCTCGGCGCGCACGGTCTTGCCGGCCCCGCCGGGAATATCGTCGCTGCCCTGGATCATGCCGCGCCGCGACGACAGGTCGCCCATCACGTCGCCCATCTTGTCTTCCGGCGTTTCGATCTCGACCGACATCATCGGTTCGAGCAGCACCGGATCGGCCTTGCGGCAGCCATCCTTGAAGGCCATCGAGGCGGCCATGCGGTAGGCGTTCTCGTTCGAGTCCACGTCGTGCGAGGAGCCGAAGAACAGCGTCACCTTCACGTCCACCACCGGATAGCCGGCCAGCACGCCCGTGGGCAGGGTTTCGATCACGCCCTTCTCGACGGCCGGGATGAATTCGCGCGGCACCGTGCCGCCCTTGATGGCGTCGACGAATTCGAAACCGCCGCCGGCCGGCAGCGGCTCGATCTTGAGCACCACGTGGCCATATTGCCCGCGCCCGCCCGACTGCTTGATGAATTTGCCCTCGATCGAGTCGCAGGTCTTGCGGATCGTCTCGCGGAAAGCCACCTGGGGCCGGCCCACCGTGGCGGCGACGCCAAATTCGCGCTTCATGCGTTCGACCAGCACTTCAAGGTGCAATTCGCCCATGCCGGAAATGATGGTCTGGCCCGATTCCTCGTCGCTGGTGACGCGGAAGGACGGATCCTCCTGCGCCAGGCGGCCCAGGGCGATGCCCATCTTTTCCTGGTCGGCCTTGGTCTTCGGCTCGACCGCCTGCGAAATCACCGGCTCGGGGAAGACCATGCGTTCGAGTTCGATCACGTGATCAAAGTCGCACATGGTGTCGCCCGTGGTGACGTCCTTCAGGCCCACGGCGGCGGCGATATCGCCCGCATACACTTCGCTGATCTCGGTGCGGTTATTGGCGTGCATCTGCAGGATGCGCCCCACCCTTTCCTTCCTGCCGCGGCGCGGAATGAAGACCTGGTCGCCCGTATGCAGGGCGCCGGAATAGACGCGGAAATAGGTCAGGTGGCCGACAAACGGATCGGTCATGATCTTGAAGGCCAGGGCCGAAAACGGCTCGCTGTCGTCGGCATGGCGCTCGATCAATTGGTCGTTTTCGTCGTGCCCGCTAATCGAGGGAATGTCGGTCGGCGCCGGCAGGTAGTCGATCACCGCGTCGAGCATGGCTTGCACGCCGCGGTTCTTGAAGGCGCTGCCGCACAACATCGGCACGATCTCGCCAGCCAGGGTGCGCTGGCGCACAGCTGCCTTGATCTCGGCCTCGGACAGGGCCACGCCATCGAGGTATTTCTGCAGCAGCTCCTCGTTCGCCTCGGCCGCCGCCTCGTGCAGCTTGCCTTGCCAGGTGCGCGCGAGTTCCTCCAGCCCGGCGGGAATATCGATGTAGTCGAACTTGACGCCTTGCGTCGCGTCATCCCACATGATGGCCTTCATCTTGACCAGGTCCACCACGCCATGGAACTGGTCTTCGGCGCCGACGGGAATCTGCATCAGCACCGGATTACCCTTCAGGCGCGTGCGGATCTGCTGCTCGACGCGGAAGAAATCGGCCCCGACCCGGTCCATCTTGTTGACGAAGGCCAGGCGCGGCACCTGGTACTTGTTCGCCTGGCGCCACACGGTCTCGGACTGCGGCTGCACGCCGCCGACGGCATCGTAGACCATGCACACGCCATCGAGCACGCGCATCGAGCGCTCGACTTCGATCGTGAAGTCCACGTGGCCGGGAGTGTCGATGATATTGATGCGGTGCGGCGGGTAGTTGCCTGCCATGCCGCTCCAGAAGCAAGTGGTGGCGGCCGAAGTGATGGTGATGCCGCGCTCCTGTTCCTGCTCCATCCAGTCCATCGTCGCCGCGCCCTCGTGCACCTCGCCCATCTTGTGCGAGACGCCCGAATAAAACAGGATGCGTTCGGTGGTGGTGGTCTTGCCAGCGTCGATATGGGCGCTGATGCCAATATTGCGATAGCGTTCGATGGGTGTCTTGCGGGTCACGATCGGCTCCTTCACGGGTGGTGATGCGACAGCAGAGAGTCGATTCTATACCGGTCTTGCCAAGCACGTTACATCGCGCACCAGCCTTGTGTTTTTGGCTATAATTCGACGCTCCTGCCACCTTGATCGGGCCGCCGCTTCCTGCCACGGCAAGGACCAGCGCGACGCCGTGGCCAAGGCCCCGTACGTGGCCGATATGCTCGATGGCAGTGTCCGCAAATCCGCGCAGCGACCATGAAGAAAGCGAGCCCCAATGACGCCGACCCAATTGATAGACGAAAAAATCCACACGCTGGGCGACTGGCGCGGCGCCACGCTGGCGCGCGTGCGCGAGCTCATCCACAAGGCCGTCCCGGGGGTGGAAGAATCATGGAAATGGAGCGTGCCCGTGTGGGAACACGGCGGCATCGTGTGCACGGGCGAAACCTACAAGGCGGCCGTCAAGCTGACGTTCCCGAAAGGCGCCGCGCTTGATGACCCGGCCGGCCTGTTCAATGCCAGCCTGGAAGGCAATACGCGGCGCGCCATCGACTTGCGCGAAGGCGCGCCCATCGATGAAAAGGCCTTCAAGGCCCTCATCCGCGCCGCCGCGGCCCTCAACAGCGCCAAACCGGCCAAGGCCAGGCGCACCGGCTAAGCGGCTTACTGGCCGAAGCGGGCCTTGGCGTCAACGACACAATCGTCGTGCGTCTTGCCCTTGAAGGCATCGCAATGCTCGAGCGCGACCTTGTAGCGCGCCTTGGCCTTGTCATGCTCGGCATCGTCGCGGGCCGTGAGGACCTTGCTGTCGGCCTTGGCGTCGGCCAGGGCGATGACCTTGTTGGCATTGGCCTGCTTCATGCAGACGTCCTTGTCGTTGCCGGTCTCGCTCTTGCAGCGCATCTTGGCGAGGTCGAATTCCGACTCGGCAACGGCCTTGCGCGCCGCCGTGCGCGTGCCCAGGCTGTCGTCAAAGCGCAATTTCGCTTCCGTCTCGGCATGGGTCTGCACCAGCCGCGCTTCGGCCACGCATACGGCGCCGGGATTACCGGAAAGCACTTCACATTTGCGGCGGGCGACCAGGAAATCGGCCTCGGCCGCGGTAGTGGCAGCCTTCAGGCCGGCTTTTTGCTCCGCGCTGGCAGCGCAGGCGCTCCCGGCCAGGGAGGCCGCTGCGGCAGCACTGGCTATGATGGCGATCAGTGTTTTCATTGTCATCTTTCTGTGTCCGGCACGCGGCGTGTGCATCCGTCTCCACTGTTGTACCGCGGGCAAGCAGCGCGCCTCCGTGCGCTAGCGAACCCCAGGTCCTGACAAGCGCCAGCTCCCCCTACTTCGGACGCGGCGCCGGCAGGCCTGCATCCGGAGGCAAGAATTTGCCGCCGCGCAGCGCAGCGACGGCATGGGCCACGCTGAGCGCCACATTGCGCACTTCCTGTTGCAGGGCAGTATCGGCGTCGAGCGCTTCATGGCTTTGCGCATAATTCTGGTAGTAGCCGACATACCGCTCCAGGCAAGCCTGCTTGCCCGCAGCGGCCAAGCCCATCCAGTCGAGCCAGTCGGCCAGCGCGTGCTTGAGGCTTTCGGCGCCGGCCACGTCGCCATGCACCACCAGGCCGTACACGCGCCCGGCAAGATGCTTGGGATAATCCCAGCCACGCAACTCCAGCGCCTTGGCCTTGGCCGCGTCCTTGCCGCCCGTGCTGGTCGGGTCGGGATTGCCGCCATCGGCGCACACCAGGCGGTCGATCATCAGCTTCAGGACGCTCGGCGCCTGGTACCAGTAGACCGGCGTTACGATCAGGATGCCGTGGGCCGCCGTCCACATCGTGTAAATGTCGGCCATCCAGTCATTGACCTGGCGCTGCCCATGGTTGGGATAGCAGCTGCAGGGCCAATGGCACAGGGGCATGGCGGTCGACACACAGCCCTTGCAGGGGTGGATATGCAGGTCGAAACCGGACGTGAGCAGGCTCAGGTCGAGCAGCTCGACCGTCACCCCGGCGCCCTGCAAGCTTTCCCGTGCCCATTGCGCCATCCTGAAGGTCTTGGACATTTCCCCCGGACAGCTGCCGTCGTTGCGCGCGGCGCCGCAGATGAGCAAGACGCGCGCCGGCGAGGCGGGGTCTTTCTGGATTTTCTCGGCCTCGAGCAGGCGCGCGCGCGTGGCCGACCACTCGAGCGACAAGGCATAGTCCGGGTCGGCGAAGCCGGGACCGGCCGCTTGCGTGAGCGGCGCCTTGCGGCCCTGGCTGTAATTGTCCCACGCCACCGACTCCACCTCGGCCAGCGCCGGCTTGACGGCATCGAAAGCGGGGTCGACGAAGGAGCGCATGAATTGCAGGTGAAATTGGCCACGCTCGAGTGGCGGTGGCGCCTGGCCTTTGCGGATTCGCGTCATGTGTACCTCCCTTCCCACGCCCGACCTTGCCATGGCAATGGCCCTTGCGTCGGTACGCTGTCGAACCGTGCGGGCGGCACCTGGCCGCTCTGAGGGCTAGCGCACGGATAGCTGCCGGGAAATCTGCAATGCTGGGCTTGCCATCGAGCCGGTCTGTCCGACCGGCATGGCCCCGGAAGGATGTAGCGCCATGAGCCACCATCGCATCGAGATCGCCCCGGCCACGCTGGTGACGGTGGCCCTGCTGGTGGCCGGCGCGACCCTGCTGGAAACGCTGGTCCCCGTCATCCTCGTGCTGATCGCCGCCCTGATGCTGGTCGGCACCCTGAATCCGGCCGTCGAACACCTGGAACAGCGCAAGGTGCACCGTCTGGCCGCCATCGGCATCGTGTTCGCCCTCATGCTGCTGGTGCTGGTCCTGCTGGCCATTTTCACGGTGCCGGCCTTCATCGACCAGGTCAGCAGCCTGGTCGAACAGGAACCGGAACTGCGCGCCCGCCTCGTCAAATTCCTGGCCACCAACCCGCTCACCGGCGCGCTGGCCATCAACCTGCGCCAGGTCCATTACGCGGCCCTGTTCAAATCCTACAGCGCCGAAGCGGTGGCCTTCTCCAAAAGCCTGTTCGAGATCGCCGCCTATGGCGCCGGGAGCTTCTTCCTCGCCTTCTACATCATGATCGACCGCGACCGCCTGCGCGGCGCCCTGTTCGCCATGGTGCCGCGCGCCCAGCACATCAAGCTCTCGCGCATCTTGCTCAAGCTGCAGACCATCGTGGGCGGCTATGTGCGCGGCCAGGTCATCACCTGCGCCATCATGGCCGTGTTCCTGTTTGTCGTGCTCACGCTGTGCGGCGTGCCCAACGCGGTGGCCATCGCGGCCTTCGGCGGCCTGGTCGACGTGCTGCCCTTCATCGGCATCTTCCTCACCATGGTGCCGGCCGTGCTGGCCGCCTACGCCGTCAGCGGCGTGGCCGCGACCATCGTCTTCACCCTGCTGCTCGGCTACGAGGAATTCGAAAGCCGGGTCCTGATCCCGGTCGTCTACGGCCGTTCGCTGCGCCTGCCGTCTTCCATCATCCTGCTCGCCCTGATTGCCGGCGGCACCCTGTACGGCATCGCCGGCGCCCTGCTCGCGCTGCCGGTGGCGGCAACGCTGTTGATGCTGGTCGATGAACTGAAGGTCGACATGCCGGGCGAGACCACCCAGCCGGAAGAGCTGGTCGTGCAGGCGCACGACAGCATCGGCGAGGCCGAATACCTGCGCCGCACCGATGGCATGACGGCCAAGGATGCGGCGGGGATTGCCCTGGAAATTTCGGAAGAGCGCACCAGCCGGGACGAAGAAACCGCCCAGCAGGCGAGCAAGGATGCGCGCGAAACGCCTGCCTAAGTGGCAACCTGGCCGCGTCCATCGCGTTTGGCGCGGTAGAGCTGGGCGTCGGCCGCAGCAATCAGCGCAGCGGCGTCGCCACCGCTGGCCGGCTGGGCGCCGGCCACGCCCAGGCTCACCGTGACCACCGCACCGACGCTCGAGTTACCGTGCGCGATGGCCAGGTCGCGCACGGCCTGTTCCAGCTTGACGGCGATGCGCTGGGCACTGGCCGGCGTCGCACCAGGCAGCAGGCAAACGAATTCCTCGCCACCGTAGCGCGCCACCAGGTCTTCCGGCCGGCTCACGCAGGCCCGCAGGGTGGTGGCGACTTGCTGCAGGCAGGCGTCGCCGGCCGGGTGGCCATACAGATCGTTGAACAGCTTGAAGTGGTCGACGTCGATCATCACCAGCGCCAGCGGCACCGCGGCGCGCGCGCAGCGGCGCCAGCCCAGCCGCAGTGCTTCGTCGAAGCAGCGCCGGTTGCCCAGGCCGGTCAAGCCATCGAGCATGGCAAGCAGGCGCAACTGGTCAGATTGCATCTTCAGGGCGATGTGGGCGCGCACCCGGGCGCGCGTCACACCCAGGTGGAAGGGCTTGGTGATGAAATCGATGCCGCCCATGTCGAAGGCGCGCGCCTCGTCGCGGCGCGAACCGCGCGCCGTGATGAAAATGATGGGAATATCGCGCGTGTGCGACTCGCGCTTGAGCTGCTCGCACACCATATAGCCATCCATGCCGGGCATGACCACATCGAGCAGGATCAGGTCGGGCTGGCGCGCGCGGCAAAACGCGAGCGCCTCGACGCCACTGGCGGCCAGGCAGACTTCATATTCCTGCCCGAAAATCCCCGCCAGCAAATCAAGATTGTCGGGGTTGTTGTCGACCAGCAGCAACAGCGCGCTGCCGGGCAGGATGGTGTCCATGGCGTCGGTACCGGCAAGCGACTTATTTGACGCGCATATCGTCTTTGACCGAACGCACGCCGTTGACGCCGCGCGCCACGTTCATGGCAGTGGCAATATTGTCGGCCGAATGCACGAAGCCGCTCAGCTGGACGACGCCCTTGTAGGTTTCGACATTGATTTCGGCAACCTTGAGCGTCGGCTCATTGAGGATGGCGGCCTTGACCGAGGTCGTGATGACGGTGTCGTCGAGGTACTGGCCGGTGCTTTCGTGCACCGGCGTCGAGCTGCAAGCCGTCAACAGGGTCAGGGACAGTGCGCCGATCAGGGCCGGCAGGCGGAGAAGGTTTTTCATGGGGATTTCCTGGGAAAGTGGGTACTACACGCTGGATGATCCCCGCACCATGCGGCAATCGCGTCCTTTCAACATACGCAGCGGGCGCCACCGGGTCCGTTCGATACCGAACAGACCCTTGCCGCCCCGGCTGGGCATGATGGCCTTCGATGGGATGCAACGTGTTACCCTGTCCTGGGCAGCCTTCGTTTGACGGCCCATCCTCCCCCCGCTAGCTGACGACTGGAAGCAGGTACTTGCCATGTTCAGCTTGCACGACCCGAACCAAAACCACCTGCTCGCGGCCTTGCTGGAGGCCGAATTCGAACGCCTGGCGCCCCATCTCGAACTGATCCCGATGCGCCTGGGCGACGTGCTGTGCGATTCCGGCGCGCCCCTGCACTATGCCTATTTCCCCACCACCGCCATCGTCTCCCTGCACTACCTGCTGGAAAACGGCAGTTCGTCGGAAATCGCCGGCGTGGGCAACGAAGGCATGGTCGGCATTGCCCTGCTGATGGGCGGGCGCAGCACCACCAGCCGCGCCATCGTGCAGACAGGCGGCCACGGTTACCGCATCAAGGCCGGCGTGTTGATCGAAGAATTCGACCGCGCCGGGCCGGCCCTGCGCCTGCTGCTGCGCTACACCCAGGCCCTGATGACCCAGCTGTCGCAGACGGCCGTGTGCAACCGTCACCATTCGATCGAGCAGCAACTGTGCCGCTGGCTGCTGCTCACGCTTGACCGCCGCCCCGGGCCGGAACTGACTATCACCCAGGAACTGATCGCCGGCATGCTTGGGGTGCGCCGCGAAGGCGTCACCGAAGCGGCCGGCCGCCTGCAGGCCAAGGGGTATATCCGCTACCGGCGCGGCCATATCAGCGTGCTTGACCGCGCCGGCCTGGAATTGGCCGTGTGTGAATGCTATGGCGTGGTGCGCAAGGAATTTGCGCGCCTGCTGTCCGATGTCCGCCAGCGCCAGCACCAGGTGACCCCATGAAAAACCCACTCGCCCGGCGCATCGCGCCCAAGAAACTGATGAAGGCTGGCGCCTTGCAGGACGCCATCTTCAACAGCGCCAATTTCTCCAGCATCGCCACCGATGCGGCCGGCGTGATCCAGATCTTCAACGTCGGCGCCGAACGCATGCTCGGCTATACGGCGGCCGAAGTGGTCGACACGATTACCCCTGCCGCCATTTCCGACGCCCGCGAGCTGGTGGCGCGCGCGGCCAACCTCTCCACCGAATTCGACACCCGGATCGCCCCCGGCTTCGAAGCCCTGGTCTTCAAGGCCTCGCGTGGCATCGAAGACATCTACGAGCTCACCTATATCCGCAAGGACGGCAGCCGCTTCCCCGCCATCGTGTCGGTGACGGCGCTGCGCGACGCCAGCGAAGGGGTGATCGGCTACCTGCTGATCGGCACCGACAACACGGCGCGCAAGCTGATCGAAGCCGAACAGGCCGAACTGGACCAGCGCCTGCGCGACCAGCAGTTCTACACGCGTTCGCTGATCGAATCGAATATCGACGCCTTGATGACGACCGACGCGCGCGGCGTCATCAGCGACGTCAACCGCCAGATGGAAGCGCTGACGGGCTGCTCGCGCGACGAGCTGATCGGCGCGCCGTTCAAGAACTACTTCACCGAACCGGAGCGCGCTGAAGCAGGCATCCTACGCGTGCTGCGCGAAGGCAAGGTCACCAATTATGAATTGACGGCCCAGGCGCGCGACGGCAAGCAGACCGACGTGTCCTACAACGCCACCACCTTCCACGACCGCGACCGCAAGCTCAAAGGCGTGTTCGCCGCCGCGCGCGACGTCACCGAGCGCAAGCAGTTCGAACGCGTGCTGCAGGAAAACAATGTCGAACTGGCCAAGGCGAAGGCGGCGGCCGAAAAGGCCAACCTGGCCAAGTCCGATTTCCTCTCGAGCATGAGCCACGAATTGCGCACCCCGCTCAACGGCGTGCTCGGCTTCGCCCAGCTGATGGCGTCGGCCACACCGCCCCCGTCGCCCGAGCAACAGCGCTCGATCGACCAGATCCTCAAGGGCGGCTGGTACCTGCTCGACCTGATCAATGAAATCCTCGACCTGGCCATGATCGAATCGGGCAAGGTGATGATGTCCTTCGAAACCATCTCGCTCAATGCCGTGTTCCACGACTGCAGCGAATTGCTCAGCCCACTGGCGCAACAGCGCGGCATCAACCTGTCCTTCCCGGCAGACGGCCAGGACTACCACGTCCATGCCGACCGCACCCGGGTCAAGCAGGTGATGATCAATTTGCTGTCGAATGCAATCAAATACAATCAGCAAGGCGGCAGCGTCAAGGTCAGTTGCAGCAACGAAGCCGACGGGCAAGTGCGCATCCATGTCAGCGACACCGGCCTGGGCATGTCCAAGGACCAGCTCGACCAGCTGTTCCAGCCTTTCAACCGGCTCGGCCAGGAACAGGGCAGCGAAGAAGGCGCCGGCATCGGCCTGGTGGTGACGCGCCAGCTGGTGTCGCTGATGGGCGGCCAGGTCGGTGCAAGCAGCGTCGTCGGCGAAGGCAGCCAGTTCTGGGTCACCCTGAACATGGCCAGTGCCGCCCTGGCGGCCCATGCGGCCACCGGCGAAGCCTACGCCCTGCCCGGCAGCGGCAGCGTGTCGAACCCGATCAACCAGCGCACCGTGCTGTACGTGGAAGACAACCCCGCCAACCTGGTGCTGGTCGAACACTTGCTGGCGCGGCGCAGCGACCTGCGCCTGCTGACTGCCGTCAACGCCCGCCTGGGCATCGAACTGGCCCAGGCCCACCTGCCCGACGTGATCCTGATGGACATCAACCTGCCCGGCATGAACGGCTATGCGGCGCTGGAAGTCCTGCGCCAGCACGACCGTACCCGGCATATCCCGGTGCTGGCCCTGTCGGCCAATGCCGTGCCGCACGATATCGAAAAAGGCATGGCGGCCGGCTTCCTGCGCTACCTGACCAAACCCATCCGTGTGGTCGAATTCATGGCCGCCCTCGACATTGCCTTGCAGTGTTCCACGCCCGAACCCGAACTTCCCTGAAAGCCCATCATGCTTGCCTTTGACGATATCCAGAATGCCCACATCCTCATCGTGGACGACCAGAAAACCAATGTCGAACTGCTGCAGGACATGCTCAAGCAGGCCGGCTATACCCGGGTCAGCGCGACCATGGACCCCTACCAGGTGCGGCCCCTGCACCGCGAGCATTGCTACGACCTGATCCTGCTCGACCTGCAGATGCCGGGCCTCGATGGCTTCCAGGTGCTCGACCAGCTCAAGGAAGTCGAAGCCGACGGCTACCTGCCGGTGCTGGCCATCACGGCCCAGCCTGTCCACAAGCTGCGCGCGCTGCAAGCCGGTGCCAAGGACTTCGTCAGCAAGCCCTTCGATTTCGTCGAAGTGCAGACGCGCATCCACAACCTGCTCGAAGTGCGCCTGCTGTACCGCCAGCTCGATCGCGCCAACAAGGAACTCGAACAGAAGGTCGAGCAGCGCACGGCCGAGCTCAGTGCGAGCGAAGCGCGTTTCCGCAGCTTCACCGCGCTGTCCTCGGACTGGTACTGGGAACAGGATGCCGAAGGCAAGTTCATCAGTGTTTCCGGCCCCGCCTTTGAAATGCTGGGCATCTCCGGCGAACATGCGCTCGAAGGCTGGAACCCGGAAGAGCGCGCCCGCCTCGATGAAAACATCGCCGCGCGCCTGCCCTTCCTCGATTTCGTCTACACCCGCACCGACGCCAGCGGCAATACGCGCTACATGATGGCCAGCGGTGAACCGATCTTCGATGCCGCCAGCCGCTTCGTCGGCTACCGCGGGGTGGGTTCGGAAGTGAGCAACCGCGTGCGCGCCGGCGCCCTGCCCGCCTGAGTGGTAGGCAGGCAAAAAGAAGGGAGGCCGCGGCCTCCCTTCTTTTTATGCTGCGTGCACGCTAGTGGCCGACCTTATTGCCGATCACACCGCCGACGGCGGCGCCGCCGACCGTGCCGACGGCGCTGCCGCCGGTCAGCACGGCACCGACGACGGCACCGGCGCCAGCGCCCACAGCGGTATTGGTGTCACGGGTCGACATGCCGCTGCAAGCGGCCAGGCTGGCGGCCAGCGCCAGGGCCAGGGCAAGGCGGGCGAATTGGAATGGGGTTTGCATACGTTTCTCCTGAAAAGTTTGAATCGTCCGGCACGCTAGGCATGACGGCCATTGGGGTCACATCGCCGAGCTTGGGCGCTTCCGGCGCAGCGCTCTGTGCGGTGGCGCGCACATGCCAATTCCAGTTCCAGGAAGCCACACCAGCGTTCGCAAACGCACATACCCACCCTTGCGTGAATGAAATAGTGGACGTTCACACAAAGGGACCATCATGAACGTCTTCCAGAACTACCTTGCGCGGCTCGCCAGTCCAGCCGGTTTCGTCTTCCTGGCCATGCTTGCCGCCTGCGGTGGTGACCAGGGCCGTACTCCCATCCTCGGCTTGCCCGCGGCCACCTTCACGTCGCTGGCCATCACGCCGGCCAGCGCGACCTTGGCCAGCGGCAATACACAACAACTGACCGCCGTCGCCAGCTTCAGCGACGGCGCCAGACAGGACGTCAGCGCCAGCGCAGTGTGGTCCTCTGCCACGCCAGCGAGCGTCACCGTCGCCGCGAGCGGCCTGGCCACGGCCAGGGCCCCCGGCAACGCCCTCGTCAGCGCGAGCTACGCCGGTCGACTGGCCAGCGCCACGCTCACGGTCGGCCCCGCCGTGGTGACGGCCCTGGCCGTGATCCCACAAGTGCCCACCGTGCTGCCAGGCGCGACGCGCCAGCTGGCCGTGACGGCCACCTATTCCGACGCCAGCAGCGCCGACGTCACCGCCGCCAGCAGCTTTGTGTCGGCCACGCCGGCCAGCGCCAGCGTCAGCAGCACCGGCCTCGTGACCGGTGTGGCCGCCGGCAGCAGCATCGTCAGCGCCAGCTTCGGCGGCATCAGCGCCACGACGACGGCCAGCGTGCCGGCCGGCGTGACCCTGAGCAGCCTGGCCATCAGCCCGGCCAACCCGAGCATTGCGGTCGGCGCGACCCAGCAGTTCATTGCCACGGCCACGTATTCGAACCTGAGCAACGCCGTCATCAGCGCCAACTGGAGCTCGACCACGGCGGCCAGCGGCAGCATCGCCGCGAGCGGCCTGGCCACCGGCGTGGCCGCCGGCACCACCACCATTGGGGCCAGCTTCGGCGGCCTGACTGCGAGCACCTTGCTGACCGTGACGGCGCTGCCGCTGCCACCGGTGATTGCCTCGCTCAACCTGCGCAGCGCGGCCAGCTTCGCCGTGCTGGCCGGCACCTCGATCACCAATAATTCCGGTGGCACGACGCTGGTGGCGGGCGACGTCGGTTCGCCGTCGCAGACCACTGACCCGGCCCAGGTGGCAGGGTTTACCAACTACAAATCCGGCGCCATCCTCAGCGCTGCGCTGGCCGACCTGCAAACGGCCATCACGGACGCCAACACCCGCAGCTGCGATGTCAGCTTTGCCGGCGGCATCGACCTGGGCGGCCTGACCATGGGCCCCGGCGTCTACTGCTACAGCGGCGCGATCAGCATCACCGGCACGCTGACCTTGAGCGGCCCCGGCGTCTACATCTTCCGCACCACGCTGACCCTGAACTCGACGGCCAATTCGATCGTCGCGCTCAAGAACGGCGCCGCGGCCGCCGACGTGAACTGGCTGCCGGTCGGTCCGACCACGCTGGGCGCCAATAGCGTGTTCAAGGGTTCCATCCTCGGCCAGTCCGCCGCCATCACCCTGGGCGACGGCGCGACGCTGCAAAACGGCCGCGTGCTCACCGCCGCCGCCGTCACGCTGCGCAACAACCCGATTTCCAAATAAAAATACGACCGGAGAACATCATGACCCTGACCCACCTTGCAGCATCGATCGGCATGGGCGCCGCGGCGCTGCTGGCCTGCCACAGCGCCCTGGCCGA
Organism: Pseudomonadota bacterium; assembly: GCA_040390345.1. Taxonomy (GTDB): domain Bacteria; phylum Pseudomonadota; class Gammaproteobacteria; order Burkholderiales; family Burkholderiaceae_D; genus Telluria_A. Next base: position 7,807 of record JAZJYP010000199.1, on the reverse strand, counting down.
CGACGAATTCATCAACCCGGACTGGGCCAACAGCGCCTGGTATGCGGGCGGCGCGCTCGGGCAGTCGCGCGCCAGGATCGACCAGGAGCGCATCGTGCGCAGCCTGCTCGCCAGCGGCGCCGGCACGGCGCAAATCAGCGTCGATGAGCGCGCCAGCGCCTACCAGCTCTTCATCGGCAAGCAGCTCACGCGCCACTTCGCCATCGAAGGTGGCTATTTCGACCTCGGCTCCTTCGGCTTCAATGCCAGCACCACGCCGGCGGGCAGCCTGAACGGCAAGGTCGGTTTCCGCGGCGGCAAGCTCGACTTGATCGGACAAATGCCCCTGACCGAGCGCTTCTCCCTCACCGGCCGCGCCGGCATGCAGTACACCAAGGCCAGCGCCAGCTTCAGCGGCACGCGCCTGAACGCCGTCACGGGGCCGGAAACGAGCGAGCGCAAGCTCAATCCGAAAATCGGCCTGGGTATGGAATACAAGCTGACCGAAGCGTTCGCCGTGCGCGCCGACCTCGAGCGCTACCGCGTCAACGATGCCGTCCACAACCGCGGCGACGTCGACACCCTGTCCTTCGGCCTGGTCTACAAGTTCGGCCGGCCGCCGGCCAAGGAACGCCTGGTCTATTCACCGACGCGCGAAGTGGCGCCGATGCCGGTCGTCGCCGAGGTGGCGCCGACGCCGGCAGCGGCGCCGGTGCCGCAACCGGTGTCCGAAAAGGTGACCTTCGCCGCGCAAACCCTGTTCGACTTCGACAAGGCCGACATCAAGCCCGAAGGCGCCGCGGCGCTCGATGAACTGATGGGCAAGCTCAAGGGCATGAACACTGAAGTCATGGTCACGGTCGGGCACGCTGATGCGGTCGGCAGCGACGACTACAACCAGAAGCTGTCGCTGCGCCGTGCCGACGCGGTCAAGGCCTACCTGACGGGCAAAGGCCGCGACGGTGCGCGCATCTACACCGAAGGCAAGGGCGAATCGCAGCCCGTCGCCGACAACAAGACGGCGGCAGGACGCAGCGCCAACCGGCGCGTGACCGTCGAAGTCGTCGGTACCCGTAGCAAACAACCTTGATCACCACACTGGAGCACACCATGAAAATCACTACGAAAACCATCCTGGCACTGGCCATCGGCGCCGCCTGTTCGCACGCCATGGCACAACAGATCACCCTCTACCAGGACGACAACTGGCACGGCCGCGTGTATGCCACCAACGGCGCCGTGCCCAACCTCGGGCGCGTCGGCTTCAATGACCGCGCCTCGTCCGTCATCGTCGAAGGCGGGCGTTGGGAAGTGTGCGAAGACGCCAATTTCCAGGGCCACTGCATGATTCTGCGCGCAGGCAGCTACAACTCCCTGTACGGCATGGGCATGAACGACCGCATTTCTTCGCTGCGCCCGGCAAGCCGCCGCCACCGTTACGATGACGCGCCGGAACCGATGCAGCAAGCCGACTACGAATACCGCCAGCGTCCGCGCGAACAAATTTACCAGGCCGAAGTGCGCTCCGTGCACGCGGTGATGGGTGCGGCCGAACAGCGCTGCTGGGTCGAACGCCAGCAGGTGGCCGATTCCGGTAATCACAGCAATGTCGGCGGCGCCATCGCCGGCGCCCTGATCGGCGGCGTGCTGGGCCACCAGGTGGGTGGCGGCACCGGGCGTGACGTGGCCACCGCCGGCGGCGCTGTTGCCGGCGCGGCGATCGGCTCGAATATGGGCAGCGGCAGTTCCGGCAGCTATGGCCGCGAAACGCGCCGCTGCGAAAACGTCGCCAGCACGACCCCGCAATATTGGGATGTGATCTATGTCTACCGCGGCGTCGAACACAGCGTGCAGCTCGCTGCCGCACCAGGGCAGACCATTCCGGTCAACCGCGACGGCTTGCCGCGCATGTAAGTGCTTGACGGTGGCAATTCCTGCCTGCCTGTTGTGCAGGCGGGATGCGTCGCGACCGGCATCGTTTCCTTTGTGGGCTGCGCTTGGCCTTGCACTACGCCAACAGGCTGAATGCGCAACTGCACCAGTAAAGCACAGTCCGTTAATCCTTGCGTGGGCCAGCGAACAGTCGCCCATCGCGTCACCGTGTCTACTAACAGCCACGGGTGGCCGCGGCGCCGCCCTTCAGCACAAGGAAGTGTATGGTCACGCAAGTCCTCCTTCTCAGCGACAAAATGGCAGATGCGCTCTGCCTGATCGCAACACTCGAAATGCATGCCGGGGACGACTTCGATGTCGACTGGGAGCGCTCCCTTGGCGCAGGCCTGGCCTGGCTCCATACGGGCGAAGCCGACGTCATCCTGGCCGACCTGGCCTTGCCCGACAGTGGCGGCATGGACACCTTTGAAGCCCTGTCGCAAGCCGGTGCGCCGGCCCCGATCCTGATCCTCACCGAAAACGACAGCGATGCCCAGGCAGCACTGGCAATCCAGCGCGGCGCCGAGGGCAATTTCAGCAAAGCCCAGTTCGCCAATTCCCTGCTGCCGCACATGCTGCGCAATATTCTGCAGCGCCGCGCCGCCGAACAAAGCCTGTTCATCCACAACGAACGCGCCGAACTGACCCTCAATGCGATCAGCGACGCCGTCATCGCAACGGACCTCGCGGGACGTATCGACTACATGAACGCCGCCGCCGAAGTGATGACGCTGTACCCGCGCGAACAAGCCCTTGGCCAGCCCATCGGCAAGGTGCTGTTCCTGATCAACGGTAGTACGCGCATGCCGGAACGCAATCCGATCGACCTGGTCCTGCTGCACGACCAAGCGATGCACCTCACCACAGGCACGGTCATGCTGCGCCGCGATGGCAGCGAATTGGCGATCGAGGATTCCGCCGCTCCCATCCATGACCAGCATGGACATATTGCCGGCGCCGTCATGGTGTTCCACGACATCACGGCGACGCTGGCGATGGCCGTCAATATGCTCCACCAGGCCCAGCACGACTACCTGACCAATTTGCCCAACCGCCTGCTGCTCAACGACCGGATCGCCCAGGCCATTGTCGTGGCCAGGCGCCACGCCACCCCGCTCACGCTGATGTTCCTCGACCTGGACAACTTCAAGCACATCAACGACTCTCTGGGCCACCCGGTGGGCGACGCCCTGCTGCAATCGGTGGCGCGCTGCCTGCTCGGCTGTGTGCGCAGCTCGGACACGGTGAGCCGTCATGGCGGTGACGAATTCCTGATTTTGCTGCCCGAGCAGCGCGACGAAGCGAGCGCGACCCTGTTGGCGGCGAAGATCTTGCGTGCCATCGCGCTGCCGCACCAGGTGGCCAAGCACGAAATCCACGTGACGGCAAGCATCGGCATCAGCACCTTCCCGTCGGATGGCGACGATGCCGAGACGCTGATCAAGAATGCCGACTCGGCCATGTACCTGGCCAAGGAAAAGGGCCGCAATGGCTACCAGTTCTTCAAGCGCGCAATGAACGAGCGCGCCATCGAACGGCGCGCTGTCGAAACGGGCTTGCGGCAAGCGCTCGAACACCAGCAGTTCCACCTGAACTACCAGCCCAAGGTCAACCTGGCGAGCGGCAAGATCAGCGGTTCCGAAGCACTGCTACGCTGGAACCATCCGCACTGGGGCATGGTGATGCCGGACCGCTTCATTCCGGTGGCCGAGAGTGCCGGCCTGATCGTGCCGATCGGGCGCTGGGTCTTGCATGAAGCCTGCCGCCAGGCGGTGCGCTGGAAACAGGCCGGGCTCGATTGCGGCACCATCGCCGTCAATATCTCGACCCTGGAATTTCGCCACAAGGACTTCGTCGCCGGTGTGCGCGCGGTGCTCGCCGAAACTGGCCTCGCACCTGCCTGCCTGGAACTGGAAATTACCGAAAGCGTGCTGATGCGCGATATTGACAGCAGTATCGCCACCCTGCTCGAACTCAAGGCGATGGGCGTGATGCTGGCGATTGACGATTTCGGCACCGGCTATTCCAGCCTCAGCTACCTGAAACTGTTCCCGATCGACATCCTGAAGATCGACCGCTCCTTCGTGCGCGATATCGATGCCCGGCGCGACGACGGCGTCATCGTTTCGGCCGTCATCGCGATGGGCACCAGCCTGCATCAGCGGGTTGTTGCCGAAGGAGTCGAAGAAGCCGCCCAGCTGGCCTTCCTCAAACAACGCAATTGCGACGAAGGCCAGGGTTATCTGTTCAGCCGCCCGGTCGCACCGGCGCATTTCGCCACGCTGTTGAAAACAGGAATAAACACGCCGCCGGTGGCCTGAGGGAAGAATTCTGGTGGGCCTCCCGTGAGTCGAACACGGCACCAACGGATTATGAGTCCGCTGCTCTAACCAGGCATGAGCTAGAGGCCCAGACGTGCACAGGGCACGAAGGCGCGAGGATACTGGGCCGCCGCCCCACACGTCAAGGTTTGTTTCCAGGCTTTAGGCGTAGGCGCGCAGGCGAAGCGCGAAATGGCGCAGGGGCTGGCAGGCCGACAGATCGGCGCTATGGCACCAGGCTTGCAATTTTTCCAACAATTGCTCCGGCGTGGCGTGGCTGCGTTGCCACAGCAGCGCCAGCTCGTCGCGCGAAGCCTGCACCTGGCGCAGGAGCGCACTGTGCTCGAGCAGGGCCGCCAGGCCATGGCGCTGTTCCTCGCTGAGATTGCCCGGGTCGCGCCGCAGCAGGCGCTGCGCCTGGCGCCGCAAGCCGGGGCTCAGGCCCGCCTTCATCTCGCTGTGCCAGACATCGCCCAGCGCATCGGCCAGGCCCGCCATCACGCGGGCGCGGTTGGCCAGCACGGCGCGCAGGGTGTGCATGTCCACGTCGGTGTGGCCGACGCGCAGGCGCGGCTTGGGCGGCAGGTGGCGCACCTCGGCCAGGCCGCACAGGCGGAACAGGCAGATATACATCCAGCCGGCGTCGAACTCGTACCATTTGACCGACAGCTTGGCCGAGGTGGCGAAGGTGTGGTGGTTATTGTGCAATTCCTCGCCGCCGATGAGCAGGCCGAATGGCACGATGTTCGTGGCCGCTTCGATGCAGTCGAAATTGCGGTAGCCCCAGTAGTGGCCGATGCCGTTGACGACGCCGGCCGCCAGGAAGGGAATCCACAGCATCTGCACGGCCCAGACGGTGGCGCCGATGGCGCCGAACAGCAGCAAGTCCAGCACCAGCAAGGCGCCCACGCCCTGCCAGGTGAAGCGGCTGTAGACATGCTTTTCGACCCAGTCGTCCGGCGTGCCGGCGCCAAAGCGCTCGATGGCGGCCGTGTCGGCCGCCGCTTCCTGGTACAGCTCGGTACCGCGGAACAGCACGGTGCCGATGCCGCGCACCACGGGGCTGTGCGGATCGCCGGCCGTTTCGCAGCGCGCATGGTGGCGGCGGTGGATGGCGACCCATTCCTTCGTCAGCATGCCGGTGGTGAGCCACAGCCAGGCGCGGAAGAAATGGCTCAATACGGGATGCAGGGTCAACGCCCGATGCGCTTGCGCGCGGTGCAGGTAGACGGTGACGGCGATGATGGTGACGTGGGTCGTCGCCAGCGTGAACAGGACCAGCGCCAGGAGGCCGGCGTGCGTGAGGCCATGGGTGAAGAAAGCCAGCAGGGCATCGGGCATGGCCTAGTCCCGCGCCGCCAATGCCAGCTTGGTGTCGATCATCTGTTTGGCGTAGCGCAGCGTCTTGGATTGCGCGAGGGCCGGTGAAATTTCGCGCCGCGACAACGCCGCGATGGTCAGGGCCGCGATGCTGCCGCTTTCCCTGAAACTGAAGCCGCCGCCCCAGGTACCGTCGAGGGTTTTCGACGGATCGACCTCGATCTCGATGTCATGGCCACGGTAGGCGAACAACTTTGACATGTGCATTCCCATTCGAGTGAGGCGAAAATTCATTGTACGCGAATTGAGTATTTCAAGCGGCGGGGACGGTAAGTGTCCGCCTGCGCCCAGAAAGAACGATGCGCCCTGCGCGGCGCGCCCATGTGACGAACGTCAAAACACGATTTTTTGTCGGCTTGAATCAACATCGCGCAAGCGGATCGCCAATACGATCAATCCATCTAAGCAGATGGAGAAATTGGCATGGCCTTATATTGCTCGTAGCGACTACGCAACACAAACCGACTTCGTCGGCAATAAACAATGCGTGACCCTCGTTAAGGAACTGGCGAATGCGCGTCCTTCATCGCTACGGCGCGAGGGCGACAAGGTCATCGATCTCCTGAAGCGTGGGTCGATCCCCGAAGGAACAGTCATTGCCACTTTTTTCAAGGGACGTTACCCGAATCGTCGACATGGCAACCATGCGGCAATCTTCGTGCGAGCGGTCAGCGGCGGCATCGAAATCTTCGACCAGTGGACCCATCATAAACCGGCAAAGCGGACGATTCGCTTCCAGCATTCCGCCAATACTGCCGTTGTCGACCGTCCAGAGTCTTACTCGGTCGTCGAATGATCTATCTGCTCGCTTCGATCATCGTCGCGACCCTCGCCGCGGCCGCCCCGGCCGCCGGCGCTGGCACGTTATCGTGCCCCGCAGTTGCTCCCGCCGAGTGGTCACTTCCGAATGCGCCGTTGGAGGAGGTGCGCATCCTGGCGTTCCCAACGGATCAGCCGCAGGCCGAGGATAATGCGCTGCCAATCATGGCACCAGTCAAGGAATGGTCGAAGGCCGGCGTGCTCTACCAAACCTGGACCATGAACGCCGATGCGCCGCGCTTTGCCTACAAGGTCGATTGTCTCTACCATGGGACAGCGCGCCATGTTCGGATTGATGCGCGAGAAGTGAAACAGTGCATGGCCAAGTTCATCGATAGAAAGAAGCTCGTGTCACTGAGCTGCAAGTGAGCGCTTCCCGCCAAACGCGTTAGTCGTTGAGGCAATTCTCGAACTTCAAGCCGGGATAGGCGAGAGAGCCCTTACGTCGAGGAAATTTTCGGCCGGGTAGTGCATGTCGAGACTGCGGCTGAAATCATTGCTAAAAAGTTTTTCCATCGCGGCAATCGTCTGCTCGCCCGCGATAGGTTCGATTTCGCCTTGGTGGCGGAAAAAGAGCCTGATGAGCTACTGCGAGCAAGCAAATTCCTCATCCGCCACATCATCCAAATCAAGGCGGCGCTCGCTGGCGATGTCACGAACCTTCGCCTGCAATTCGATGCGATCGAAAAGCTCTCCTACAACCCGACTTTTGACCACGTGCGAGACGTCGTCATCCAAATGCTAGACTCTGCAGCGCAATACGTCGAAGATCAGGACAAGAAGCCGAAACCATAGTGGTACGCGACGGTGCGCCCCCCCTGTTGGACTTTCCAAGATCACTTGGTTACTCTTCCGGCAATAAATCGGCGGGCAAAAATCCCGGCAAAAGATTGCCGGAATCCACAGCTGTCGCCGTGAATTCTGGTGGGCCTCCCGTGAGTCGAACACGGCACCAACGGATTATGAGTCCGCTGCTCTAACCAAGCATGAGCTAGAGGCCCAGATCCTTGCAGTGGAAGGTGATACTGCGGGGCCGAAGCCCCGCGTCCTGCGTTAGTTGCCTTCGAGGAAGCTCTTGAGCTTGTCGGAGCGCGAGGGGTGGCGCAGCTTGCGCAGCGCCTTCGCTTCGATCTGGCGAATCCGCTCGCGCGTGACGTCGAACTGCTTACCCACTTCTTCGAGCGTATGGTCGGTCGACATCTCGATGCCGAAGCGCATGCGCAAGACCTTCGCTTCGCGCGGCGTCAATGAATCGAGCACGTCTTTCACCACACCGCGCATCGACGCATGCAAGGCAGCATCCGACGGGGCCAGCGTGTTGTTGTCTTCGATGAAGTCGCCCAGGTGGGAGTCGTCATCGTCGCCAATCGGCGTTT
>JAZJYP010000198.1:15189-15492 GCA_040390345.1 Pseudomonadota bacterium | reverse complement strand
CGCCCGCATCTGTCTTGATGAACTCATACACGCCGGCCGGGCAGTAGCGCGCTTCCGGACCCGCATAGCGCGCCAGGTTGACCGCCACCGGCACGCTCGCGTTCTTGAGCGTCAGGTGAATAGGCTGGTCTTCGGCATGGTTGGTGTTCGAGATGAACACCGACGACAGGCGGTCGAAGGTCAGCTTGCCGTCCGGTTTAGGATAGGCGATCGGCGAATAATCGGCGGCCGGTTTCAGGCATTCATGGTCGGCGTAATCGCGGTGCAGCGTCCACGGCGCCTTGCCGCGCAAGATCAGCTGGT
>JAZJYP010000198.1:0-15179 GCA_040390345.1 Pseudomonadota bacterium | reverse complement strand
GTCGATGCCGGTCATGATCGAACCGCGGTACAAGCCCTTGGTCAGCCACGGCTTGACGTTGCGCGCCACGTGCAGTTCTTCATGCAGCCACGAGGCCTCGAACGCGACCGGGTAGGCCGTCAGTTCGTCGTGCTGGCGCGATTCGCCCAGCGCCGTGAAGGCCGCTTCGGCGGCCAGCATGCCGGTCTTGATGGCCGCGTGGCTGCCCTTGATGCGGCTCATGTTGAGGAAGCCGGCGTCGCAGCCGATCAGCGCGCCGCCCGGGAACACCAGCTTGGGCAGGCATTGCAGGCCGCCGGCCGTGATCGCGCGCGCGCCGTAGGAGATGCGCTTGCCGCCCTCGAAGAAGCTGCGGATGGCCGGGTGCGTCTTGTAGCGCTGGAATTCTTCGTAGGGCGACAGGTAAGGGTTTTCGTAGTTCAAGCCCACCACGTAGCCGACCACGACCTGGTTGTTTTCCAGGTGGTAGAGGAAGGAGCCGCCATAGGTCTTGGCGTCGAGCGGCCAGCCGGAGGTGTGGATGACCAGGCCAGGCTGGTGCCTGGCCGGATCGATCTCCCACAATTCCTTGATGCCGATGCCGTAGGATTGCGGGTCCTTGCCCTTGTTGAGCTCATACCTGGCCATCAGCTGCTTGCCCAGGTGGCCGCGCGCGCCCTCGGCGAACAGGGTGTACTTGGCGTGCAGCTCCATGCCCAGCTGGAAGGCGTCGGTCGGCTGGCCTTCGCGGTTCACGCCCATATTGCCGGTGGCGACACCCTTGACCGAGCCGTCTTCCTTGTACAGGATTTCGGCGGCCGGGAAGCCGGGGAAAATTTCCACGCCCAGCGCCTCGGCTTGCTGGCCCAGCCAGCGCACCACATTGCCCAGCGAGATGACGTAGTTGCCGTGGTTTTCAAAGCAGGCCGGCACCATGAAGGACGGGGTCTGGTAGGCCTTCGTCTCGGTCAGGAACAAGATGCGGTCTTCCGTCACTTCCGTGTTGAGCGGCGCGCCCAGTTCCTTCCAGTTCGGGATCAGTTCGGTCAGCGCTTTCGGGTCCATCACGGCGCCCGAGAGGATATGGGCGCCCAGTTCGCCGCCTTTTTCGAGCAGGCAGACCGATACTTCCTTGCCCTGTTCGGCGGCGCGCTGCTTGAGCTTGATCGCGGCGGACAGGCCGGCCGGGCCGCCGCCGACGATGACGACGTCGTATTCCATCGCGTCGCGCGGGCCGAATTGTTCGAGAAGGTTGGTTGGCTCTGTCATGGTCTTATTCTGGGAAAAAAAATTTAAGCACGAGTGTGCGGCTTTTTGGCGCGGATTGCAACTTCGGGCGCCATTTTAAAGGCATTATTAGACAGCGCAATCTAATCGCAGGAAATTGTGACATCATGATGCTTTCGCCAGCACAGTGTACAGGGAGCCGATCGTGGGCATCGAAGTCAATTTTGAAGGAAAGATCGCCCTCATCACGGGCGCATCGAGCGGCCTGGGGGCGCGCTTTGCCAAGGCCCTCGCTGGCGCCGGTGCCCAGGTGGTGCTGGCCTCGCGCCGCACCGACCGTTTGAAGGAATTGCGCGCCGAAATCGAGGCCGACGGCGGCGCCGCCCACGTCGTCACGCTCGACGTGACCGACCTGGCCAGCATCAAGTCGGCCATTGCCCACGCCGAGACCGAGGCCGGGCCGATCGACATCCTGGTCAACAATTCGGGCGTTTCGACGACCCAGCGCCTGATCGACGTCACGCCGGAAGACTATGCCTACATGATGGACACCAACCTGCGCGGCGCCTTCTTTGTGGCGCAGCAGGCGGCCAAGCGCATGATCGCGCGCGCCAAGGGCGACCCGAAGAAGCAACACCGCATCATCAATATCGCGTCGGTGGCCGGCTTGCGCGTGCTGCCGCAGATCGGCGTCTACTGCATGAGCAAGGCCGGCGTCGTGCAGATGACCAAGGCCATGGCCGTCGAATGGGGCAAATACGGCATCAACACCAATGCCATCTGCCCGGGCTATATTTCGACCGAGATCAACGAGGATTATTTCGGTACCGAGCAGGGCAAGAAGCTGATCGACATGTTGCCGCGCAAGCGCGCCGGCAAGCCGGAAGACCTCGACGGCCTGCTGCTCTTGCTGGCGGCCGAGGAAACGCATTTCATCAACGGCGCCATCATCACGGCCGACGACGGCATGACGGCGCAATGAGCCGCAAGCTGGTGCACAGCGCGCGCATGGCGATCCGCTGGGGCGACATGGACGCCATGGGCCATGTCAACAATACCGTCTATTTCCGCTATATCGAGCAAGCGCGCATCAGCTGGTTCGACGCCATCGCCTGCGCGCCCGATCCCAGCGGCGAAGGCCCCGTCATCGTCAATGCCCACTGCAGCTTCCTCAAGCAATTGAAGTATCCGGGCGAGCTCGACGTGCTGACCTTTGTCGGCCCGGCGGGGCGCTCCAGCTTCGAGATGGTGCACGAGATCCGCCTGAACGGCGTGCTGCACGCCGAAGGCGGCGCCAAGGTCGTCTGGGTCAATTTTCCGGCCGAAAAGTCGGTGCCCCTGCCCGACGCCATCCGCGCCTTGCTCGCTCCCGCCTGAACCTTTGGCGCCGCGCCGTGTCCCACCTTCTTGGGCGGAAGGAGGAGGGCAGATGGCACCGGCGCACGATCAGTACGACACACCGTGGAAGAGCGTGCTGACGCGCTACTTCCCCGACTTCATGGCGTTCTACTTTCCCGACGCGCACGCGGCGATCGACTGGACGCGCCGCTACCGTTTCCTTGACCAGGAACTGGCGCAATTGCGACGCGAGGCGTCCGTGGGCAAGCGCATCCTTGACAAACTGGTGCAAGTGCGGCGCCTGGACGGCGCCCCGCGCTGGGTCTATGTGCACATCGAATTGCAGGGCGCGCACGATGTTCACCTGGCCGAACGCGTCTTCATCTACAACTACCGTCTGTACGACCTGTACCGCCAGCCGATCGCCAGCCTGGTGCTGCTGGCGGACCGCAGCGCGCTTTGGCGTCCCGCCGGTTTCGGTTACGCCCAATTTGGCAGTTCGATGCAGCATCAGTTCGCTTCAGCCAAACTGATGGACTATGCGCCGCAAATGCCTGCCTTGCTCAAGCATTCGAATCCTTTTGCCCTGGTGACCGCGGCCCATTTAATGACGCAGGCAAGCAAAGGCAACGACGCTGAGCGCAGCGACTTCAAAATAACCCTGACGACCCTGCTCTACGAACGTCGATGGCCACGCCAGCGCGTCATCGACCTGCTAAACGTACTAGGCTGGATGATGATGCTTCCCGATGCGCTGCAGCAGCGATATCGGAGCCATGTCGCCAATCTGGAAAGGGGGCATAAAATGCGCTACATTTCGACTTTTGAACGCGATGCGGTCGCGAAAGGCTTGAAAGAGGGCCTTGAAAAAGGCCTTGAAAAAGGCCGGGAAGAAGGCCGGGAAGAAAGCTTACGCGCTTTGCTGGCAGAGCAGCTTGCCGCGCGCTTTGGTGCCGTTCCTGCCGGTGTTGACCAACGCCTCGGTCACGCGCGCGCAGCCCAGTTGCATGCCTGGGCCTTGGCCTTGCTCCGGGCGCGCACCATCGACGAGGTGTTCGAGGCGGCCTGACTAGCGCGTCACGCCCATCAGCTTGTGCACCAGCTCGGACGAGGTGGCGGCGGAAAACTTGCGCATCAGCTTGGCGCGGTGCATTTCCACCGTGCGCGGCGACAGGTCCGTCTCGCGCGCGATGACTTTGCTGGTCTTGCCCTCGACCAGGAAGGCGGCAATTTCGCGCTCGCGCGGCGTCAGTTCGGCTGACACGGGCCGTTTCTCGCTCACGTCCTCGAACGTCCACACACCGGCGCCCAGTGGCTCCCTGGGATTCAAGGCGCGCCCGCTCACATGGCACCAGAATAACTCGCCATTGGCCCGGCGCATGATACGCTCGTCCGAATAGCGGCCCTTGGTATTCATGATCGGTACAATCCGCTCGCCGGTGCGCATGAATTCGTCCTGGGTCGGGTAGAGCGCCTGGAAGGACTGGCCCTCGAGCTGCCCCGGGGCATAGCCAAACATGCCCGAGAGCGCCTCGTTGGCGGCCTGGATGACGCGATTGAGCGAGATGCACATGCCCACCGGGGCATGCCGGAAAATGGTTTCGTAGTCGATGGCGCTGATGGGCATGGGCAGGTAGTTCTACGGTATTGTGGTTTTGGCTGGCGTATTTTATGCTGATAATCTGTCTTGCAGCGTGAGCTGCCTATAACAATGGGGACCAAGGTATGAATAAAGTATATCCGGACGCGCAATCGGCCCTGGCCGGCATCGTCCAAGATGGCCAGACCATCGCCGTGGGCGGCTTCGGCCTGTGCGGCATTCCCGAAGCCCTGATCCTGGCGCTGCGCGACTCGGGCGTGACCGGCCTGACCGCCATTTCGAACAACGCCGGCGTGGACGACTTTGGCCTGGGCCAGCTGCTCACGACGCGCCAGATCAAGAAGATGATCTCGTCCTATGTGGGCGAAAACAAGGAATTCGCGCGCCAGTACCTGGCCGGCGAACTCGAACTCGAATTCACGCCGCAAGGCACGCTGGCCGAGAAGCTGCGCGCCGGCGGCGCCGGCATTCCCGCCTTCTTCACCAAGACCGGCGTGGGCACGATCGTTGCCGATGGCAAGGAAGTGCGCGAATTCGACGGCGAGCAGTATGTGATGGAAAAGTCGCTGGTGGCCGACGTGTCGCTGGTGAAGGCCTATATGGCTGACCGCGCCGGCAACCTGGTGTTCCGCAAGACGGCGCGCAACTTCAATCCGAACGTCGCGATGGCCGGCAAGATCACCGTCGTGGAAGTGGAAAAACTGGTCGAAGTGGGCGAGATCGATCCCGATTCGGTGCACCTGCCGAGCATCTTCGTACACCGCATCGTCGTCAACGCCACGCCGGAAAAGCGCATCGAACAGCGCACCGTGCGTGCAAACTAAGACCAGGAGAAGAACATGGCATGGACTCGTGATGAAATGGCCGCACGCGCGGCGCAAGAACTGCAGGACGGCTTCTACGTCAACCTGGGCATCGGCTTGCCGACCCTGGTGGCGAACTACGTCCCCAGTGATATCGAAGTATTCCTGCAGTCGGAAAACGGCTTGCTGGGCATCGGCCCGTTCCCGCTCGACGCCGACGTCGACGCGGACCTGATCAACGCCGGCAAGCAGACCGTGACGGCGCTGCCCGGCTCGGCCTACTTCAGCTCGGCCGATTCCTTCGGCATGATCCGCGGCGGGAAGATCAACCTGGCCATCCTGGGCGCGATGCAGGTGTCGCAGCAGGGCGACCTGGCCAACTGGATGATCCCGGGGAAAATGGTCAAGGGCATGGGTGGCGCGATGGACCTGGTGGCCGGCGTCAAGCGCGTCGTCGTCGTCATGGAACACGTGGCCACGGCCAAGGATGGCCGCACCTCGCACAAGATCCTGAAGAAGTGCGACTTGCCGCTGACCGGCGTGGGCGTGGTTGACCGCATCATCACCGACCTGGGCGTTATCGACATCACGCCGAACGGGCTGGCCCTGGTGGAACTGGCGCCGGGCGTGACGAAGGAAGAAATCGTCGCCGCCACTGGCGCCGAGCTGAACGTGTCGGCCGTCTGAGGCTTATTTCAGCGTCCAGATATACATCATCTTCATCGTCGATTCTACGGGCACGCCATCGCGCGTGCCCGGTTTGAACGCGCACTTGTTGATCCCCTCGCGGGCCGCTTCGTCGAGCGCCGGATGGCCGCTCGAACGGAACAGCGTCGATCCGACTACCTTGCCCTGTGCCGACACGGTGAACTCCAGCCTGACGGTGCCGGTCTCTTCGCGCTTGAGCGATTCGGCCGGCCATACCGGCTTGGCGCAGCTCTTGAAGTCCACCACCGCCGCCACCACGACGGGCTCGTGCTTGACTTGCGGCGCGCTCGCGCAGGCCGACAGTGCCAGCGCCAGGCCCATGACGGGCAGCGCGGCTTTCCAGTCCAGTGCTTCGGTGTCGGGGCGGACCAATCGTTTGATACGCGACATGAGTTCTCCTCCATTGGCCGCAAGGGCCGGGGAATGGCGTGAAAACTGCAGCTTCTCCAGTTCGGAAAGCGCCAGGGCGAGGCTGCGTGGTTCACCGAGCTTGCGCGCGGCGATGTCGTCGGCGATCTGCTCGCGTTCGACCCTGATGCGTCCCGAGATCCACCACACTGCAGGGTGGTAGAACAGCAGGATTTCAATCGCGTTCTGGCCCAGGTTGACCAGGTAGTCGAAGCGCTGGACATGCGCCATCTCGTGCGCCAGCAGGGCCTCGAGCAGCTCGGGCGGCATGCCCGTCACCAGTGCCGCCGGCACCAGCACGACGGGACGCAGCCAGCCGGCGGTGATGGGGCTGGCCAGTTCGTCGACGACACGCAGGGCGACATGGCGGCCGATGCCGAACTGGCGCGCCAGCAGGTCGAGGCGCTGCTGCCAGTGCGCCGGCGCGGCCGTTGATGCGCGCCGGCTCACCCGCTCGATCCAGAACAGGCCCAGTGCCGTGCGCACGGTGAGGGCGGCGCAGCATACAGCCCATGCCGCCACGATCCACGGCAGCTGGTGCTGGCATTGCGCGGCGAAGCTGCCCGCAACGAGGCCCGGCCCGCTGACGATACGCGCCATGCCGCTGGCGATGGCGCTGCCTTCGGCCAGGCGTCCATACAGTGTCAGCGCCGGCCAGGCCAGGCAGGCCAGCAGCGCGGCGCAGGCGACGTTGTAGCGATATTCGGCACGCGCATTGCGCAGGGCGGTCAGCCCGATCGCCGTCACGCAGCCAATCAGTGCGCCCTGCCAGAGGAAGTGCAGCAGGGTCCAGCCCAGCGCGTCGGTCACGGCTTGTTCTCTTTGAGCAGGCGTTCGATCTCGGCGCGCTCCTTCTTCGAGATGCCGCTGCGCAGGGCGGCCAGCACCAGGGCCTTGGCCGAGCCGGCGAAGGCGCGCGTCATCAAGTCACGCAGCATATTGGCCTGCAGCGAATCCTGGGCGTGGGCCGGCGCGTAGACATGGGACTTGGCGCTTTCGTCGCGGATCAGCAGGCCCTTGGTGTGCATGATCTGCATCAGGCGCAGCACGGTGGCGTAGCTGACGTCGGGCCGGGTGCGGCTCATCGCTTCGTGCACCTGTTTGGCGGTGCTGGCGCCGAGGGGCCAGAGCACCTGGAGCAGGTCCAGTTCGGCCGGAGTGGGTTTGGGGATATTGTCGTTCATGGACGTAGAGTAGTCTGTCTAGATGCAGATGTCCATGAATTTATCTCCCTCGCGATTTTTGTAGACAACGTTGTCTACGTCGCCTATGATGCGGCCATTCTGACAGGAGAGACCATGCTCAAAACCCTCGCTTTAGCCTTGACCTTCACCGCCTGCGGCGCGTCCGCCTCGAACCTGCCCGACTATCCCTTCGTGCATGCCAACGGCGAGGCCAACACCTATTTCATCCCCGACCGCGGCGCGATCGATTTCGAAATTCTCGCCTACGACCCGAATCCGGAACTGGCGCGTGCCACCGTCGCGGAACGTGTCGCGGCGGTGCGCAAGATCATGCAGGAGCTGGCGGTGCCGGACGGCGATGTGGAGACGCGCGACATCCGCAAGGAGATCCGCAAGGGCACGACCGACTACGACATCAAGTGCACGGTGCACATCAATGTGCGCGAACTGGCCAGGTGGCGCGAGATCGTGCTGCCCTTGCTCGACATGCCGAACCTCGATGGTTTTGCGACCAGTTTCGACAGCAGCGGGCGCGACAAGATCGTGATTGAATTGATGGGCGCGGCCATCAAGGACGCCCAGCGCAAGGCCGAAGCCATGGCGCTGGGCGTGGGGCGCAAGCTGGGAGCGGCCACCGCCGTCACCGCCGGCCAGCTGAAAAACCTGTCCACCTCGATGGGGCTGGTGGCGGCCGACTTCAACTACACGCGCGCCACCGGCAAGCGTGAGCTCGACAGCAAGGACTTCCTGACCATCGATATCCAGAAGATGGCGCAGCTGGTGGACGTCATCTTCCGCCTCAAGTAACTCAGGCCGCCGCGGCCAGGGCGGGCGCCCGGTCGTGCGAAGGGGCCGCCAGTTCGCTGTTCAACTGCGTGCGGTCCAGCTCTTTTTCCCAGTGCGAGACCACCACCGTGGCCACGCCGTTGCCGACGAAGTTGGTCAGGGCGCGGCACTCGCTCATGAAGCGGTCGATGCCAAGGATCAGGGCCATGCCGGCAACGGGAATCGTCGGCACCACGGCCAGGGTCGCGGCCAGGGTGATGAAGCCGGCGCCGGTGATGCCGGAAGCGCCCTTGGAGGTCAGCATGGCCACGCCGAGGATGGTCAGTTCCTGCGTCATCGTCAAGTCGGTGTTGGTGGCCTGGGCCACGAACAGGGCCGCCATCGTCATGTAGATATTGGTGCCATCGAGGTTGAATGAGTAGCCGGTGGGGACCACCAGGCCGACGACGGACTTCGAGCAACCCAGTTTTTCGAGCTTGCGCATCAGGGCGGGCAGGGCGCTTTCCGAGGAGCTGGTGCCAAGCACGATCAGCAGCTCTTCCTTGATGTAGGAAATGAAGCGCCAGATCGAGAAGCCGGTCATGCGGGCGATGGTGCCGAGCACGATGGCGACGAACAGGAAGCAGGTCAGGTAGAAGGAACCCATCAGCTTGGCCAGTGGCACCAGCGAGGCCAGGCCGAATTTGCCGATCGTGAAAGCCATGGCGCCAAATGCGCCGATCGGGGCGACCTTCATGACGATGCCGACGACGCCGAAGATCACATGCGAGAGGTCGTCAATGGCGCGGGTGATCGGCTTGCCGCGTTCGCCCAGCATCGATAGCGCGAAACCGAACAGGATGGCAAACAGCAGCACTTGCAAGATGTCGCCCTTGGCGAAGGCGTCGACGACCGTGTTGGGGATGATGTTCATGATGAAGTCGACCGTCGACTGGCCCTTGGCCTTGGCGGTGAATTCGGCGATGGCCTTGGTGTCGAGTTTGGCCGGGTCGGCGTTGAAGCCGTCGCCGGGGCGCATCACATTGGCCACGACCAGGCCGATCATCAGGGCGAAGGTGGAAACGATTTCGAAGTAGAGCAGGGCCTTGCCGCCGACCCGGCCGACCTTCTTCATGTCCTGCATGCCGGCGATACCGGCGACGACGGTGCAGAAGATCACGGGGGCGATGATCATCTTGATCAACTTGATGAAGCCGTCGCCGAGCGGCTTCATGTCCACACCCACCGAGGGGTAGAACACGCCGAGCAGCACGCCGCAGGCGATGGCGAACAACACTTGCAGGTACAGGACTTTATAGAACGGCTTCTTCATGATGGCACCTTCGAAAGGAGGATTGCAATGCCATCATCATTATCCAGCGCGGCCCTTCACGCTATTGTGGATAACCACATCAACGTCGCACCACGGTTCCGCCCTTCATGACCAGTGCCACGTGGCCCAGTGCACTGATGTCGGCGGTCGGGTCGCCGTCGACGGCGACGATGTCGGCCAGCAGGCCCGCCTTGAGCTGGCCTAGTTCGCCCTGGCGATCCAGGATGGCGGCTGCCACCACGGTGGCTGCGCGCAGGGCCTCGGTGGGCGTCATGCCCAGCTTGACCATCCAGGCCAGTTCGCGCGCGCTGGTGCCGTGGACGAACACGCCGACATCGCTACCGCAGCCGATCGTCACGCCCAGCTTGCGCGCCAGCGCGAAGGCGCGCGCGGCCTGGGCCATGGCCGGCGTGGGGGCGCCACCGCGCATGTGCTTCTGGAAGTATTCGCCGATCGCTTCCGGCGCGGTCAAGGTTGGCACATAGGCCACGTGGCGCTCGGCCATCAGCTTGAAGGTCGCCTCACTGGCGCCGTAGCCGTGCTCGATGCTGTCCACGCCGGCCAGCACCGCCATGCGGATGGCCTCGTCGGTGGCGGCGTGGGCGGCCACGCGGCGTCCGCCCTGGTGGGCCGCCTGCACCATCGCATTCATTTCAGCCTGGGAGAAGGTGGGGCGCGCGCTGCCGTCAGGACCCGTGCGGTAGTCGGCGTAGAACTTGATCCAGTCGGCGCCATGGGCGGCCTGCTCGCGCACCGCGCGCACCGCCTCGTCCACGCCAGTGACTTCCTGGGCGCCGTGGGGCAGGTCCAGGTCGGGACGGAAGTTGCGCGCTGCCGGGCCGTAGCTGGCCGTGGCGACAATGGCGCGGGTGGCCACGAACAGGCGCGGGCCCGGGATGACGCCTTCGTCGATGGCCCGTTTGATGGCCACGTCGGCGTAGCCCGCGCCTTCCGTGCCCAGGTCGCGCAAGGTCGTGAAGCCCGATTCGAGCTGGGCGCGCGCGTGGCGCGCCGCCAGCAGCACGCGGTATTCGGGCGCTTCGCGCATGACCTGGTCGTCCCAGCTGGTCTCGTTATACGGATGCAGCAGCACATGGGCATGCAGGTCGATCAGGCCGGGCAGCAGGGTCTTGCCGGGCAAGTCGATGCGCTCGGCGCCGGCGGGCAGTGCCAGTTGCGCCAGCGGACCAACGGCGGCGATGCGCCCCTGTTCGACCACGACGCCCCAGCCGGGATGGGCGGGGCCGTCGCCGGTCCAGACCCGTTCCGGCACCAGCACGGTGGCCGCTGGCGGCGCGGCGTGGGCGCCGCAGCCAAGAATCAACAGTGCTGCAAGTGCCCAGGAGCGCATGGCGGCCTTGAAAGTTTATTTCATAAACAAGCTAAAAATGAAAGAAAATTACTGCGCGGTCCAGCCGCCGTCCATGTTCCACGCTACGCCGCGCACCTGGTCGGCGGCCGGGCTGCAGAAGAACACGGCCAGCGCGCCCAGTTCTTCGGGCGTGACGAATTCGCCGGAGGGCTGCTTCTCGGCCAGCAGGGCCTTCTTGGCGGCGTCGTTGGACAGGCCTTCGCGCGCGGCGCGCTCGTCCACCTGTTTTTGCACCAGCGGCGTGAGCACCCAGCCCGGGCAGATCGCGTTGCAAGTGATGCCGGTGTGCGCCGTCTCGAGCGCGGTGACCTTGGTGAAGCCGACCAGGCCGTGCTTGGCCGCGACATAGGCCGACTTCTGGGCCGAGCCCACCAGGCCGTGCACGGAGGCGAGGTTGATGATGCGGCCCCAGTTCTTCTGCTTCATGGCCGGCAGCGCCAGGCGCGTGGTGTGGAAGGCCGAGGTCAGGTTGATGGCAATGATGGCATCCCATTTCTCGGCCGGGAAGTCTTCGATATTGGCCACATGCTGGATGCCGGCGTTATTGACCAGCACATCGACGCCGCCGAATTTGTCGCCCGCGTATTGCATCATCGCCGCGATTTCGCCTGGCTTGGACATGTCGGCATTGTGGTAGGCCGTCTGCACCCCGAATTCGGTGGCCACGCCGGTGTAGAGCGCTTCGATCTGGGCGGCGTCGCCGAAGCCATTGAACACGATGTTGGCGCCCTGGGCGGCCAGGGCGCGTGCCATCCCGAGGCCAATGCCGGAGGTCGATCCGGTGACGAGGGCGGTCTTGCCGCCCAAGAGAGTCGTTTGCATGCTATTCCTCGGTAGTAGATTGGCGCTCTGGAGCGCGGTGGCGCTACACTCGGGTAGAATTCTAAGCGATAATTCGATTTTGACGACGGATACACGCCTCAT
The DNA here is from genome assembly GCA_040390345.1 of Pseudomonadota bacterium. Lineage (GTDB taxonomy): Bacteria > Pseudomonadota > Gammaproteobacteria > Burkholderiales > Burkholderiaceae_D > Telluria_A. The sequence goes on along the minus strand of JAZJYP010000198.1, from coordinate 3,538 downwards.
AAGGAGCTGGCATGCTGGAAGCAAGAATCAAATCCGTCCAGTGCATCTCGCTCGCCGGGCTGCATGACATGTCCTACAAGGAGTGGGGCGACCCGGACAACCCGCGCGTGCTCGTGTGTGCCCACGGCGTTACCCGCGTCGGTGACGACTTCGACAAGCTCGCCGCCGCCATGGCCGACCAGTATCGCGTGGTGTGCCCGGACGTGGTCGGGCGCGGCCGTTCGGGGCGCTTGCGCAATCCCCAGCTCTACCGCATTCCCCAATACGTGAGCGACATGGTCACCCTGATCGCGCGCGTGACGGCCAACAGCGAGCACGCCAAGGTCGACTGGTTCGGCACCTCGATGGGCGGGCTGATCGGCATGTGCCTCGCGTCCCTGCCCGACACGCCCATCCACAAACTGATCCTCAACGACATCGGCCCCACGCTCGATCCCGCGGCCCTGCTGCGCATTGGCGACTACATCGGCCAGGACCTGCGTTTCCCGAGTTTCGAGGCGGCGGCCAAGTTCGTGCGCGACGTCTCGCTCTCGTTTGGCGAGCACACCGAGGCCGAATGGCACAAGCTGGCCACCGACGTGCTGCGCCAGGATGCCGACGGCCAGTGGGTGCGCCACTACGACATGGGCCTGGCGCTGCCGTTCCGCTCGTCGACGCCGGAGAGCGCTGGCGCCGACGAAGCGGCGCTGTGGGCCGCCTACGATGCGATCCGCTGCCCGACCTTGCTGGTGCGCGGCGCCGACTCCGATCTGCTCTCGCGCGAGACGGTGGCCATCATGGGCGAGCGCGGCCCCAGGCCCGCGCTGGTGGAAATCCCGAACGTGGGCCACGCTCCGACTTTCATACACGCCGACCAGATTGCGATCGCGCGCCAATTCCTACTCGCTTAATTCAGAAACCCAGAACATCATGGATATCACCCGCCTGCACGTTGGCAAACGCCTCTCCGAAGTGGCCATCCACAATGGCACCGTCTACCTGGCCGGCCAGATCGCCGAGGACACCAGCGCCGATATCGTCGGACAGACCGCGGAAGTACTCGGCCATGTCGACCGCCTGCTCGGTGAATCGGGCAGCGACAAAAGCTGCATCCTGTCCTGCCAGATCTATATCGCGGACATGGCCGATTTCGCCGGCATGAATGCGGTGTGGGACGAATGGGTCGCCGGCGGCCACACGCCGCCGCGCGCCACGGTGGAAGCCAAACTCGCCAATCCCGCCTGCCTGGTTGAAATCGTCATCGTCGCAGCCCAGCGCTAAGGCCCATGGTTTCCATTGCGGCGCTGGGGAGCGCGACGACACTGCTCGTCCAGGGCCTGGGCCCGGAGGATAGCGCGCGCGTGCAGGGCGCCCTCGAATTTGCCAACGAAGCCTACGGCGAACGGCTGTCCGGTTCCGGCCAGGGCGCCTTCGATTTTTCGCTTGGCGTGGCCAGCACCCTGGCCTTCCTGCGCAGCGATGCCGAGACGCGCATCGCCGGCCTGATGTTCGAACTGACCCTGCTCGAGCCCAAGGCCGCGACCGGGCTCGAGACGCGCTTTGGCAAGGAAGTGATGGACCTGGTGTCGGGCATTCGCCAGCTGATCCGCCTGCGCGACATGACGCTCGGTGGCCAGCAGCAGCAAGTTGGGCGCGGCAAGAATGCCGCCCAGCAGGCCGTGGCCCAGGTCGAGACGCTGCGCAAGATGCTGCTGGCGATGGCCTCGGACATGCGCGTGGTGCTGGTGCGCCTGGCGTCCTGCGTGACGACGCTGCGCTACTTTGCCGACCTCAAGCTGTTCAACGACATGACGCGCGCCTACGGCAAGGAGACGCTGGACCTGTACGCGCCACTGGCCAACCGGCTGGGGATCTGGCAGTTGAAGTGGGAGCTCGAAGACCTGTCGTTCCGCTTCATCGAGCCTGACACGTACAAGCGCATCGCCAAGATGCTCGAAGAGAAGCGCATGATGCGCGAAGGCTTCGTGCAGTCGGCCATCACGCGCCTGGAGACGGAACTGGCCAGCGCCGGCATCAAGGCCGAAGTGTTCGGCCGGCCCAAGCATATCTACTCGATCTGGAACAAGATGCGCGGCAAGGAGCTCGATTTCAACGAGCTCTATGACGTGCGCGCCTTCCGCGTCATCGTCGCCGACGACAAGACCTGCTACACGGTGCTCGGCGTGGTCCACAATATCTGGACGCCGATCCCGAAAGAGTTCGACGACTACATTTCGCGCCCCAAGGCCAATGGCTACCAGTCGCTGCACACGGTGGTGACGGCCGACGACTTGCGCCCGCTGGAAGTGCAGATCCGCACCCAGGAGATGCACAACTTCGCCGAATATGGGGTGGCCGCGCACTGGCGCTACAAGGAGGAGGGCGGCTCGAACTTCAAGGGCCAGCAGTACGACGAGAAGATCGCCTGGCTGCGCCAGCTGCTGGCGTGGAAGACCGAGGTGGCCGACGCCGTCGTCGAGCAGGAAGAGATCCAGCGCGAGTGGGTGGAAAAGCTCAAGTCGACGACCCTGGACGACCGCATCTTCGTGCTCACGCCGCAAGCGCGCGTGCTCGAACTGCCCGTGGGCGCGACGCCAATCGACTTCGCCTACCACCTGCACAGCGAAGTGGGGCACCGCTGCCGCGGCGCGCGCGTCGACGGCATCATGGTGCCGCTTAACACGCCACTGAAGAACGGCCAGACCTGCGAGATCATCACGGCCAAGGGCGCACCCGGCACGGCCGGACCGTCGCGCGACTGGCTCAATCCCGAATACACGGTGTCGACCCGCACGCGCTCGAAGGTGCGCGCCTGGTTCCACGCGATTGACCTGGAAGAGACGCTCGCGCGCGGGCGCGCGCTGGTGGAGAAGTCGCTGCAACGCGAGGGCAAGACGGCGGTGAACCTCGAATCGCTGGCCCACAAGCTCGGTTTTGCCAAGGTCGACGACCTGTTTGTCTCGGTCGGCAAGGATGAATTCAGCCTGCGCCACGTCGAGCAGGCCCTGCATGAAGGCGATGAAGTGGCGCTGCCCGCCGACGAGGTGGTGCTCAACAAGAGCCGCGCCTCGAGCGTGGAACAGGGCGCCAAATCGGGCGTGCTGGTGGTTGGCACGGACGGCCTGATGACGGCGCTGGCCAGGTGTTGCAAGCCCGCGCCGCCGGACGGCATCGTCGGCTTTGTTACGCGTGGCAAGGGTGTGTCGATCCACCGCGCCACGTGCAAGAACTTCGCCGAGATGCGTGCCAAGGCGCCCGAGCGCGTGATCCACACCGAGTGGGGACGCGCCGGCAGCGACACGGTCTATCCGGTCGACCTGTTCATCCTGGCCAGCGACCGCCAGGGCCTGCTGCGCGACATTTCCGAAGTCTTCTCGCGCGAAAAGATCAACGTGATCGGTGTGAACACCCAAAGCGCGAAAGGCCAGGCGCGCATGACCTTCACCGCCGAAATCGGCGCCACGGCCCAGCTGCAAAAGGCCCTGTCGGCGATCATGGAAGTGCAAGGCGTCCAGGAAGCCCGCCGCCAATAATCTTTGGGGTCAAACCCGGCAACTTG
>JAZJYP010000197.1:560-2020 GCA_040390345.1 Pseudomonadota bacterium | reverse complement strand
TGCCGAAAAAAACTGGCAGATCGCGCCAAGGCGCCCCTGTCGTCCCGATCCAAAGGATCGCGTCGAGGAATCGCCTGGCATCGCCACCCGGTCGGCCCTTACGAGCAGGAATGTGGGGCTCGACGAGGGCCCATTTTTCATCGGAGAGAGCATGACGCGGCTTACCCATGTCATTTGTAGAAGTGTTCGGCATCGCCTATTGTCGTGCAAGTTTCATAAACCGCACAAGTTTCACAACAGCCCCTAGTTCGTCGACAAATAAATGTGGCGAAATCGGCCCGAGACAAGGAGCAAAGCACAGCAAGGCCGGGGCCTTGCGCGCATTTGCGACGCAGTATCGGGGCGATTCTCGCCATATTTAGTCGACGAATCTGCAACTCAGGACACTAGCAGCCTGTCGGACTTGAACCGACGCACGGCAACCAAATTCTTGACCTGCACAAAAAATAGGCAAAATACGTCGATTTTTAGCGGTTTTTGAGGTTTTCCTGGGTGATTTCCCTGCTTATCCAAATTTTGGACGCAATACGGCCATCCGTTTCAAATTCCACGCCAGGCAAACCAGGCTCCATTCGCCGCTGACCAGGTCCAAGCCACGCAGCGAGAACTGGCGGAAGCCCATCACCGATTTGATGATGCCGAAGACCGGCTCAATGGTTTGCTTGCGCAGCGCGTACAGGGCGCGTCCGGCCTTCGTTTTGAGGCGATGCGCCATGGCCTGCACGGCGGTGGCGTCGGCGGCCAACGGCGAGGGCTCGCCGTGGCGTTCGCGCCAGCCGGGATGGTGCTGGTCGCGCGCCACGGCGATCAATGGCGCCACGCCGGCATCCTCGCAGGCGGCGATGTTTTTTTCGCTGCAGAATCCCGTGTCGGCGAGCAGGCATGTCGGCATGCCCAAGACCCCCGACTGCGCCTTCATGAGCGACAGCATCGGGACGACCTGTTCCTTGTCGTTGGGCGCCTGCGTGACGCGCGCGGCAACGACCAGCATGGTCTTGACGTCGGCCGAGGCTTGCGCGTTGTAGGCTTGTTCGAAGCCGCCGCCCGCCACCGGCATGATGCGCGACTGCTCGTCCGTCAGGTTGACCTGGTCGCCCGCTTTCGGACCGGGTTCGGGCGCCTTGGGCGGTTTGCCCCCCAGCTTTTTCCCGGCTTCTTTTTCCCGGGCGGCGCGCCGCGCCATCTTCTCTTCGTAGTCCGCCTTCTCGCGCTGAAAGCGCTCCTCGGCCCGCGCGGCGATCTTGCGCTGGGCGTCGGCCATCACCGCCAAGCGGTCTTCACGGCGCTTGATTTCATCGGGCAGGCTGACGCCGTCGGGGATGTCGGCCCCGTCGACCTGCTCGGCCAGAGCCAGCAGTTCCTGCACCTCCGCCTCGAGCTGCGCCTCCAGTTTTTCGATGTGGCCGTGCGACAGGGCGCTGTAGGCGAAGGTGAGCGTATTCAGGCCGAAGATCAGGCTG
>JAZJYP010000197.1:0-550 GCA_040390345.1 Pseudomonadota bacterium | reverse complement strand
TGGCCGTGCGACAGGGCGCTGTGGCGCGAGGCGTTGGCCTGGATCTTGGTGCCGTCCAGGCTGATCGTGCCCAATGTGAGTAAATGCATTTCCTTGGCCAGTTCGAGCACCTGCATGAACACGTTCACGACCTCGACCAGAAAGCGCCGCCGGAACGCGGCCAGGGTGTCATGGTCGGGATGGCTGCCGGCCGCGATATAGCGGAACGCGACCGAGTCGTAGGTCGCGCGTTCGAGTTTGCGGCTGGAGAACACGCCAGTGGCGTAGCCATAAACGAGAATTCCCAACAGCGTCGCCGGATGGTGGGCCCTCGATCCGCGGCCGGCGTATTGCCGCGTCAGATTCGACAGGTCCAGTTGGTCGATCACCTCGACAATGAAGCGCGCCAGATGGTCTTCGTTCAGCCAGTCCTCCAGCGAGGGCGGCATCAGATAGGCGGTGTGGCGGCCGATCGTGACGAAGCGGGACATGTTGAAAATCCGTTGACTGAACAAGCAACATTTTCTCATGCCCAGCCAACTTCACGGCAATTTCAGGCGTTAAGTCCGCC
>JAZJYP010000196.1:0-22450 GCA_040390345.1 Pseudomonadota bacterium | reverse complement strand
GTCAGACCACGATTCCAAAGCAACAAACCGCGGGTTGTTGCTTTGGAATCGTGGTCTGACCCCGGTTGTTTTGGCACCGGCCGCTTTCTCATCCGGAGTCCGCATCCGTGCCGCACAAGATTCCTGAATCTGTCCTGGTGGTCATCCACACGTCCGAGCTGGACGTGCTGCTGATCGAACGCGCCGACCGTCCCGGCTTCTGGCAGTCGGTCACCGGCTCGCTCGACCGCGCCGATGAGCCGCTGCTGGAAACGGCAACCCGCGAGCTGTTCGAAGAAACGGGCATCGTCGCCGACGGCGGCGACATCGTCCTGCGCGACTGGCAACTGGCCAACATCTATGAAATCTACCCGGTCTGGCGCCACCGCTACGCCCCCGGCGTGACGCATAACACCGAGCACGTCTTCAGCGTCTGCGTCCCGCGCGACGTCGCCATCACCCTGAGTCCGCGCGAGCACCTGCAATATGCCTGGATGGCCTGCCTGGAAGCGGCCGACCGCTGCTTTTCCTCCTCCAACGCCGAAGCCATCTTGCAACTGCCGCAGCGCCAAATCAGCTGAGCGTTCCTTCCTTGCGCGGCCACGCCAGGCCACGCACACTTGATGTGCCACAAAGGCGTTTCGAACACGATCGGCATGATGAGAGTCCCGACGACAGGGATGTCTGCTGCAGCAGCATCCTCCTTCGATGGCATGTCCATCACGCGTCGCCCACTCAACTCAGGAGCGTCCCCGATGAATAACGAGAACATGGAAAAGGCCGGTAGTGCACCGGCCCGGCATTTTCACGCCGCAATCGACAAGCAAACTGCGCATGAAGCGCCACGCGTGCGGCGGCAAACCAGCCGGCTGCGGGCAATCAGCGCAAGCGGGCCGATTTATCAATTGGCCGGCACTTACAATGTCGTGCCTGTCTCTTGCGCGCTTGCCGTGTTGCAGGAGCTGGCCGCGCGCGCCTTGAATAAAAACGCGCGCGTGGTTTCTTCCGCTGCAGCGCGTGTCCATGGCGAAGACGCTTACACGCAGTGGAAGTGGCGCACGATCTACTGTGGATGCAGCCTCAGCCGCCTGGCAGCGCAGGAACGGCTGGCTTTTCTTGCCCAGGTCCTGGAGTATGTGCGGCGCGAGCGCAACGCCGACGGGATTGAACCCGTTCTGGCCGCAGCCATCAATGCAGCCTGGCCTTTGATCCCGCAACAGGAGTTGGCAAGCATATTGGCGCTTGCGCATTCGGCCATCCAGCGCGCGAACTTCTCCGATCATGTGTATTGCCCTGTCGTTGATCCGGGTAGCAAGACCATTCATTTCCTCAGTCCCGGGGAGCTCAAAGCGCACACCCCTGGCGAGTGGTTGGCATGGCGGCGCCTGGATCCGAAAGCGTGGCAATTGTGGATCACGAAGTCCCCGGCCGGTAGTGAGTTGATCGGCTCGCCAGGTGCGCCAGGCGCCGGACAGGCCGATGGCAGCAATCCTTTCAGCACAGGCGGCTGGGCGGCAGGCACGCCTGCACCAGGAGGAAAGGGTAGCGTCCTTGATGTTAGCGGCGGCAACGGCATGCCGGCCACCACTGGCCCCGGCGGCGTGCTCGGTCGCGACGACGCCGGCAGCTCGGATCCGTTTGGCGCGGGCGGCGTGTTCGCTGATGGCTTGCGGCCGAACGGGCATTCCGCTGGTTTGGGAAATAACGGTGCAGGCAAACAGACGGGCGGCGTGTTTGGCTCTGATGGGTCGTTGAACGGACATCTTCCCGCCGGTATCGGCGAGGGGATGCCCGACATCCCGGCAGCGTTGGGTGGCGCGGCAAGTCCTGGCGCAGCCGTCTCCGGTCCTTTTGGCAGCTTCGACCCACGCCAAGCTGGCGGCCTGACCGGTTCTGGCGCTGCCATGGGAGCGGGTGGGAGCGATAGCTGGGTCTCGGATCTTGAGTGGTGGTATGGCGCCAGTCTGGTCGTGCGAGGAGCAGTTGCCGTTGGTGTAGGGGGCGGCGTTGGCGCGGCAATCGGTGCCGCAGCGATCGGGGTGGGCGGCATCATGATCTCGGATGCAAATAATCGGGAGGCACGCGAGCTCCACGAAAAGGAGCGCGCCGAAGACAAGCAAGCCAAGGCGGGTGAGGGCGCCAAGCCAGAGGGGAAGAAGGACGACAGGAAGGAAGACAAGCAGGACGGCAAAAAAGGCGACAAGGGCACTGACGTGAATGATCTGCCCAATGCCCCGCAATCGGGATCGAAAAGCGGCGACGTCTATCCCGATCCTCATGGCCAGGGCACGCAACTTCCGGTTGGCGACGGCGAAGGTGGTGGCCGCCCGAATACCTTGCCGGACCGTGACGGCGGCGGTGGCGGGAATCCACTGACGATGTGGGACGAAAGCGGCGGTGGCGTCACCCCGACGACCGTGTCCGCGCTGGTAGCCGGACCGATCCTGACAGGCCCTGGCTTGCGTGCAAGCGTGCTTCAAATTGGACGAAATGTCTTCCGCTACGGTTAGATAGTGCCGTGCCGGACACCGGGAGGCGCGAGCTCCCGCGCCGTTGCCCTGCCCAAGCTACTTTTGCGATGGGATGTACACTGGTATCCTTATTGCCAATATTTCCCCGGATATTGGCGCGATGCGAGCAGAACGGATCATCCTGTGTTTGTGCTTGGCAGGCGCGGCGACTTGCACTGTTGCCGCGCCGCGCCCGTTCCTGGCCATTTTCACGGAGCATACGCCACCGTCGTCGATGACGGTCAACGGCCAGATCACCGGTTTTGCGACGGAAAAGGTACGGGCCGTGATGGCGCGCGCCGGTATCGACTACCGTATCGACATGCTGCCTTGGACACGGGCACTGGCGCTGGCGACCAGCCAGCCCGATACCTGTCTGTATTCCACCACCCGCACGTCCGAGCGCGACAAGTTGTTCAAATGGGTAGGCCCGACACATGAAAACGATTGGACCATGTTCGCCCGCGCCGATCGCGGCATCCGCCTGGCCAGCCTCGAAGACGCGCGCAAGCTGCGCATTGGCGCCTATAACGGCGATGTGCGGGGCGAGACCCTGCAGGGCGAGGGTTTCAGCGTCGATTCGGTACGCGACAATTTTTCCAATCCCCGCAAGCTGATGGCCGGGCGCATCGATCTGTGGGTGACAAGCCTGCGTGTGGGCAAGACCATTTCGCGCGAACTGGGTTGGCCGCAAGAGATCGTTCCGGTGCTGACCTTCAAACGCACGGAACTTTACCTGGCTTGCCATCCCAGCGTGTCCGATGCCTTGATTGCAAGAATGAATTCAGCCCTGCAGGCGATGAACCGCGAGGGGGTGTCGAAGGAAATCGAGCACCGCTTCGACTTCTGGGGTATCGAGCCGAATCGCGCCAGCGTGCCCTAAGCCACGCACAGGGTGGGGCGAAGGCGTTAGAATCAGGACATGAAGTTACGCATCGCTACCTACAATATCCACAAAGGCGTGTCGGCCATCCGCAGCACGCCGCGCGTGCTCGCTTTGAAGAAAGCCATCGCCCGCTTCGACGCCGACGTGGTTTTTTTGCAGGAAGTGCAAGGCCGCCACGACCACAATGCGGCCCAATACCACGCGCCCGACGCCCACCACCATTGGCCCGACCAGGCCCAGCACGAATTTCTCGCCAACGATGGCCACCATGTCGCTTACGGCATGAACGCAGTCTACGACCATGGCCACCACGGCAATGCGCTGCTGTCATGCTTCCCGATCGCCGACACGCGCAACCACGACGTGTCCGACCACGCCTACGAGCAGCGCGGTATCCTCCATTGCGTGCTCAATACGCCGGCGGGCCAGGTGCATTGCTATGTGGTGCACCTTGGCCTGTTCGAGGGCGGGCGCGGCCGCCAGGCCGAAGCGCTGATCGCCTGCGTCAAGGCCTCGGCTTCGCATGGCGAGCCGGTCATCATTGCCGGCGACTTCAACGACTGGCGCAATACCTTGTCCGACAAGCTGCGCGCGGCGCTCGACGTGCGTGAAGTGTTCGATGAAGTCGGTTCCGGCTCGGCCCTGGGCGACCTGGTGCGCAGCATGGTGGGGCGCAACGCGCCGCTGCGGCCGGCGCGCACCTTCCCGGCCTTCGCGCCCTGGTTCCGGCTCGACCGCATCTATGTGCGCGGCTTCAAGGTGGCGCACGCCGAAGTGTTGCATGGTACGGTGTGGGCCAAGCTGTCCGACCACGCCCCCATCGTTGCCACCCTGACACTCAGCTAAGGCCTATGCGCACGGTCAATTTCGTTCCCGACAATGCCGTCACGCTGCTGCACAGCGGCCAGGAATTCTTTCCCGCCCTGATCGCGGCGATCGACGCGGCCCAGTACGACGTCTATTTTGAAACCTATATCTTCGCCGCTGATACGGTGGCGGCCAGCGTGCAGGCGGCGCTGATGCGCGCGGCTGAACGCGGCGTACACGTGCGCATGATTACCGACTGGTTCGGCACCGGCCACGGCCAGGTCAGTCGCATGGACCTCGAACTGGCCCAGGCGGGAGTCAAGCACCGCGTCTTCAACCCCTGGTTCAAGCGCGGCGTCACGCGCAGCCACCGCAAGATTTGCGTGGTGGACCGCGCCATCGCCTTTGTCGGCGGCATCAATGTCAACGACGACATGCTGTGCGATTACGATGTGAGCCAGGCGCTACCGGCACCGCGCTGGGATTTCGCCGTCCAGGTGACGGGGCCGCTGGTGAGCCATATCCATGAAGAGGTGCAGGTGCAGTGGGCGCGCCTGGGGCGCCTGTCGCTGCTGCGGCGCATGAAGCTGCTGCGCGACATGCGGCGCGTGGGCAAGGCCGCGACCGAGAGCCCGGTGCTGGCCGGCTTCGTGGTGCGCGACAACTGGCGCAACCGCCGCACCATCCAGCGCGCGTATTTGCAGGCGCTGGGGCGGGCGCGCCGCAGCGTGCTGATGGCTAATCCCTACTTCGCCCCGGGGCGCAAGTTCCGCGAGGCGCTGGCCCAGGCGGCGCGGCGCGGGGTCGAAGTCAAGCTCTTGATCGGGGTGGGGGAGTTCTGGCTGCAGGACATGGTGGCGCGCTCGTTCTATCCCAAGCTGCTCGCCAGCGGCGTGCAGGTGATTGAATACCGCAAGACCCAGCTCCATGCCAAGGTGGCCGTGGTGGACGAGGACTGGGCCACGGTGGGGTCGAGCAATTGCGATGGTTTGTCGCTGTTCTTGAACCAGGAAGCCAATGTGGTGGTCAAGGATGCGGCATTTGCGCGCACCTTGCGGCAGCAGATGGAGCTGGGCATCCTCGATGGCGTGCAAGTGCATGCCGAGGAATTCGACAATGCCGGCTGGCTGCGCCGTTTTGGCTATGGCGCCGCTTACCTGTTCTATAAATTTACGATGCGTATTTTCGATATGGGCTATACATGAGCGAGGTTCGGCTCGACAAATGGCTGTGGGCGGCGCGCTTTTTCAAGACGCGTTCGCTGGCCACCGAGGCCGTCGATGCCGGGCGCGTGCGCGTCAATGGCGAACGGGTGAAACCGGCGCGGCCAGCGCGTCTTGGCGAAAAGCTAACGATCGACAATGGCTCCGACAGCTGGGAAGTGGTGGTGCGGGGCCTGTCGGAGAGCCGTGGCGCGGCCCAGGTGGCCCGGACGCTGTATCTGGAGACGGTCGACAGCGTGGCGCGCCGCGCGCGCGCCGCCGAAGCGCGCCGCCTCTATCCCGAGCCTGGCAGCACCGCCAAGGGCCGTCCCACTAAGCGCAGCGCTTAGGGTCTGTCCCCGATTTGTCCAGTTGCCGGGTTTGACCCCGGTTTTGCCGATTTCTCTGCTGCGGCGCATCAATAGAACCTCACCTCTAAGTTCGGGTTTGACATTTAAGTCGTAGTGGATAATAGTACGAGCGTTCGGATTTCATTATCACGCACGGAAATATTCATCGGCCTAAAGGAATCTTCCCATTAACACTTCAGTCAAATTCATGCGCAAGGGCGAACTCACAAGGGCCGCCATCCTTGACGTTGCACTCGACCTGGCCAGCCGTGACGGCCTGGAAGGGCTGACGATTGGCCTGCTCGCCGACAAGATGAACATGAGCAAGTCGGGCGTGTTCGCGCACTTCGGTTCGCGCGAAGACTTGCAGATGGAAGTGCTCAAGCTGTATCACCACCGCTTTGAGCAGGAAGTGTTCTTCCCCAGCGTGAAAGAGGCGCGCGGCATCGCCCGGCTGACCTCGATGTATGCGCGCTGGATCAAGCGCGTGAGCGTCGAAATCGCTTCCGGTTGCATCTACATCAGCGGCGCGGTCGAATACGACGACCGTCCCGGCCCGATCCGCGAGGAGCTCGTCTCCATGGTGCGCGCCTGGCAGGGCGCCCTGCTGCGCTGCGTGGAGCAGGCCATCGCCATCGGCGACCTGAAACCGGACACCGATCCGCAACAGATGGTCTACGAGATGTACGGCCTGATCCTGGCCCTGCACCACGACGCGCGTTTCCTGCGCATGCCCGGCAGCGTCGATCGCGCGCGCATCGGCTTCGAGCGCCTCGTCGAAAATTACCAAAATCCGCAAAAAGCCTGAGCGCAGCGCGCCAGGGTCTCAATCACACCTTCGTCAGGAGAAAAATCATGGGTCAATACGTCGCGCCAATTCGGGATATGCAGTTCTTGCTGCACGAATTCCTCAATGTCTCGGACGAATTGAAGCAAATGCCGAGATTCGAGGATGTCGACGCCGACATCATCAACCAGGTGCTCGAAGAGGGTGCCAAGTTCACGCAGGAGGTGCTGTTCCCGCTGAACCATTCGGGCGACCGCGAGGGCTGCCATTACGACGCCGCCAGCAAGTCCGTGACCACCCCGAAAGGCTTCAAGGAAGCCTACAAGCAGTATGTGGACGGTGGCTGGGCCGCGCTCTCATGCTCCCCCGAATACGGCGGCCAGGGCTTGCCGATCGTGCTCAATAACTCGTTTTACGAGATGCTCAACTCCTCCAACCAGGCCTGGTCAATGTATCCGGGCCTGTCGCACGGCGCCTACGAGTGCCTGCTTGAACACGGCACCGACGAGCAGAAGAAGACCTATCTGCCGAAACTGGTGACGGGCGAGTGGACCGGCACCATGTGCCTGACCGAATCGCACTGTGGCACCGACCTGGGCATGCTGCGCTCGAAGGCACTGCCGCAGGCCGACGGCTCGTGGCTGATCACCGGTTCGAAGATCTTCATCTCGGCCGGCGAGCACGACATGTCGGAGAACATCCTGCACTTGGTGCTGGCCCGCGTGCCGGACGCGCCGGAAGGCTCGAAAGGCATCTCACTGTTCCTGGTGCCGAAGTTCCTGCCGAACACGGACGGCTCGGTTGGCGAACGCAACGCGATCGCGTGCGGCGCGATCGAAGAGAAGATGGGCATCCACGGCAATTCGACCTGCCAGATGAACCTGGACGGCGCGAAAGGCTGGATCATCGGCCAGCCAAACAAGGGCCTGAACGCCATGTTTGTCTTCATGAACGCGGCCCGCCTGGGCGTGGGCATGCAGTCGCTTGGCCTGACCGAAGTGGCCTACCAGAACGCGCTGACCTACGCCAAGGACCGCATCCAGATGCGCAGCCTGTCGGGCCCGAAAGCGCCGGACCGTCCTGCCGACCCGATCATCCATCACCCTGACGTGCGCCGCATGCTGTTGACGGCCAAGGCCTACGCTGAAGGCGCGCGCGCCTTCTCGTCCTACGTGGCGCTGCAGATCGACCGCGAACTGCACCACCCCGACGAAGAAGTGCGCAAAGAAGCGGCCGACGAAGTGGCACTGCTCACCCCTGTCATCAAGGCCTTCATCACCGACAACGGCTGGATCGCGACCTCGGAAGCGATGCAGGTCTACGGCGGCCACGGCTACATCTCAGAATGGGGCATGGAACAGTACGTGCGCGACGCGCGCATCAACCTGATCTACGAAGGCACCAACACCGTGCAGTCACTCGACCTCCTGGGCCGCAAGATCCTGATGGACAACGGCGCCAAGCTGCGCAAGTTCGGCGACAAGATCCGCGCTTTTGTGGAAGAAAACGGCACCGACGAAGCGATGTCCGAGTTCATCACCCCGCTGGGCGACCTGGGCGAAAAGGTCGGCAAGCTGACCATGGAAATCGGCATGAAAGCCTTCCAGAATCCCGATGAAGTGGGCGCGGCCGCAGTGCCTTACCTGCGCATCGTGGGCCACCTCGTGTACAGCTACTTCTTCGCGCAGATGGCGAAGATCGCGCTGGCCAAGGAAGATTCGGGCGACAACTTCTACAAATCGAAACTGGCCACCGCGCGCTTCTACTTCGCCCGCCTGCAGCCGGAGACGGCAACGCTGATCCGCCAGGCCCGTTCCGGCTCTGCCAACCTGATGGCGCTTGACGTCGACCTGTTTTAATTAGAGGGATACCATGACCAATTTCATCGTCAAAAAAGTCGCCGTGCTGGGCGCCGGTGTGATGGGCGCGCAAATCGCGGCCCACTGCGTCAACGCCAAAGTGCCGGTCGTCCTGTTCGACCTGCCTGCCAAAGAAGGCCCGAAGAACGGCATCGTGCTGCGCGCGATCGAGAACCTGAAAAAACTCAGCCCGGCGCCCTTGGGCAACAAGGACGACGCGTCCCTGATCGAGATCGCCAACTACGAGGACAACCTCGACGTGCTGCTTGGATGCGACCTGATCATCGAAGCCATCGCCGAGCGCATGGACTGGAAGCACGACCTGTACAAGAAGGTCGCCCCGCACATCGCGCCAAACGCGATCTTCGCCTCCAACACCTCCGGCCTGTCGATCACCAAGCTCTCCGAAGGCTTCGACGAAGAATTGAAGTCGCGCTTTTGCGGCGTCCACTTCTTCAACCCGCCGCGCTACATGCACCTGGTTGAACTGATCCCGACGGTCGCCACCAAGCCTGCCATCATCGACCAGCTCGAATCCTTCCTGACCACTACCCTGGGCAAGGGCGTCGTGCGCGCCAAGGACACGCCAAACTTCATCGCCAACCGCGTCGGCGTGTTCGGCATGCTGGCCACGATCTACGAAGCCGAGAAGTACGGCATCTCCTGCGACATCGTCGACGACCTGACCGGCGCCAAGCTTGGCCGCGCCAAGTCCGGCACCTTCCGCACCGCCGACGTGGTCGGCCTGGACACGATGGGCCATGTGATCAAGACCATGCAGGACTACCTGCCGAACGATCCGTTTGCGTCGACCTACGCGACGCCGGCCGTGCTGGCCAAACTGGTCGAGAAGGGCGCCCTGGGCCAGAAGAGCGGCGGCGGCTTCTACAAGAAAGTCGGCAAGGACATCATGCGCCTGGACTTCGCCAGCGGCGAATACGTGCCAAGCGGCGGCAAGGCAGCCGACATCGTCGCGCGCATGTTGAAGGAAAAAGACCCGGTCAAGAAAATGAAGACGCTGCGCGAATCGACCAATCCACAGGCGCAGTTCCTGTGGGCGATCTTCCGCGACGCCTTCCATTACATCGCCATCCACCTCGAATCGATCGCCGACAACGCGCGCGACATCGATTTCGCCATGCGCTGGGGCTTCGGCTGGAATGTCGGCCCGTTCGAAACGTGGCAGGCATCGGGCTGGACGCAGATCGCCCAGTGGGTCAAGGAAGACATCGACGCCGGCCACGCGCTGTGCAACGCGCCGCTGCCAGCCTGGGTCTTCGAAAAGGAAGGCGTGCACACGCCAGCCGGTTCGTACTCGGTCTCGCAAAACGCCTACATTCCACGCTCGACCCTGTCCGTGTATGAGCGCCAGCCGTTCCGCGCGCCGGTGCTGGGCGCCGGCGTGCCGGACGGCCGCACCGCCGGCGTCACCGTGCACGAAGACGACTCCGTGCGCATCTGGCACATGAACGACGACGTGCTGGTGCTGTCGCTGAAAACCAAGATGCACGTCATCGGCGACGGCGTCATCAAGGGCCTGAAGATGGCCCAGGCGGAAGCGGAAAAGAACTTCAAGGGCCTGGTCATCTGGGCGGCTGACGCTGCCGAAGGCGGCGCCTTCTCGGCCGGCGCCGACCTGCAATCGGCACTGCCTGCGTTCATGCAGGGCGGCGCCAAAGCGGTCGACCCGATCATCAGCGAACTGCAGCAAGCCTTCATGGCGATGAAGTATTCGAACGTGCCCGTGGTGGCAGCCGTAGCCGGCCTGGCCCTGGGCGGCGGCTGCGAGATGATGCTGCACGCGTCCAAGCGCGTCGCCTCGATCGAGTCCTACATCGGCCTCGTCGAAGTGGGCGTGGGCCTCATTCCTGCGGGCGGTGGCCTGAAGGAAGCGGCTGCACGCGCCGCCAACGACGCCAAGGGCAACGACCTGCTGCAGTTCCTCAAGGCCGGTTTCCAGAACGCCGCCACCGCCAATGTGTCGAAGTCGGCACTGGAAGCGAAGGCCATGGGCTACCTGAAAGAAGACGACATCATCGTCTTCAACGCCTACGAGCTGCTGCACGTGGCCAAAGTGGAAGCGCGCGCCATGTTCGACAAGGGCTACCGTCCGCCACTGCAAAAGCTGATCCCGGTCACGGGCCGCTACGGCTGGGCGACGATCCGCTCGACCCTGGTGAACATGCGCGACGGCGGCTTCATCTCGGCGCACGACTACAAGCTGGGAGACATGATCGCGGAAATCGTCACCGGTGGCGACGTGGACCAGGGTTCGCTGGTATCCGAGCAGTGGTTCCTCGACGCCGAGCGCAAGGCCTTCCTGGAGCTGCTCAACAATCCGAAGTCGCAGGAACGCATCATGGGCATGATGCAGACCGGTAAACCAGTTCGCAACTGATCGATGAACCATGTCGATTGCGACCTTAGCATTCAAACTGCTACTGCGTGTGAGGCCAAGTATGGTGTATGACAAGATCCGGCAGCAAATGATGGCGACGCTGCCCTTCGTGCGCCTGCTCGGCATCTCGATCGACGAGATCGGCGCCGGCACCGCCAAGGTGTCGATGCCGGACGATCCGAAGCTGCACAACCACCTCGGCACGCAGCACGCCGGGGCCATCTTCACGCTGGCCGAAACGGCTTCCGGCGCGGCGATGGCGGGCGGCTTCGCAGACTTGATCCTGGGCCTGCGTCCGGTGGCCAAGGAGTCGCGCATCCAGTACCAGAAAGTGGCCAAGGGCGCGACGCATGCAACGGGCCGCGTGCCCGGCGACATCGCGGCGCTCAAGGCGCAGCTGAAGGTGGACGGCAAAATCGCCTTCCCCGTCGAAGTCGATATCTTTGACGCGCAGGGAACGCTGGCAGCACAGGTACAGGTCGACTGGTATTTATCCGAGAAGCGCTAAACCGAATAATTGAGAGAACAAAATGAGCAAACAACTTCAAGACGCCTACATCGTCTCCGCAACCCGCACCCCGATCGGCAAGGCGCCGCGCGGCATGTTCAAATCCACCCGTCCGGACGACCTGCTGGTGCGCGTGCTCCAGAACGTCATGGCCCAGGCGCCGAACCTGGACCCGGCACTGGTCGTTGACGCCATCATCGGCTGCTCTTTCCCCGAAGGCGAGCAAGGCCTGAACGTGGCGCGTAACGCCGTCGTCATGGCCGGCCTGCCCAATACCGTGGGCGGCGTGACGATCAACCGCTTCTGCGCCTCCGGCATCACCGCCATCGCAATGGCAGCGGACCGCATCCGCGTGGGCGAAGCCGACGTGATGATCGCCGGTGGTGTCGAATCGATGTCGATGGTGCCGATGGGCGGCTTCCACCCATCGATGAATATGAATATGTTCACCGACGAGAACGTCGGCCTGGCCTACGGCATGGGCCTGACGGCGGAAAAAGTGGCGACGCAATGGAAAGTCTCGCGCGAAGCCCAGGACGCCTTCTCGGTCGAATCGCACCGCCGCGCCGTGGCCGCCCAGCAGGCTGGCTTCTTCAAGGATGAGACGACGCCGTTCGAGATCATCACCCGCACGCCGAACCTGGCTACCGGTGAAGTCGACATCAAGCGCCGCACCGTCGACACCGATGAAGGCGCCCGCGCCGATTCGTCGATGGAGTCGCTGGGCAAACTCAAGCCCGTGTTCGCCGCCAAGGGTTCCGTCACCGCCGCCAACAGTTCGCAGATGTCCGACGGCGCCGGCGCGCTGTTGATCGTGTCCGAGAAAATCCTGCGCGAGCACAACCTGACTCCGCTGGCCAAGTTCTCCTCCTTCGCCGTGCGCGGCGTACCGCCTGAAATCATGGGCATCGGCCCGAAGGTGGCCATTCCTGCCGCCTGCGCCGCCGCCGGGATCACCCAGGACCAGCTGGACTGGATCGAACTGAACGAAGCCTTTGCCGCACAGGCGCTCGCCGTCATCGGCGACCTCGGTCTCGACACGGCCAAGGTCAACCCGATGGGCGGCGCGATTGCCCTGGGCCACCCGTTGGGCGCCACCGGCGCCATTCGCGCGGCGACCGTGATCCACGCTTTGAAGCGCAACAAGCTCAAATACGGCATGGTGACGATGTGTGTCGGCGCCGGCATGGGCGCAGCGGGCATCTTCGAAGCTTGCTAAGCATCGGTTAAAATCGCAACATCAAAGGGCGCTACAGGATTACCTTGGCGCCCTTTCACTTTTTGGAGACGACATGGATATTTTGAGCAGCAAGGCCGACGGCATTTTGACGATCGAATTCAATCGCCCGGAACGCAAGAACGCCATCACGGCGGCGATGTACCAGGCCATGGCCGACGCCATCAACGACGCCGAGCAAGACAGCGCCGTGCGCGCCATCCTCATCACCGGCAAGCCCGAGATTTTCACGGCCGGTAACGACCTGGACGATTTCCTGAAAAACTCGGGCCCGGGCCGTACCGTGGAAGAGCGCGAAGTCTACAAATTCATGATTGCCCTGAGCGGCTGCACCAAGCCGGTCGTCGCGGCGGTGTCGGGCGCGGCGATCGGTATAGGCACGACCCTGCTGCTGCACTGCGACCTGGTCTACTGTGCTGATACGGCCAAGTTTTCGCTGCCGTTCACGCCCTTGGGCCTGGTGCCGGAATTCGCCTCCAGCCTGCTGCTGCCGCAAATGGCCGGGCACGCGCGCGCGGCCGAAAAGCTGATGCTGGGCGAGCCATTCCTGGCCCAGGAAGCGCTGCAAATGGGCCTGGTCGCCAAGGTGCTGCCCGTCGACGAACTGCTGCCGTTCGCCCAGCGCCAGGCCGCCAAGCTGGTGGCGCTGCCGGCGGCGTCGATCCGCACTACCAAGGCCCTGATGAAACGTGCACGCAGCGAACCGGTCACGGCGGCCATGGTGGCGGAAAACGCCCACTTCGGGCCGATGCTGCAAGCGCCGGAAGCAAAAGAAGCCTTCACCGCCTTCTTCGAAAAGCGCAAGCCGGACTTCTCGAAGTTTGCCTAAACCCTGAGAGGGGGCAGCGTATTGCTGTTTTGATCATTGGCGCGGCTTAAGCGGAGCCAAAGAATCGGCTGTTAAGCTTTCCTCATCGGTTCAACAGGATGAGAGTGCCATGCACGCCCACGCAGCAGCCAGCCCCAAGCCCCACCTCCAGCTCGTGCCGGACAGCGCCGCACAGGCGCGCTTCGACGTCAGTTTTGCACGCCGGGGCAGCAGTGCTTTCGGCCTTTACGGCGCGGGCCAGATCGCGCTGGGCGCCGATGCCATCGTCATCACGGGCAAACGCCATCGCATCTTCCGCACCGGCGCGCCGGTGCGCCAGGCGATCGCCCAGCACGACATCTTCGACGCCTACGCCGACGGCGCGCGCGTTTTTTTCGACGTCTGGGGTGGCGGCCGCACGGCACCATTGAAAGTGTCCTTCGAGGCGCCCGACGCCGCTGCGGCCCGGGCCATTCTCGCCGCCCTGTCGATGCGCCAGACCCACGATTTCATCAAAGAGCAGCGCGAGCGCGACCAGTTTGTCGACCAGCTCGACACCGTCAGCAAGCGCGCCGTTGTCACGCCCGCGATCGTCGGCCTGAACTTGCTCGTGTTTGCGCTGATGCTGGCCAATGGCGCGGGCCTGTTCACGATCAATCCGGCGGTGGCCGTGCGCTGGGGTTCAAATCTTGGTCCGCTGACCTTGTCGGGCCAATGGTGGCGCCTGCTCACGTCCACCTTCATCCATTTTGGCTTGCTGCACCTGGCGGTGAACATGATCGCGCTGATACAGGCAGGCCCGATTGTCGAACGCCTGTTCGGCAGCTTGCGCTTTACCTTGCTCTACCTGTGCGCCGCGCTGTTTGGCGAAATGGCCAGCTTGTGGTGGCATCCGATGACCAATGGCGCGGGCGCGTCCGGCGCCATCTTTGGCGTGTTTGGCGGCTTGCTCGCCTTCGTGCTCAATCCGCGCAACGCGGTGCCGCCGACGGTGATGGCGTCGATCCGCAAAACAACGGTGCCGATCGTGTTCGCCAACCTGCTCTTTGGTTTCCTCTACCCGCGCGTGGACAATGCCGCCCACATCGGCGGCCTGCTGGCCGGCCTGTTCATGGGCTACCTGCTGGCCCGGCCTTTAGCACGCATCCCCCGCTAAGCCAGTTTTTTCCTTTTCCGCCTCGTTTCGGTTGAACTTTGTTGGGCTGTGCGACTCCAACAATGTATGAACTTTTAAACGGAGGCTGCCATGTGCGAAAACCATTTTACGAATGCGCAGTTGGAGGAAATTGCGCGTCGCGCGTCTGCGCGATGGAAATTGCAGCTTGAGAATCCCGCATTGGTAAGCCCCTTGATGGTTGGTGGCCTGGACCTGTCCAAGTACTCATTCTCTGACGAGGAGTTGTCGCGGGCATTTACCTTGGCATTGCACAAGGTGGCCGGCCATGGCTGAGAAATCCTCAATATTCGATGTCCTGGTTCGTGATCCACGCGATGGCGTGGACGCGCTGGCCTACGTACTCTACAAGAGACATAAGGCAGAGTTCATTCGCGCCGTACAGGAAAACACAGGGTGCGCCGTCACCGAGGCCGACATTGTCAACTTCAAACTGGCGGCGCGCGCTCCTTCACAACTTGAAGCATATAGGCGTCAGGCGTTCATGTTGTTGAATAATTTCATGGAGCAGTCGCTCGCTGTGCGCGTTGCCCAGCTTGGTAGCGACTTCGCTTCTACCCACGTTTCCAAACAGCTCGAGTTGGTGCATTCTTCAATAAACGAAAGGCGCTCCTGGAAGCGTTGGTTGGCAGATGTCGGGGCGAATCTATTTGTGAATTTCGCGACCATTCTGGTGATTGCGGGCTTGATTTTTGGCTACCAGCATCTCGACGAAATTGGGCGCGCCTTGGCACAGTTGACGGGCATCGTGCCACCATAAAATGCGCGCCCTTGCGCTCATTCAATTGCGCGCTGGTAGAGCAGGCGTAGCTGGTCGGGGTCGTTGTAGCGGATGCGCTCGCCGGCGCGCAGGTCGTCGCGCATGAGCAGGATCATCGCCTTGGCCGTGTCGTCGCTGATGGCGATGTGCATCACTTCCTGTACCCGTCCCTGCACCACCAGCACGTCGCTGCCGACCGGCGAAATGCGGTAGTGGTACTGTTCGCCGACGATCGAGGGTGGCAGGTCCATCAGGCGCTCGGGAATCTGGTCGAAACTCGTCAGCATCTGGCGGTAGGCGTTGCTGCCCTGGATCGGCCAGGTCTGCGGTGTGCGCGCTTCGTTGTTGATCACGTGCATGGCGTGGGTGATCGGTACCAGCGCGTCGATCTGGTATTGCTGGCCCATCTGCGCATTGCCGGCGCGCGCGAGGTTGGCCACCAGTTCGCTCATCGAGGCGTGCCCGATGGTCGACGATTCGCGGTCCATGCCGGCCCAGTAGCCATCGCAGCCGGCCATCAGCGCTTCGATCACGGACGCATTCTCCATGCCGTTGCCGCAATGGCAGTGGAACAGCACTTGCTGCCCGGGCGCCAGCAGCGCCTTCATCATCTTGACCGTGGCCGCCACCTGGAAGGGGAAGTAGGTACCGCGCCCGTCTTCAAACGAGACGCCGTCGATGGCCAAGGTGGCCATAAATTCGAGCACCGTCACCGCCCATTGCGGGTCGCCATACACGGCGTCCATCAGGTCCACCACATTGACATACACGCGCGAGGTGCCGCTCGGGTCGGTCGGCATATTCTGACGAATCCAGGCGATGCTCTCGCCCAGGCCTTGCAGCATGAGCTGCGGGTCCTTGGGCGGAGGCATCAGGTAGATCTCGTTGAGCGTGTTGGGGATCTTGTATTCGACCAGCTTTTCCATGCTGATGGTCGGCTTGAACACGCCTTCGTCGATGGTGCCGGCGGCGGTAAAGACGAAGCAGCCCGTCATGTCGTAGCCGGTGTCGCGCAGGTGGATGCAGAAGTCGTCTTCCACCTGCTTGTGTTCGGGGTACTGGTAGTCGAGCGTGGCGAGCACCTTGAAGGGAATGCCGAAGCGTTCGACCATGGGCAGGATGTCGAGCTTGTTCTGCAAGGTGTGGCCGTAGTAGGAGGAGAAGCAGGGCTCGCGCAGCGATACATCGAACAGTACGGGATTCAGGCTGGCCAGCGTCTCGAGTTTGGCTTGGGCGTCGGCCAGCAGGACGTCGACGGCGGCGCGGCCGCGAGGCAGTGTGTTCATGGTTCTCCTTGGCTAGGTGGGCAGGGCAAGCAGTGCGGCGTGCAGCCGTGGTGTGGTGAAGGTGAATCCGGCGCTGCGCGCCTGTTCCTGCAGCGCGCGCAGGGCCTTGTGCGCGGGCGTGCTGGGCGCGTCGATCCAGTTGGCCCACTGGCGGATCAGGCTCACGTGGTAGTCGACCCAGGCGCATGGCTCCGGCTGGGCGTAGCCGGCCAGCTGTTCGGCGTAGAACTCGGCCGAGACGGTGTCGTTCTCCATCAGCGACACTTCGGCGGCGCTAACGAAAAAGCGGTAGGCGTTGTGGGCCAGGCAGTCGCGCGTGAGGTGGGCGGCGCCCGAGAGCAGGGCCTTCTTGCGCACCACCGGGTCCTGGGTGAACAGGGCCACGGTGCCAAGGATCCAGGGGCCGATGAAGCGGTGCAGCTGCTGGCGCTCGACGGCGGCATGGGCGCTCATGATGTGCTGTTCGGCCAGCTCCGGCATGCCGCGCTGCCAGGCGATGCGGGCGGCGCTCTCCATCAGGAAGGGTTCGAAGCGGCTTGCACCCATCGCGCGCGTGAGGTCGAGGGCGTGGTTGACTTCTTCATCGGCGCGTTCCAGGTCGCCGGTGGCCACCAGCACCCAGCCGGCGGTCAGGCGCGAAAAGATTTCGGCGCGCTTGTTGCCGACCTTGCGCGCCAGTTCGGCCGAGTGCAAGGCGTCGGCCACGGCCTGGCCGGGCTGGCCCAGGTAGAGGCGCGTGGAACCGAGCGCGGAGCGGTTGGAGGCGGCGATGTTCAGGTAGCCGTGCTGGTTGCACATGGCGATGCAGTCGCTGAACACCTCGTAAGCCTTTTGCATGCGGCCCTGGGCGTAGTAGGAGTCGCCCAGGCCGGACAGGGCG
Organism: Pseudomonadota bacterium; assembly: GCA_040390345.1. Taxonomy (GTDB): domain Bacteria; phylum Pseudomonadota; class Gammaproteobacteria; order Burkholderiales; family Burkholderiaceae_D; genus Telluria_A. Next base: position 5,019 of record JAZJYP010000196.1, on the reverse strand, counting down.
CGCGCTTCGGTTTCGGTCATGCCGCTGGCGCGCGCGTGGTGCACGGCCTCTTCGTGGTGGCGGCGGCATTCGCTGAAATTCCCGCGCGGGAAATAGATATTTCCCTTCAGGTACAGCAGCTTGGCCAGCGCGGCGTCGGCATTGACCGAGCGCGCCAGCGGCAGGGTGTCGTCGAGCAGGCGCTCTTCCTCATCGAGTTCGTCGAGGATGTTGAGCGTGGTGGCCAGGCCGATGACGGCGTCGATCTTTTCCTGCGGGCGGCCGGCCAGCATCAGGGCGTGGCCGTAGCGTTCGCGCGCCTGCGCCATCTGGCCCATGCCGGCGGTGGCGTGCGACTGCAGCAGCGCCAGGGTGAAGCTGCTGTAGCGGGTCGAGTCGTGGGCACTGCACTGGGCCGTCAGGTCGAGCGCATCTTCGTACTGGTGGCCGGCCAGCTTGTCGCGGATCGCGCGCAGCATCATGTCGAAGGCGCTGGCGTCGTCGGCGCGGTAGAGGTGCTCGGCCGCGCTGGCCGGGTCGGCATCGTGCAGCAGGTTGGCCACCACGCGGTGCAGGCGGCGCAATGTGCCTTCTTCGATCGACTCGTAGATGCAGTGCATGACCAGGTCGTGCGAGAAGGCGTAGGTGCCGGGCGCGACGCGGCGCACCAGGCTGTTGCGACCGGCGCTATCGGGCTCGTAGCGTTCGTCGCCGATCGCCTCGCGCAGCATGGCCAGCTCGAAACGGTTGCCGATCACGGCGGCCGTGCGTAGCGCGCGCTGGTGGGCGTCGGGCAGGGCGTCGAGGCGGGCCTGGATCAGGTGTTTCAGGCTGGCCGGCAGGTGGTCGTCGGGGCTATCCAGCAGCTGCACCAGGAACAGCGCATTGCCCTGGGCCCGTTCGACGCAGCGGCGCCGGTAGTCGGCATCGACGTCGGCATACTGGTCGGCCAGGGCCTGGGCGTCACGCGCGGCCATCGGGGCCAGGTCGAACACGGTCAGCGGCAGCTCGTAGAGGTGGCTGCGCAGCTGGGCTTCGAGCGGGTCGTTTTCGATGCGCGAGGTCAGCACCCAGATGACAGGGGCTTCGCGCGCCAGCGCCATCAGGCCGCCCAGGGCTTCGAACAGGGTGGCGTCGCCCCAGTGCACGTCTTCGAGCAGCAGCATCAGCGGCTCGTCCATGGCCAGGCGGGTGATCAGGGTTTGCAGGGCGTGGGCCAGGCCGCTCTCGCGCGTGGCATGGCTCATCGCGGCAAACAGCGACATGTGCTCGGAGTTCATGCGTGCGCCCGTCATGGCGCGGTAGAAGATCAGCCAGTCGGCCGGCAGGTGCAAGGCGGCGACGCGGGCGTCGACAATCTCTTCGATGCCGGCCGCGCCGGGCGCGACGCCAAACAGGCTGCGCGCGAGCTGGTCGAGCGGGCTGCGCCAGCTGTCGGCGCCGGCATCCTGGACCTGGCCGGTGTGCGTGCCCATGCCGTGCTGGCGCGCCAGGCTGGCAAATTCCTGGGCCAGGCGCGACTTGCCCACGCCGGCCTGGGCGCGCAGGTAGACCACCTGGCCGGACTGGGTCTCGGCGGTCGCTTCGAGCACGGCCTTGAACTGGCGCGTTTCGGTCTGGCGGCCCACCAGCGGCGCCAGCACGGCCGCGGCACTGGGGGCGCTAAAGAGAAGGTAGTCCGGCTGCGGCGGTTCGGCGTCGGCAAACTCGGCGTGGCTGGCCAGCTGCGACAGCAGGGTGCGCGCGACATACAGCGGCAAGCCGGCGCCGCGCGGGCGCAGCTCGGGCAGGCCGTCCGGCGCGGTGGCGCTGGCGCTGGCGACCAGGCGCATCGCCAGCGCGCGCCCGCCATGCACGCGCAGCAGCTGCACCAGGTCCTGGGCGCACTGCAGGCAGCGCAGGGCATCGCTGCCAAAGGCCCGGGCCTGGCCGAACAGGGCCACCGTCTGGGCGGCCATCGGGGTGGCCAGGGTGCCGCCGTATTGCTGCACGATGTCGGTGATGGCGCCGCTGGTGGCGGCGTCGGGCGCGGCGGCCATGTCGATGTGCAGGGCGATGATCAGGCGCAGCGCGGTGTCGGCCTGGTGGACAGGCGCCATGTGCTGGACTTGGGCGCCGGCCTCGTCTTCTTCGACGCCGATGGTCAGGGCGTCGAGGTCGACTTCGAGGATGGTGGCCAGGTGGCGCGCCGTGCGGTAGAGGACGGCCTTGCCCGTTTCGGCACGCTTGATCGAGGCGATCGAGACCGGCAGTTGCTGGGTGAAGCACAGCTCGGCCAGCGCTTCCTGTGACAGGCCACGGGTTTTACGCAGGGATTTGAGCAGGCCGGCATCGAGCACGATGCGGCCATCGGACAGTTGGGCGGTTTCGCGCGAAGGTGAAAAATTTGTGTCCTGGCTCATGTTGCGACAACTATAGCATCGCCCGCGCGCGGGCGCTTGCCATCATCGCGGGAACGGCCTAGACGTAGGCGCCAACCTGGCGCGCGTGGGGCGTGGCCACGCCGATGGCGGCCGGCACCGGGGCCAGCGCCTGGGTCACGCTCTGGCTGTCCTGCGGGTTCAGTTCGTAGGTCGTCAGCGTGACGGCCAGGTCGTGGCAGTTCGAACCCGTGTACAGACCGTCGAGCGTGCCGCTGACCTGCTGGCCCGAGGCGAGCGTAAACACGCCCGTCAGGGTGAAGGGCACCGAAATGGTCGAGCGGGTGGCGGCCACCAGGCAGGTCATCGAGGACTTGGCCGGCACGGCGGCCGGCGCATTGAAGCCCCAGGTCTTGGCCGTGGTGATGGCGGCGTTGCGGGTGAAGGGCTGGGTCGTCTCGTGCGACAGCACCACGGCGCCGCCCTGCATGATGGGCACGAAGGTGTTGAAGCTGGCGGCCACCTCGATCTCGCCGTCGAGTTCATCGCTCCAGCCGGCCGTATCGGACACGGTGACGGAACCGGCGATCAGGCTCGATTGGACGCGCGCTTCGGCATTGCGCACCGTTTCGCGGTACAGGTCGGAGGGCCGCGACTGCACCAGCTTGGCGCCGTCCAGGCGGTAATCGATGGCGGAAATGGCGTCGATGCGCTCGACACGGTCGGCCACGCCGGTTTGCCACACCACGCCCTGGTCATTGACCGGGTCAAGGCCGCGGCGGATGGAAAACACGCCATCGTCCTGCATCAGCGCGTAGAACTGGCCGCCGTCGGCCGTCATCTGGGTGCCCCATTGCCAGCCTTCGTTGCGGGCCAGGCCGTCGCCGCGGTAGATGCAGAAATTGCCGTCGGTCTGGACCAGGGCGAAGAAGCGGCCGCCGGCACCGGGGCGGGCGCTGTCCCACAGGCAGCCCTGGTGCTGGTCGACGTCGCTGCCGCGGTAGACGCGGAACACGCCGTCGCCCTGGATGATGGCGAAGAACAGGCCGTTGGACGAGGCAATGTAGTCGCCCACGTCGAGGCAGACGTTCATCGGCAGCATGGTCTGGTAACGCTTGCCGCGCACGCCGGCACGGACGATTTTGAATTCATGGGCAAGGGCGGTGGTCAGGCGGGTCATGGCTGCTCCAGCAGTGATTCGAGGTTGAATCGATTGTGACTTTTGCCACGCGATTGCAACAGGCCAGTGCGGTATCAGTTCGGTATCACTTGCTGATCTGATTTTTTTGACAATGTTTTCAGTGGCAATGACTTTTCGATAAGGCGCCAAGATGTGAAATAATGCGGCACTGGCGCCGCCGCGCCATCGCTTCAATGTAAGGACCTCGATTGTTAGACATGTTTGTGCAGGACGAGCAGCTGACGCAATGGGATGCCGCACTCCCGTCATTGCGCGGCCCGGCACGCCTCGATTGCCTGTTGAACCTCGCCTGGCACTTGCGCCAGCGCGATCCCGTGCGCGCCCGCGCGCTGGCGCGTGAAGCCTGTACCCTGTTCAGTGCACTGCCCGAGGCCGAGTCGCGCCGCCTCGAAGCGCGTTGCATGCTCATCGAAGGCGAAGCGCAGTGGCTGGCGGGCGACCTGACCGGCGCGCGCGCCCTGGCCGACCAGGCCTGGATCGAATTCGACGAACAGCAAAATGCGCTCGGCTGCGCCGACGCCCATTGGCTGCGCGCCTGGATCGAGACGGACCGCGGCAATGCCGCCCAGGGCGACGTGGAACTGGCCGCCGCCGCCGCGTGCGCACGGCGCGCCAACGACGCGGCGCGCATCGACATTTTCGACGCGGCGGCCGCCCTGTTTGCCGCCTTCTGCGACCTGCACCGCGCCGATGCCGACTGGGGCAAGCGCTTCGACGCCGACGCGCCCGGCGACAACCTGGCCGTGGCGGGCTGGATCAACGACTACCTCGGCACCAGCGCCTTCCAGGCCAGCGACTTCGCGCGCGCCATCAGCCTGTTCATGCGCACTTACGACGCGGCCATCGCCACCGGCCAGGTGCGCCGCGCGATCAACCTGGCCACCAATATCGGTAACAGCTTCACCAGCCTCAATGCCCACCACGCGGCGCTGGAGTGGATGCAGCGCGGGCTGGAACTGGCGCGCCATACCGGCTGGCCGATGAGCATGGGCCTGGCCCTGATGCAGACGGCCGAAACGCTGCGCCAGCTGGGCCAGCGCGAAGCGGCGCTGGAATTGCTGCAGGAGGCGCTGGCCACGCTGGCGCCGATGTCGAGCTCGCGCGCCTACGCCGTGGCCCTCGAATACAAGGGCGACCTGGCCATCGACACGGGCGACCATGAGACGGCCCTCGACAGCTTCACCCGACTCGAGGCGCTCGGCGAAGCGCTCAAGCAGGCCGAATTCAAGAGCAGCGCGCGGCGCGGCCAGGCGCATGCGCTGTCCCACCTGGGGCGGGCACAGGAAGCCCTGCTGGCGGCCGATGCGGCGCTGGTGCTGGCGCGCGAACAAGGCGACGCCTACAACCAGATCGCGGCGCTCAAAGTGCTGGCCGAAGTGCATTCGCAGCATGGCCTGCCGGTGCCCGATGATATCGACGCACCCAACGCGGCCCTGCATTACCTGGAGCTGGCATTGACCAGCGCGGCCACCATCGACG